>DNYS01000083.1:4111-5265 GCA_003506735.1 Nitrospinota bacterium
CCCCAACCACCATCCGGACCCCACCATCCCGGCCAATCTCGAATCCCTGATCGCAACTGTTCAGGAAACCGGGGCCGAGGCCGGCGTCGCCCTCGACGGGGACGGGGACCGGATTGGAGCGGTCGATTCGACCGGGCGAATCGTTTGGGGAGACGAGCTTTTGATCCTCTACGCGGGGCCCATCCTCGCCCGGCGGCCGGGCGAGGCCGTCGTGTTCGACGTAAAATGCTCATCCCGGTTGGCCGAGGCGATTGACGCCATGGGCGGCCGCCCCGTCATGTCGCCCACCGGGCACTCGCTCGTCCGCGCCAACCTCGTGGCCGAAAACGCCCCGCTGGCCGGGGAGTTGTCCGGCCACATTTTTTTTGCAGACGGCTACCTGGGCTACGACGATGCGATTTACGCGGCGGCGCGCCTGCTCCACCTCCTCGCCTCGGACAGCCGGACCCTGGCCAAGCGGATGGCGGAAATCCCCGCCTCGATCGCCACGCCCGAGCTTCGGATCGGGTGCACGGACGAGGAAAAATTCGAGATCGTCGAAACCCTCCGCGCCCATTTTCGGGAAAAATACGAAACGATCGAGGTGGACGGAGTGCGCATCAACTTCGAGAAGGGGTGGGGCCTCGTCCGCGCCTCGAACACCCAACCCGTCATCGTGTGCCGCTTCGAGGCCGAGGACGAGAAATCCCTTCAGGCCTACCGGGACGAGGTGTATGCGCAGCTCAGGGCGTTTCCCTCGGTGGAACTGCCCGATGCGTAAAATCCGCCAGCTCTACGACTGGGTTCTCGGGTGGGCGGATTCGCATTATGGGACCTCCGCCCTGGCGGCCCTGTCGTTCACCGAATCGATCTTCTTTCCGCTTCCGCCCGATCCGCTCCTCATGGCGCTCTCGCTGGGCAAGCCGAGGCGCGCCTTCTTTTTCGCCGCCGTATGCTCGGCGGCCTCCGTCATCGGGGGTGTTGTGGGTTACACCATCGGCCTTGTCCTCTTTGACGCCATCGGCAAGCAGATCCTGGCCTTCTATGGCGCCATGGACAAATACCTCCTCGTACAGGATTACTTCCGCACCTACGACGCCTGGGCGGTGGGAATTGCCGGGTTCACCCCGATCCCCTACAAAGTATTCACGATCCTCGCCGGGGTGCTCGACCTG
>DNYS01000281.1:0-4806 GCA_003506735.1 Nitrospinota bacterium
GCGGGCGCAGGCGGCTTTTTTCAGCCTCCTGCTCCGCCGCCTCGCGAGAGCGCTCGACCGGGGGGAGAGCGAGAGTTCGATTCGCGCCGAGTTGGCCGGGGTTTGGGACATCCGCGGCGAGGGGGCCGCCGAGGCCGCCCTTCAGGGGGCGCGAGGGTACTGGAGACGCTTCCGCGACCCACATTTGGGACTCATCCCCCTGCCGTTCGATCTGGCCGAATGGATGGCCGAGAATGGGCTGGGCGGGGAGATGGACTCGGAACTGGCGCTTTTCCCGAAGGCCGGAGGACATCCCCATCTCGAAGCCCTGGCCGGCCGCCTGGCCGCCGCCGAGGCCCTGAAGGCGGCCCTGCAATCCGGCGGGGCGGGCCAATCCGCGCTCGGGCAAACCCTCGCGGAGGTTCAGGGGAGTCTCGAAGCCGCCCTGGAGGGGATCACGCCCTGGGAGGCCGAGGCCCTCCGCCCGGTGCACCCGCTCATCTCCTCGCTGGTGGCGTGGTCCGGGCGTCTCCTGCTTTTGGGCGAGGGAGAGACGCCGGTTGCCTCCACCGGGCGCGAGAAGCTGGCCGACTGGCTGAGCGAATTATTGGGCAGTACATCGTCCGGGAGGCTTTTGGTGGGGGGCGACACCTATCTCATCTTCGGCGCCGATGTCACCGCCGCCCCCGAGGCGGTTTCGGCCGAGTTGGCCGAGCCCGGCAAAGGAGAGAAAGACGCCGTATCTCTCCGGGTCCGCTTCGGTGGCGCCGAGAAAAGGTTCCGCTTCGATCTTTCGGCGGGGAAAGATCTGCTGGCAGCCGTCCGTCTCGCGCATCAGCCCGACATCCGGGCGGATTTGTTTCTCCGGGGAGAAAACGGTCTCTGGCGTTTCGCGGCCTCGCGCTATCTTCAGCCGGACGAGGTCCACCGCGCCGCTTGGCGCCGGCGGGTGCTTGAATACCTTTTCGAGAAATTCGGCGGGGAGGAGGACCAAATCCGACTGGAGATTCTGAAGGCCGTCAAAGGATAGGAAGTCTCACGCCCGCACGCGCGATATCGCCGCCACGCTGATAAGCCGCGTCGCCGCCATGATGGTGAAGACCCAAAACCACCCGTTCGGCACCGCCAGCGAGAGCCAGCCGAAAAACCAGGCCTGGGCACCGCCGTACAAATAGCCATGGGCATCGAGCACGCCCGATGCCGTGGCTGCGAGTTTTCTTCCTGCCAGATCGACGGCCAGCGCCTGAATGGGAGACATGTTGACGAAAAATCCGCCCACGATGAGGAAAAAGACGGCCAGGGGGATGCTGTTCGCCGGGGAGAGGGCGATGCCCATGAGGGCCGCCCCGCTGAGAAAGCCGGAGATGACGATGACCCGTGAGCGGTTGCTGTGGAAGAATTTGTCCGAGATGTAGCCCCCGCAGATCGGCCCCCACATGTAGCCCAGGGGGTAGGCGAACGTGACCCAGCCCATCTCCCGAAGGTCCATCCCGCCGGCATGTATGTAATAGAGCGGCGCCCAAGAGACGATCCCGTAGCGCACCACATTGTCTAGCCCCTTTACCTGGCAGGCGATGAAAAAGCGCCAGTTGGAGAGCAGGTGAAGATAGGCCCGGATGCCGTGCTCACTGCCCTCGGAGGAGGATTCGGCCTCGATGGATACCTCGTCGGACTCGACATATTCCGGAAGTCCCACATCGCTGGGCTTGTCCCGCGCCACAAAGTAAAAGACGATGCCCAGCAGCGAGATGACCAGGGGAGGGTAGCGCAACGCAGCCCGCCAGCCGTAGCTCGCCGCCACCCAGGGCGTCACGATCCAAACGACGAGCATCGCGAAGCCCGCCGCCGTTCCCACAAGGCCCATGACCCGGCCGCGCTCCCGCCGCCCCCACCACTGGGCGAGAATCCCAATGCCGGGTGCCCAGGTGGCGGCGTTCACGAAACCGACAATGGCCCAGGGGACGAGCAGGGTGTTGATCGTGGTTCCGAAGCTGGCGATGACGTTGAATAGCCCGGTTCCGATCGCTCCCAGGAGGAGAATCCGCCTGTAGCCGTACCGCTCGGCGAAGCGGCCGTGGACGAAGTCGCCGAATGCGAAGCCCCAGAACATCCAAGAGTTGATCCATCCCGTATCGGCGCGGGTGATTCCGAGATCTGCGATGATTTCCGACTGGATGATGCTGAAGTTGAACCGCCCCATGTAGTTCATGGAGTAGAACACGCAGTAGGCGATGAGAATCCGCCATTTCCAGGTGTGGTAGAGGGCGGACATCTCGCCGTAGGTGGCCCCCCCGTCGGCAGGGAAGCTTTCCCGGGGGTTCATGCCGCCGGGTGGGCTTTCGTGAAATGGCGCAAAGATTTATTGCCTCTCGGTGACAGGGTGGTTTGGATACCGGTTACTTCAGGAGGTCCGCGACGCCGGCGGATGAAGTGAACGATTCGCTGCTGTCGTCCTCGATTTGCACGAAATAACTCTCGCAGGCTCGCAAGAGCAGATCGTTGGTCATCTCGGGCTGCTTTTCCTCGAATTTGGCCAGGTCAATGAGATGGTCGAGGAGGTCCCGCAGGTGGCAACCGTTGAAGGGCAGCTCCTTGGGCTCGTACACCTCCTTGATGAGGGTGTCGAAAACCTCCGCGTTGAAGGGAACTTTCTTGCTTATGCAGGCCATCTTGAACGCCTTCTGGAACCCGTGCGGTTTGAGCGGGCCGATGAAAATTTTGTGGCGGAGCCGCCGCATGAACGCCTCGTCGAGGAGGTCCTTGGGGTTGATATTGGTGCTGAAGATGACGAGCTGATCGAAGGGGAGCTCGATCTTGTTCCCGGTGTGCAGGGAGAGATAGTCCACCCGGTTTTCGAGGAGGACGATCCAGCGGTTGAGAAGGTCGCGCGGGCGCACGAGCTGGCGCCCGAAGTCGTCGAGAATAAAAATGCCGTTGTTCGATTTGACGTGGGGCGGGGCCTCGTAGGTGTTCGAGCTTGAGTCCATCCGGAGTTCCATCATTTCGATGGTCAACTCGCCCCCGACGACAACAATGGGGCGCTTGCACCTCAGCCACCGCGTATCCTCGGGCTGATCGCCCTGGGCTTGATGAATCGAGGGGTCATAAAGGCGCATGACAAACCCGTCGATCTCGACTGCCTTCGGGATAGCGATGAGCCCGCCCAGGAGCGATGAGAGGGCGACGGCGGTGGCCGTCTTGCCGTTTCCCGGCGGGCCGTAGAGGAAGATGGTCCGGCCCGAGTTGATCGCCGGTCCGAGCGGATTGAAGAGCTTGTCGCTGACGACGAGATGAGAGAGCGCCTTCTTGAGTCCCTCTTTGTTCATCTTGACCCCGAGGACGGTCTGGCGCCTGACCATCTCGCGGTAGTACGTGATCGGGACCGGCACCGGGCCGATGTAGCCGCTCAGGCGCATGTACTCGCGCGCGCGGCGGCGGCCCTCGGTCGTCATCGTGTAGCGGCGCAAGGCTGCCTGGTAGCCGCTCGCCGAGGTTATCTCAACGCTCTTGAGATCCTTCCACTCCTCGAGCAGGTCGTTCGTGATTTTCATGGGAAGGCAGAGCCGCTCGGCGGCCTCGGCCACCGTGAAGCTGTCCAGAACGAAAATGGTCTTGAGAATGTGGGGCATCAGAAAGTCGCGCCGCACTCCCAGGTCCTCGATCGTCCGGGGCGTCATGAGGCTCAGGGGATCGTATTCCCCGGCCGGCTCTTCATCGGGCGCTTCCTCGCCCTCGGCAGCCTGGGGCGGGGGCTTTTTCTCCAGAAGGGCTCCAGCGGCGGGGGCTTGCCGGGGTTGACCGCTGGCCTGGGACTGGGCGGTGGCCTGGGAGCCGAGCCGGACGCCCTGTTTCCGGGGCGCTACCGCGGGAGGAGGCTGTTGGGCCGGAGGAGCCTCCGGCGCTTTTTCGGGTTCAGGGTCCTTGCCGTCCTTGAGCTGGTCGAGAATGCTCATTATCTCACTCCTCTGAAATGAGGCCCGATACAAGGGTACCGTATTACGATTTTATCTCAAGGAGATGATAGTTCTTTTTCCCTTTCCTGAGCAAAACGTAGCGGCCAAACAACAGGTCGCCGCTTGATATCTGGGCGTTTTCCCCGCCCATCCGGTTGTTGTTGACATAAATTCCGCCGCCCGAAATGTCCTTTCGGGCCATTGATTTGGATTTGCATAATCCAGATTCCACAAGCACATCCACTAGAGGAACCGGGAGCGTGTCCGTCCGCGCGGTGCGCGGCATTTCAGCGGCGGCGGTGAGCAAATCCCGTTCTTCGATGCCATCGAGCGATCCGCCGAAAAGAATCCGGGCGGCCCGGACGTTGCTTTGGGCGGTCTCGGCTCCGTGGACGAGGGCCGTAATTTCCAAGGCCAAGCGATTTTGGCCCTCGCGCCACTCGGGGTGTTCCGCGTGGGCATTTTCGACCGATTTGATTTCTTCCAGGGAGAGGAAGGTGAAATAGCGCAGGAAGCGGCCCACATCGCTGTCGCCCGTCTGAATCCAGTACTGATAAAAGCGGTAGGGGCTCGTTCTCGCGGGATCGAGCCAAATGCTGCCCTCCTCGGTCTTTCCGAACTTCCTTCCGTCCGAGTTGGTGATGAGGGGGAAGGTGATGCCGAAGGCGGTCTTTCTCCGGCTGCGCCGGATAAGCTCGATGCCGGCGGTGATGTTNNNCCCCACTGATCCGAGCCGCCGATCTGGAGGGTGCAGCCCTCGGCGCCGAAAAGGTGATGAAAGTCGTAGGCCTGGAGAATCATGTAGCTGAATTCGGTGAACGAGATCCCGGCCTTGGAAATTCGCGCCTTAACGGACTCTTTCCCCATCATGTAA
>DNYS01000281.1:4880-9298 GCA_003506735.1 Nitrospinota bacterium
TTTTGCCGGCCCCGAAGTCGAGAAAATTTCCCAGCTGGGCGCGGATGCCCTCAATGTTCCGGGCCAGGGCGTCGGCGCCGAGCAGGTTCCGCTCCTCGGACTTGCCCGAGGGGTCGCCGATCATTCCCGTCGCCCCGCCTACCAGGGCCAGGGGGCGGTGTCCGGCCCGCTGAAAGCGCATAAGGCCGGTGATGGGCAGGAGGCTTCCGATATGGAGGCTCTCGGCCGTGGGGTCGAAACCGCAATAGAGCGTCAACCCGCCGAGCCCGAGGGCGTCGAAGAGTTCGGGCTGGTCCGTATAATCGTGAATGAGGCCGCGGCCCTTCAGGTCCTCGAACAGGTTCATCGTCTCTCCATGGGGCGAAAAACAGGGCTCAATATATCACATGTGATTTATCCCAAACGGTGTACCGGATTAGGTGCATTTTGCGCCCAGCGAGCAATCTCCGGCGAAGTTTGGGATAATGAGGGCGTCACGGCGGGGCGGAAAAGATTCTCCCGTCTGTTTCACGCGGGAATGGAGGAGCGATGGCGAGTATTTTCGGCTCGGGGAACCACGAGCAGGTTTTTCTGGAAGGGCCGAGTTCGCGGAGAAGCGAGCTCGGTTTCGTGTTCCGGATGGCGCGGGATTTCATCAAGGGCTTCCGGGTGTTTCACTTCGTGGGGCCCTGCATCACCATTTTCGGCTCGGCCCGCATCGGGGAGGGGCATCCCTACTACGAGCTCGGCCGGAAAATCGGGGCCTCGGTCTCCCGGATGGGCTTCACGGTGATGACCGGCGGCGGTCCCGGCCTGATGGAGGCGGCCAACCGGGGAGCGCGCGAGGCCGGGGGAAAGTCTGTCGGTTGCAACATCTCCCTTCCCATAGAGCAGGCCCCCAACCCCTATCTCGACCGCTGGGTGGACATCCACTATTTTTTCATACGCAAGGTGTTCCTGTTCAAGTACTCTTATGGATTCATCGGCCTGCCCGGCGGGATGGGAACGATGGACGAGGTGTTCGAGGCCGTCACCCTGATACAGACAGGGAAGATCGCCCACTTTCCAGTTGTCCTCATGGGCGAGAAATACTGGCGGCCGTTGATCGTTTTTCTGGAGCTGATGGCCGAGGAGGGGACGATATCGGAGTCGGATCTCGATCTCTTTCTCGTGACCGACTCCATCGATGAGGCCGTTGCGCATGTCGAAAAGCATGCGGCGGAGAAATTCCGCCTGAGGCGGTTCAAGCCGCTCAAACCGAGCCGGTTGCTGGGCGAGGGCTGAGGGGGCCCGGGCGTCAGGGGAGGACGAATCATGTACGTCAGGGGCAAAGCCGATTCACCCCGGGGGGGAGCTTGACGGGCTTTGCTCCCATATTCTGCTGCAGGCGGGGGACGCGGCGGAGAGCAACCTTTCCATCACGTGGGTGGACGTTGCGCCCGGCGCCGCTCAGGCGGAAAATCGCCACGAACCAGAGCAGGTTTATGTCGTTATCGCTGGCAGGGGCAGGATGCACATTGGTGCCGAGAGCCGCGAACTCGAGGTAGGTGAGATGGCTCATGTGCCAGGAAACGTGCCTCACTATATCGTCAATTCGGGGAGCGAGATGCTCTCCTACATTTCGGCGGCCACACCCGCCTTCGATGTGAAATCGAACTACGGCCCGAAAAAGGCATAGAAGGAGCGTACCGTGCATGAAGATCCAAAAACCGTGGGTGCCAGCGCCGAGATCGATGGCGTCCATCTACACCTCAGCCGCCCGGCGGGGGCCGACCAGGAGTGGATCGGCCAGCGCGAGGCGCTCGATCAGCTCCAGGCCTGCTGGCTGATCGTGGCCGAGGAGGACCTCCCCCTCTCGCCCCGAATCACGGGTCCGCCTGGAATCGGGAAGACCACCCTCGCCATGGCCGCCGCCCGCGACCGGGGCCAGGAGCTCTATATCTTCCAGGCCACTGCCGACACCCGGCCCGAGGACCTGCTCGTGACGCCCGTCCTTGCCGAATCGGGACGCATCGCCTACCACGCCTCGCCCCTCGTGACCGCCATGATCCGGGGCGGAATCTGCGTCATCGACGAGGGCAACCGAATGAGCGAGAAAAGCTGGGCCTCGCTGGCCCCCCTGCTCGATCACCGGCGCTATACCGAGTCCATCGTCGCCGGGATTACCATCCCCGCCCACCGCGAGTTCCGCTGCTGTGTGACGATGAACGAGGACGCCTCGACCTACGAGGTGCCCGATTATATCCTCTCCCGGCTCCAGCCCACCCTTTTGCTCGAATTCCCGGACCGGGAGGATGAGCTCGCCATCCTCCGCTACCACCTTCCCTTCGCGGGCGATGAGATGCTTGCCATGACGGTGGAATTCCTCCAGGAGGCCCACGGCCTCGATCTCGACTACTCTCCGCGCGATGGGCTCCACATCCTCCAGTACGCCCTGAAGCGCCTCGCTCAGGACCCGGCGCATCCTCTTTCCCGGGACGAGGCTTGGCGCGAATCGCTCGGAAAAGTCCTGGGCGATGAGGCCCTCGATTTGCGAGGACTTGCCCGGCACCGCCGCCAGGCGCTGGGGGACGAGCTGCCACCGATGAACTTTGGAGACATCTTCTTCGGCGGCGACAGCCCCCTTCATCCTGACCGGGGCGATGGCTAGAGAGATGACCTCGTTTCTTTCCATCTCGGAAAAAATCCTCGTCCTGCCAGTCATCCACGGCTCGGGTGATTTCGCCGTCGAGGTGCGGGACCGTCTCCTGCGCATGGAGCCGGACTGCATCGCACTGCCGCTGCCCGAATCGTTCCGGAAAGATGTCGAGGAAGGCGTCCTGGACCTTCCCGCCGTCTCTATCGTAGCCGCCAAGGAGAGGATATTCACCGGGGAGATGAATGCCTCGTGGGATAGAGCCTTTGAAGATGAAGAATATGATTTGCCCTCGGAAGAAGATGAAGAATATCCCCCCCGCTCCGAAGAAGACTCTCCTGCCTGGGAGGAGGAGACGGCCGACACAATAAATTTCGTGCCCATCGATCCCTGCCAGCCCGTCATCGCGGCCCTGCGCACGGCGATGGAAGAGCGAATCCCTCGCGCTTGGGTGGATATCGAGGTCGCCTCTTTCCATCCCGAGACCAATATCCTCCCCGACCCCTATGCCCTGAAAAAAGTGCCGGCCGAAGCCTTCGCAGCCGCTCTCCTGACCGCCGCGCCGAGGCCCGTCCCGGGCAGCCAGCGGGAGGACCGGTTGCGCTGGATGGCGGCCCGCCTGCGCGGGCTGGAAGAGGAGGGCTACAAAAAGATCGCCTTCGTTTGCCCGGCGCTGGATTGGCCCTGGGTGCGCCAGGCCTATCTGGACGAGGCCCCCCCGCCTGATACCGGGGCCGCGCCTCCGGCTCCGAAACGCTACCCCGTCGAGAGCGCCACCCTCGCCTTCATCCTGGGCGAGCTTCCCTTCATCACCGCTCTCTACGAAAAATGCCGCGAGGAACTCCGCACCGACCGCAACCTGTCCATCGACGGTGTGAAGGAGCTCATCCTCGAGGCCCGCTCCGAGTGGCTGCGCGAGTACAAGCCCGCCCTGAACTGGATCACTCCCCAGCGGATCCAGATTTTCCTCCAGTACGTCCGCAACCTCACCCTCCAGTCCCGCCGCCTCACCCCTGACCTGTTCACCCTCGTCCTCGCCGCCAAGCAGATCGCCGGCGACGCTTTTGCTCTGACCCTCGCCGAAACTGCCCGCCAGTATCCCTACCAGGAGGAAGACGGCCGGATCGACAGCGTACGCGCCGGAATCGGGGAGGCCGAATTTCCAGACAGCGGCCTCGCCACGATCAAGAACCGCCTCGGCGGCTCCGAGGTCGTCTGGAGGAACATCTCCCTCAAGCCCAACCCCCCCGCCATCCGCAAACAGGAATGGCGCCAGCGCTGGAACCCCTTCACCCAGTGCTCCTGGCCACCCGAGGACATTCAGATTGAAAGCTTCCACACCCACGTGCGCGAACAGGCCAAGGCCCTCCTCGGCCAGGACCTCGCCCGGAGTGAAAAATTCACCACCTCCATCAAGGATGGCATCGATATGCGCGAGACCCTGCGCAACTGGCACACGGGCGATCTCTACGTGAAAGAGATTCCCCCCGCGCGGGGCACCCTCGAGATCGTCATCTTCCTCTTCGACACCCCGGCCGACCCGGAAAAATACGCCTGGCGCACCATGTGGTTCGCCGAACACGAGGAAGAATCCACCCTCTGCATGTACGCCACTCCCTTCGAGGAGAACGTCATCGGCCCCGGCGTTGCCCAGTCCACCTACGGCGGTGCCTTCTTTCTCTTCCCGCCCCGCTATATCGAAGACATCTGGCGCGATCCGCGTTTCGATTATACGCGCACGCTCGAAGAGCGGCTCATTGCCGGGGCCTGCTTTCATTCCGGCGAGCGCGCCGTCGCCCTCGTC
>DNYS01000281.1:9335-13942 GCA_003506735.1 Nitrospinota bacterium
CCCCCCCCCCCGCCCCGCCCCTCGCCCGCTGGCGGCAGATCGCCCGCCTCAACAAAAAACACCTCGTCCACATCCCCCTCGGGCGTTTCTCGCACCAGACCGTCGAGCGCATCCGGCGCTTTCACGTCCTAAACGGGCGGGAGGTCCGCTCCTACGCCTCGCGGTTCATCCGGGACATTTGAAAACCGGTCCCCCTCCCGGCGTGGGCTGCCTATAGTGAAAAAGTTCGCCGCAAACTCCCTCAATCCCCGGAAAACGTCCTCGCCCGGCGCAACCGCTCACCGCGCCGGCCCATCCGCAACCAGCGCGATGACCGTACAGCCGAACGGTGAAATGACCACGACAGAAAATGCGCGGAGATTCGTAGCCGGGCAAGGAGGGGGTTTTCCGATTTCGGGGGGAACCGGAAATGGAATCAAGGAAAGGAAGAAGGGAAGGTTGTGTGGTAAAGTGACACAGTGAGCTGAAATTGGCTTTGGCGGTTTTGGTGAATTGGCTTGAGAGCGAGAGGAGTTTTTCCCATGACTATCGAAGAACTAGCCGCCCTGTTTCCCGAGATCCCGGCGGATTTGCACGGCGAGCCTGTTTTGGCGGAGTTCGCGGAGGCGTTCGGGCCGCAGCTGGCGATTGCCGAGAAGCCGTCGGCTTGCGTCGTGGAGCAGGCGGCGGGCAACGAATTTTATATGAAACTGGTGAACCCGATTGGAATCTACGCCATCGGGCTGGCGAAGCGGGATATGGTGCTGGATCAGCTCCGGGCGCTGGTGGAGGGTTTCCGGGCGGACCCGGAGGGCTTTGCGTCATCGCTGCTGCCCACGGATGTGGCCCCGGCGCAGGTCAAGGGCCCCGGCTGCGAGTAGGCCGGGCGGGGAGGCAATTCAGGGGGATGGCTCTGGGCCGCCCCCTTTTTAGCGCGCCTGGATCGGCCGCCGTAAAATACGTTGTTGCCCAGATCTTTCAGCCACAATGTGGCCTCGTCGGGCCGGCCATCGGGCTGGCTGCGTACGCCGGCGGCGGTGACCTGGCCGATGAAGACGGAATGGTCCCCTTTCTCGACGGCCTCTTCGAGGCGGCATTCGAGCCAGGCGGGACAACTCAGAAGGAGGGTGGCCCCATGGCGGCTGCGGAGGGCGTATCCATCCAGAGGGTTTCCGGCGGAGGAGGGAGCCCTGCCTCCTTCCCGGGGGAGTTGCGGTTTCCCCTTACCCTCATGGGCGGGGCCGCGCGCCGCGCGCTGGGCCTGGCGGCCGGCGCGGCCGGCGCGGTCGGTGTGGATGGCACGGATGGCGCGGCTGCGGGGAGGGTACTCGCCGTTTTCCGGAGGAGCTTTTATCTGGAGATGGCGGGCGGCCTTGTGTGCATCGGCCCCGCGGCCATCGGGGCGGGACCGATGAACGCGGAATGCGCCCTTCCCGGGGATTGGGACTGGGAGGCGAGTGGGCTGCGCCCCGGAGATCGGGCCTGGGTGCGCGGCGGTTCGATCCGCGCGGGAGGGTTTTCGTTCCTGGCGGGTGGAGCGAGGACCTGGCGCCCCGAGGGTTTGCCCAAGGGCTGGTGGCGGGCGGATTTGATGGACGCCCTCTCCGGGCTCGCCGTCGAGGCCGACTGGCGCGGACCCGTGGAGGGCCTCGCGCGGCTGCTCTCCCCCCCTGGGGCGAATATTTCGAAACGATTTGGCGGAGATGCCCCCAAAGATCCGTTTTTGCGTGCAGGCTCGCGGGCGGCCCACGCCCTGACGGGCTGGCTGCGCCATGAGGCGGCGCATGGCGACGCGATTTGTGGAGAGGCGGCGCATGGCGACGCGATTTGTGGAGAGGCGGCGCGTAACGGCGCGGTTCAGGGCGATTCGGCGGATTCCGCCTCCCCCGCTGGGGGCGCGCCTCCCGGCGAGGCCGCTGATCTGATCGGCCTGGGGCCGGGGTTGACCCCCTCGGGAGACGATTTCATCGGCGGGGCCATGATCGCCCTCCGCATGGTGGGCATGGACCGTCTCGCAAATCGGCTGGCCGGATGGGCGCTCCCCCTGGCGGAGACTCGCACCAGCCGCATCAGCCGGGCGCACCTGGCCTGCGCCGCCGCCGGAGAGGGCGCGGGCGCGCTTCACGACACGATCCGGGCCATGGCTCTCCCCGGGCCCCACCCGGACCGCCGGGACCGCCTCACGGCCTGCCTCGATGCTGTCGATGCCATCGGCCACACCTCGGGCTGGGACGCCCTCGCGGGCGCCGCCGCCGCGATCCGCGCGGCATTTGACCGCCCCGGCCGCATGCCCGGATAATCGTCCGGGTGTCATCATGAATCGCCGGTATTCTCCGTGGGGGCTTTTTCAGCCGCGGGCGCTTTTTCGGCCGCGCGGGGGCATTTTCAGAAGATCCGGCCGCCCGCGCCCGGTTCCCGCCGCGCCCAAGCGCCATGGCGGATGGGAGGCGTTCCCTTGAATCCAGAATCTTCCAAGGCAGAGGCGGCGGCGGGTCAAAGCCATGGCCTGCTCGCCCTGTTCTGCGATATGGAAGAGAAGTGGCGCGAAGAGTTCCGCGCCTGGCTGGCCGAGGATATGTTCCCGGCCCGCCTGAAGGCCGGACTCTTCGCCTGTGCCTCCTATGACGCCGTAGCGGACATCGAAAGAGGCACCCAGGCGACCGTCCCCGAGTTTCTCACCCTCTACGAGACCGCCACCGTGGCCGACCTGTACGGAGAGGCCTACCAGAGCCTTCGCCGCGATCGGGACGAGCGCGACACGGCCATACACGAGCGGATGATGGGGCTGGAGCGCTACACCCTCGCCTCGGCGGGACCCTCGCCCGCCCCCGGCGGGGAGCTCGCCCCCGTCGTTTACGTGGACCGCTTCGATTTGCGCCCCGACGACATCGGGGCGTTCAACGCCTGGTTCGTGAACGAGTACCTGTCCTGGTGCGCCAAGCTCCGGGGCCTGGTCCGCGTGCGGCGCTATCTGTCGATGGAGGGCGCGCCCCGGCATTTTATCCTGCACGAATTCGAGGACCGCTCTTTTTACGAGGACGCTGTCTGGAAGGCGCTTCGAAATTCCAAGGAATGGGTCATGGCCGGGAACACCTACGGAGCGCCCGGCCTGTACGAGCGCGCCGTCAAAGCGCCCTAGGCGTTGGCACCGGGCCGGGACGGTGGGGGCCGGTTCGCCCGACCGCTTAAAAATCGGCAGTGGATCGGTTTGAATTTCAGATAGGTATGAGGGCCTTATTTCGCCAACGTAAATTCCCGATTGCCCACTCGTTTTGAGTGGCCAGTATCCGGTTTCCCTCCCCGGCATGGAGGGTCATCGTGCCGTCCCGGTTCCTTCCCATGATGACCTTGCCGCCTTCAATGATGAATGTGTTGGTCTTGCTGTATTTCGGCCCTTTGAAGAAGTAGTTCAAGTCCGCATCGATGTGAAGCGTCGCGGGGATCTCTCTGCCGCTTTACAACAGGAGCGTGCCTTTCCATTTGCCCGCGATATCCGCAGGACTTTTAATCGCTTTCACCGGAGGGAGCGATGCACAACCCGCGAGAAACGCCCCCATGAAAATTAAGGATATTGAAAATTTTCGAATTCCTGAAACTCCCCTCGGTTTGCGCACCTTCGCTCTCACGCTAATTGCTCCATTGGTGTATCAGGATGCCCGGCCTCTACGAGCGCGCCGTCAAAGCGCCCCGGGCGCTAACCGGGCCGGGGTGGGGAGGTCATCGAGTCGTATCGGACTTTCTCGTGGGCGTCGACCGGATTTTCGCCGCCACGAATCGCCTCGACGATGCGCTCCTCGGTTGTCTTGCATTCCTTGGTGATTGTTAGAGCCTCTTCGGCATTCTCTTTTGGGATGACGACGACGCCGTTTCCGTCCGACATGACGAGATCCCCCGGCCGGACCCTGACGCCGCCGAGTTGGACCTCGATGCCGAAGCCCCCGAATGCGCACCGGTTCCGGATGGATTGTTGAACGATCCCCCGTGCGTAAACGGGAAGATCGAGTTCCTTGTATTCATCCACGTCGCGCGCCACGCCGTCGATGATGCAGCCCGAGAGTTTGCGGTGGTGGGTGGTGAAACCGACGATTCCGCCGTAGCTGTTCACCTCCATGTTGCCGCCGTGATCGATGACGAGCACATCGCCGGGGCGTCCGGCCATCACGGCCTCAAGGGAGCCGCTCACCGGCGATGCGGAAGACTCGCCCACCGGAACCAGTTTCATGGTCGCCGCCGGGCCCACGATCTTTCGGCAGCCGGGCCAAAGGGGAAAAATACCCTGCGGCGCCCCGTCGAGCCGCAGGCGATCCAGGGCATCGGACACATTCGTTGTCGCTAGCTGCATATATTCGGCGATCATGCCGTCCAGGTTCGAGTGCGCGTTCATTTGCCGCCCCTTGAAAATTTTGGCCCGGAAGGTAGGTTTCTCCTCAGGCCGGCATTTTTCATAGGGTCCCTTGAGTAGAAACATTCTAGCCTCAAATGGCCATTCCGGGCCACGGTTCTTTTCCGGGCCGGGGGCGCTTCGCCGCATCACAACCATCGGCGGAGGGATCGGAATCGGGATGATTTTCCGGATAGAGGGGGGAAGCCTGGGATAAAAATTTGGAACGCAGGGAGCGGGGGGGGCC
>DNYS01000052.1:0-187 GCA_003506735.1 Nitrospinota bacterium
AAAATTATCCCCCCCCCCGGGGGGGGGTGGGGAATGGGGGCAGCCTCGTTTTCCCCCCCCCCCCCCGTACAGGAGGTATTCCCCGCCAATGGGGTCAGTCATTGAGCGCCGGGAGGATTTGTTGTTATAAGAGCGGAGCGAAGTTTAGCCGGCACTTTCTTTTTAAATGATTCAAGGGGACGTCGTG
>DNYS01000052.1:298-4356 GCA_003506735.1 Nitrospinota bacterium
CCATCCTGGCAGAATTCCAGATGAGCCGGGCCGCGCTTTCGCTGCCCATCGCCTTGTCGCTCATCCTCTACGGGGTGTCCCAGCCCATCGGGGGATTGCTGATTCGCCGCTATGGCTCGCGGGCGATCATTACGATCGGAACCGCCCTGACGGCCATCGCCATCCTCGGGATGAGCCAGATCAGCTCATTTTGGGGAATCTATCTCTTCTACGGAGTCATTCTCGGGGCCGGGGGGATCGGCAACAGTTTCACCGGCGTCGCCCCCCTGCTCACCAACTGGTTCCGGGAGCGGAGGGGCTTCGCCCTCTCCATCGCATCGAGCGGCTCGAGCACCGGACAACTGCTCGGTGTGCCCGTTCTCGTTCTTCTCCTTGCCGCCCTGGGATGGCGGACGACGTTTTTCTGGGTCGGAATCGCGCTTCTTTGCGGCATTGTCCCGCTGTGCTTTTTCATGATCCGGAACGAGCCGGGTGAGGCTGAGCGGGAGGAGTCCGCTCCATCACCGGGCGGGGCGGGCCAAACCACATCATATCCCGTTCCCTATGACCTTCCCTGGGTGCAGTGCCTCCACAAGACGCCTTTTATTCTTCTGCTCACCAGCTTTTTCACCTGCGGCTTCACGGTGACGGTCATCGGCATCCACTGGATTCCCTTTGCCACGGACGTGGGCTTTTCGGCGGCGGTTGCGGCCTCCGCCTTCGCGGTGGGCGGCGGCCTCAACACGGTGGGCACCCTCATCGCCGGCCCGCTCTCGGACCGCCTGGGGCGAAAGATTCCCCTTAGCCTTATCTATCTTTTTCGGGGCTTGGGGTTTTTGCTGTTCATTTTCTTCAAGAACGATGTCACGGTCTGGGCGACGCCCATGATGATCGGCCTCTCCTGGATCGCCACGGTGCCCCTGACCTCGGCGCTGACGGGGGATTTTTTCGGCGCGCGCAACGTGGGCATCCTGTTCGGGCTCATCACGCTGAGCCACCAGCTCGGCGCCGGGCTGAGCGCCTGGCTGAGCGGATACATCTACGACGTAACGGGCAGCTACAATCTCGCCTTCGCGCTCGCCGCCTACCTCTGCCTCCAGGCGGCGGTTATCGTGTTCTTCATCAACGAGAAGGAAACGCGCAAGCCCCTGGCCGCCGCCGCGCCCGAACCGGCATAAGGCTCTTTTTCACGAATTGAGGTATTCTCAGCGCCTGGAGCTTGGGCTCCCGGGCAGCCGCCGGGTGCGGGAGGCCTTTGAATTCCGTTGCAAGGCGGGGCGGGCTCTGCCATAATACAATTTCTTTCAGATAGTTACACTGAATTTCATTTCGCCGGGCAGGACATGGAAAACAACTGCTGGTTTCAGTGCATCAACGAAGAGTGCGGCGCCACCTATTCGGTGTTCGATGCCATCTACCGGTGCCGCGATTGCGCCAGCCTGCTTGATGTCGTTCACGATATCGACGCGCTCAGGGAGCGGAGCGCCTCCGAATGGCGCCATCTCTTCGACGACCGCTACAAGCGAAACATCTGGCCCTACGGGAGCGGCGTCTGGGGGAAAAAGGAATGGGTCATGCCCCTGGTCGAGGACGACAACATTGTCTCCTTCTACGAGGGGGGCACGAACCTCTTCTGGGCCAGCCGCCTGGGCCAGGAGTTAGGGGTGAACGAGCTCTGGCTCAAACAATGCGGAAACAGCCATACGGGCTCCTTCAAGGATCTGGGCATGACCGTCCTCGTCTCCGTCGTCCAGCAGATGATCGCCGACGGCAGGCGGATCCGGGCCATCGCCTGCGCCTCGACCGGCGACACATCGGCCTCGCTCGCGGCCTACTGCGCGGCGGCCGGCGTTCCGGCCATCGTTTTTCTCCCGCGCAACATGGTATCGACCGCCCAGCTCATCCAGCCGATAGCCAACGGCGCGACGGTGATGGCGCTCGACACCGATTTCGACGGATGCATGAAGATCGTTCAAAAGGTGACCGAGGAGCAGGGCGTCTACCTGGCCAACAGCATGAACTCGATCCGCCTCGAGGGGCAAAAGACGATCAGCATCGAACTCGCCCAGCAGTTCGATTGGATATTGCCTGACGTCATCGTGATCCCCGGCGGCAATCTGGGGAACATCAGCGCTTTGGGCAAAGGGTTTTTGCTGATGCGGGACCTGGGGCTGATCGACCGCCTGCCCCGAATCGTGTGCGCTCAGGCCGAAAACGCGAACCCGCTCTACCGGAGCTATCTCACCGGTTTTAAGGAATTCGAGCCGCTCGAAGCGAAAACCACGCTCGCCAGCGCGATTCAAATTGGGGATCCGGTGAGTATCCACCGGGCCATCCGGACCCTGAAGCTATTCAACGGGGTGGTGGAGCAGGCCTCCGAGGATGAACTCGCCAACGCCGCGGCCTTCGCCGATCGGACCGGTATGTACAACTGCCCGCACACCGGGGTTGCCCTGGCCGTGCTGGAGAAACTGATCGCCCGCGGCGAGATAGGCGCGAGTGACCGCGTAGCCGTCATCTCGACGGCGCACGGGCTGAAATTCACCGAATTCAAGGTTCGCTACCACGAGCGGAAAATTGAGGGCCTGGAGTCGCGCTACGCCAACACGCCCATTGAACTTCCCGACGATCTCGGCGCGGTTCAAGAAGCGGTGGAGAAAAAACTCGACTCGATTTCCGTGACCTAATTCTCCTCTATCCATCTGGACAACCGATGAACGATTCACCGAAGGATCAGAAACCAACCGCCGCGCCCGAGGGCCGGAGCGAGCGCCGCCACTCGGAGGGCTCCCTCGCGCCGCCTATTTTTCAAACCGCGACCTTTACGTTCGAATCCGCCGAGAAGCTTGCGGCCTTTCACGGGGGCGATGGCGGGGGCTTCTTCTACACCCGCTACGGAAATCCCACCCTGGCGGCCGCCGAGGCCCGCCTTTCGCGCCTCGAGGGCGCCGAGGCATCGGCTCTTTATGCGAGCGGCATGGCCGCGGTCTCGTCGGTATTTCTGGCCCTCCTCGGGTCGGGCGCGCGCCTGGTCCTCCTGGGCGAGACCTACCGCCATACCCAGGATTTCGCCACGGGCCTCCTCTCGCGCTACGGGGTGAAACTCGACATCGCGCCCGAGAACACGCCCGAGGCCCTGGACAGCGTGGAAGAGGGCCCGGTCCGCGTGCTTTTCGCCGAGATTCCCTCGAATCCCACCCTGCGAGTTCCGGACATGGCCCGGCTGGCCGAATGGGCCCGGGGGCGCGGGGCCAAATTGATCGTGGATTCCACCATCGCCTCGCCCGCGCTCTTCCGGCCCCTGGAGCATGGCGCCGACCTCGCGGTTCACAGCGCCACGAAATTCCTCGGCGGGCACAACGATCTCCTGGCGGGCGCCGTTTCGGGCGCCCACCCCATGATCGACGCCCTCATCGAGCAGCAGGCGCTTCTGGGAGACATTCTTGGCCCCCACACGGCCTATCTTCTGGACCGGGGGATGAAAACCCTCGGCGTCCGGGTGGAGCGGCAATCGGCTACCGCCCTTCGCCTGGCCGAATTTTTGAGCGGATGCAAACAGGTAACACGGGTGCACTATCCGGGCCTGGATTCCCATCCCGACCACCGGACCGCCCGGACCCTCATGAAGGCGTTCGGGGGGTTGCTCAGCTTTGAGCTCGAAGGAGGCCCCGAGGCGGCGGACCGGCTGGTGGATACGCTCCGGGTGCCGGTGCTGGCGGCGGGGTTTGGAGGGACGGAGAGCCAGGCGGAACATCATGCGCTGATGGCCTACGCCGACTTGGGGCTCGAAGGCGCCCGGGCCAGGGGCGTGGCGCCGGGCCTGATCCGGTATTCGGCGGGCCTGGAGGATTTTGAAACCCTGCGCGATGATTTAGAGGATGGGCTGAAGCGTATTTAGGGAGCCTCCAGGGAGGCCTCTGGGGAGCTTCCGCCAGCGGGCTGCTTTTCGTAACGTCCGAATTGCCCCTCCGATTCAGGGAGATGCTGAAGAGGTTTTGGGAGAAAATTCCGGCCCGCCGCAGATGACCATTAGTGTTCAGCTAGCCTTCTTCCGTGGGCGCTCCTTGGAGGCCGTGCCC
>DNYS01000162.1:0-1007 GCA_003506735.1 Nitrospinota bacterium
GGCGACGTGGACGAATACCTCGAGGCCATGGTCCGCGAGAAGCGCCACCTCATCCGCCTCCGGATCGAGAGAATGTATCCCCTCTCGGAGTATGGCCCGCTTCTACAACAACGCCTCCAGCCGGCGGCAGACATCGGGAGGGATGGGGTTTCCGTCCGAGACGGCCGCGTTTTCCGCCACCCGCTCGACTTTGTTCGTCGCCGGTATCACGGTCGAGACGGCGGGGTCCGAGAGAAGGTACTTGAGAAGGGCCTGGCCCGGCCTGCGGACGCCGTAGGGCTCGAGAAACGACAAATTCGCCCTGGAGAGCGGCCCCAAGAGCAGGTTTCGGTTAAAAATCGGAGCAACCGGCGTCATGACGATAACGCCCATATCCAATTCCCGCGCCAGGGGCAGTATCTCTCTTCGGCAGGTTCTCTCCCCCAGGTGATAGGGAATCTGGATCGTGTCGAACTCCCCTGTCCGCATGGCCTCGAGCATTTCCGGATATTTCGACACATTGTATTCCGTGATTCCAATAAAGCGGATCCGCCCCGCGTCCCGGAGTCTTTTCAAGACCGGCGTGACCAACCGCCAGGACGCCAGGTTGTGAATCTGGAACAAATCGATGACATCGGTTCTTAAAAGCTGGAACGAGCGCTCGATGCTGGCCAGGGCCGAAGCCTCGCTGTGCTCGAGCACCTTGGTGGCGATGAGCGTTTCGGCCCGGCCGCCATCCAGCGCAAGGCCCAGGACGCGCTCGGCATCGCCGTACATGGGGGCGGTATCGAAAAAATTGATTCCCAGCCGAATCGCCTCCCCGGCGATGCGGGCGCAATGGGCATCTCCGGCGGCTCCCCGGACGTCTAAGGTCTGCCAAGTGTCCATACCGAGTTCGCTGACCTGGAGCCCGGTCCGTCCCAGCCTGCGTTCTGTATTTGAGATTTTCGAAATTGTGATCCTGATTTCATCTTTTTTCCTCAGCCGGATTGCGGCGGCTTACCCAAACCGCCTAAAATGAATTCGAC
>DNYS01000162.1:1127-10456 GCA_003506735.1 Nitrospinota bacterium
TACTTAAATATAATTACATTATGACCTCTTCGCAAAAAGAATCGACGGTATTCCATGCGATCGCCGACAAAAACCGCCGGCGCATGATGGACCTGCTTGTCGAGCGCGAAAGGCCGGTCAACGAGATTGCCGCCCATTTTAAAATTTCGAAGTCCGCCGTTTCGCAGCATCTAAAAGTTCTTTACAAGGCGGGTTTGGTCCAAAGGAGGGTGGAAGGTCCGTTTCGCTTTTATCAAGCCAGTCCGCACGCGTTGCGCGAAGTCTATGACTGGACCTCGCGATACGAGAAATTCTGGATACAGCGCCTTCAAAAACTGGGCGATTACCTGGATTCGAAAAATTAAATCCTCTCAATAAAAGAGTGGCCACTTCTTTAACCGTATCGAAATGAATTTTCTTGAATGAACTTCTCTTTGATCTTTAAAAAATTTTATCCTCACTCAATCGAGAAGGTCCGGGCGGTGGTAACGAATGCGTCCGCCTTGTCGCAATGGCTGATGCCGACCGAATCCGAGCTCAAATTGGGGCAAAAGTTTTTTCTCTGGGAGGATTTTTCATCCCGCGAAATCGGCCGCGTCGAGTGCGAACTGATCGAGATGGCCGCGCCGCACCGGATGGTTTGGTCCTGGAAGAGCCAGGGCCAGGAAAAGCCCTCCCATCTGGTGTTCGAGCTGGAATCCACCGAGGGCGGAACAAACCTTACGCTGAAGCACGCGAGCGAATCGGGCGGCGTACCCAGCGAACTGGGAGAAAATAAATGGCCGGGAAAACTGACGAACCTCGACTCATGGTTCGACACCTCGTTTTGAGCGGGGCATCGCGGAGGGATTCCGGCTTGTCCTCACTTGCGCGCGAAAAATAAGAACATGAGCTCATATACCATTCCCGGTCCCGGCGCGCCTCCGGACGACAGTCGCAACGACGCGGACGAGCCCCCGGAAAAGGAACCCGAGGGCGGCGGCCCGAAGGCGGAGGATGGCCCCGGCCGGCCCTTCCTGGATGACTTACCTGATCCGGAGAAAGAAAATCCGGGAATCCGAAAAAGAAAAGGAAGGCGCTAAAGCGGCCGCCCCGGCGTGGATTGCGGTGCTAGATTTTTTCCAGGACCAGGCGCATGAGCTTTTGGGCATCCTCGAAGCCGCCGTCGAGTTCGAGCGAGGTTTCGAGAAATTTTTTTGCCGCGGCGATTTGTTCCGAATGAAATAGCGCGAGAGAAAGGTTGTAGTAGAGGATGGGGTCGTCGGGGTCGATCTGGATGGTCCGGTTGTAGTTCTTCACGGCATCGTCGTACATTTCCTCCTTGCGAAGAGCGATGCCCAGCCCGTTGAAGGTGTGCTTATTCTCCTCTTTGCAGATGTCTTCGTTGTCCCCGAGCTTCGAGAAAACCTCTCTCGCATTTTCAATCCTGCCCTGGCCCGAAAAGGATTGACCGAGCCCGAGGGTCGCCCTGACATTGTTTTCGTTTATTCTCAGCCCATTTTCAAACTCGTATTCGGCGCTGTGAAATTCCTTATTCTCCAGATGAATCTCCCCTTGACGCACGACTTTCTCCTGCCGGATCTCCTCGGGCGTCTTTTCCTCCTCGGGGGCCACCTCGGGCGTTTTTTCGAAGCGCTTTTCGAAATCCTCGGCCGTAAGGCGCTCCGCTTCCATCCCCGTCGATGCGCCGTCGAGCCTCAAATATTCGAGAATGAACGCCTCGCCGTCCTTGCGCATCCAGTACTTGATATTTTCCCGCAGGCCGCCGGTCAGAATTTTCTCTTTGTGGAATACGCCCTCGGCGAAATCATCCGTCACGGCATTTCACCTCCCGGATGAGGCCACCGGGCGGTATCCCCCTCCGGCGGAACGGACTAGGCCAGCGCCCGCTTCAAAATATCCCGAAACCCTTCGTACACGGCCTCCCCGTATGCGGGAGGCGGATGCACCTCGGTGATCTTGCCGTTCTCAATCTTCTTCTCCGAGGCGTAGGGATTGTGAATCACCTCGCCCGATTCGAGGAACAATGTCGGGCTCGTCATCGGAACCCCTTCCTCGTCCCGGAGGCGCATCGCTTCTTTGTATTCAGCCACAACCGTTTCCTCGTAGGTCCTGGCTTCCAAATCCTTGCGCATGGACGCGGGGTCGAGCCCGGACTCACCGGCGATCTCGCAAATCACCTCCGGATCGTCGATCCTGCGGCCCTCCCAGAAAAAAGCGCGCCGGAGCCCCAGGTCGAAAACGCGCGCCTTTTCCGGATCCTGCCGGAAGGCACTCACGTAGGCCTCGAAGGCCAACAGCGTGGTCCGAAGGTACTCCTCGTGCGGCCAGCCCTTGCACCGGCAAAGCGGCTCCTGGACGGCGACGAGGGGCCATTCCTGATCCACGATATGGCGCGGGGCCGGGCGCTGGTTGATATGTTCGAGCGGATACGCCCGGTAGCGCAAGACAATCTTGCCACTGGCATCCCCGATGACATGATCCAGCCGCGCCGCGGCCAGGTATGCCCAGGGTCAATGATATTCGTGAAAAATTTCAATTACGGTTTCATCGGTCATTCCGTCCGCCTTTCGTTTCTTTTTTCAGGGCCACGGCGCCCCTCGAAAAATTCTCCGCCTCTCCGAAAAAACCGGGGCGACGCATGGATATTAACGGACCCGGCGAAAAACTGACAACAACGATAGCGCCGGTTTAAGGGAAGGATGTAGAATTGGAACCCTGGAAGGATTGAGTTGTTGCATGAGGGCCCCACCGGCGGCGGCGCCGGTTTCCCCGAAAGCCGGTGAATTCAGAGCTCACCGGCCCGCGAGGGCAAGGCATTGCATCGCTATGGGCGGTTCCGGCACTTCATTTTTTATATTATTCTAGCGGCTATCTTGATGGGTCTATTCGGGTTTCTCGAAAACTTTCTTCTCTACCAGCCATTCCGGACAATCGACCTGACGCCGGCTGCCTACAAGGTGCCCTTCGAGGATGTCCGCTTCGCCGCCGCCGACGGGACCAAGCTCCACGGCTGGTACGTCCCGCCCGTCGAGCCCGGAGGGCCGGTGATCCTCTGGGCCCACGGAAACGCGGGAAATATCTCCCACCGGACCGAGAACATCGCTCTCATCCGCACACAGCTTGGCGCCGGGGTGTTTTTGTTCGACTACCGGGGTTATGGATTGAGCGCCGGGAACCCGGGCGAGGAAGGCCTCTACGCTGATGCCCGCGCCGCCTACGCCTGGCTGGGCGGGCGCGTCCCCCCGGAGCGCATTTTCCTCTTCGGCCGCTCCCTGGGGGCCGCCGTCATGGTCCAACTCGCCTCCGAGGGGGTACGGGCGCGCGGCCTGATTCTCGAGTCGCCCTTCGAGAGCCTGCTCGCCATGGGGCAAAATTTGTTCCCCATTCTGCCGGTGAGCTGGATCGTCGAGCAAAAATTCGACCTGGCCGCTCTCATACCCACCGTAAAAATGCCCGTCTTCGTCCTCCACGGAAGCCAGGACGAGGTCGTCCCCTTCTCCCAGGGGCAAAAAGTATTCTCCCTCGCCCCCCGTCCGAAGCGCTTTTTCAGCATCATCGGCGCCGGCCACAACAACACCTACACCGCCGGAGGGCCGGAATACTGGAAGGCCTGGCGGCGGTTTCTCGCCTCGCCCGGCGGCGGACAGCCGTAGGGTCCGGGGAATCTCTTCCGTGTAGCTTTACGGATTCGGCGGAGCGGACTTTCGGCGGAATTTCGATTGTCCGTGGTCGAAGGAGGCGAAAATATCCGCCACAAACGCATCGGCCGGCGCGCTCAGGATGCGATCGGTGGTGTCCAACTGGAGGATTCGCCCGTCGCGCATGACGGCGATGCGATCGGCGAGGAGGCTGGCGTCGTTCAGGTCGTGGGTGACGAGCAGGGTGGTCGAACCCAGCTCATCGTGTACGCGGCGAAGCTCCTCGCGCACCTTGCGCCTTGCGACCGGATCGATGTTGGCCATGGGCTCATCGAGGAGAAATACCCGGGGCGGGATGGCGATGGCCCGTCCGATGGCCACTTTTTGCTGCTGACCGGAGCTGAGTTGCCCCGGATAGCTCTCGCTCAGATCTTCCTCGATCCCCACGCGGGCCATCACGCCGCTGACCCGCTCTACAATCCGCTCCGGGAGCCAGCGGCGGATTCTGGGCCCGAAGGCCAGATTGCTCCACCGCCGCATGCTGAAAACAGGCATGTAGGGCCAAAGGGCGTAGCTCTGGAAAACGAGTTGGATCCCCCGGCGGCCCACCGGGACATCGTTCATCCGCTCGCCGCCGAGGTAGATATGGCCCGCGTCGGGCCGCTCCAGGCCCGATATCAGCCGGAGCAACGTGCTCTTCCCGCAGCCGGTCGGCCCGACGAGTACGACGAACTCCCCGTCCTCGAGGGCGAGCGATACGCCCTTCACCGCCTTCACGGGGCCGTAGGATTTCTTCAGGCCCGACATGGTCAACTCGTTCGACACGCCTTCTTCCCCGCTCGGA
This sequence comes from Nitrospinota bacterium, assembly GCA_003506735.1. Classification (GTDB taxonomy): domain Bacteria; phylum UBA8248; class UBA8248; order UBA8248; family UBA8248; genus UBA8248. The sequence continues at coordinate 5,592 of DNYS01000162.1, forward strand.
AGCCGGCCTCAGGGTTTTTGGGGCGCCATCTCGTTCAGCCGCTCCACCCCCGGGGCGAAAATTTCCTCGACGAACAACTCCTCGCCGGCCACCAGTTCCGTGCAATGCACCTCGTTGGGCGGAAATACGACCACCCCGCCCGGACCCATCACCACCTCCTTGCCCATGCAGGTAAACTTTGCCTTCCCCTCGAGGACGATGCTCATCTGCTCCCAGGGATGGCTGTGCGGATTCGGCTTCATGTTGGAAAAGAGACGCTGCTGGAGGACGGTCATATTCTGCCCGGCCACCACCCGCTGAACGCGGTCCTCTTTTTTGTGGCCGGGAAGTTCGTTCCAGTTATAGGTTTGCATGGCGGTCTTCTCCTTTTGGAAATAATAACGAAACGAAGTCGAAACGGCGATAAAGATTTCAATAAGGCACTTTCCCAATCTTATCGCAGCGGGGAATGTTTGGCCCACCGCGATCCCCATCCGGCCATTTTTATCGCGGCGGTGCCGATTTTAGGGTAGCCTGCCGGAGGGGAGTGAAAAAGGAGGAAAACCACATGAAATCGCGCCTCTTGAGAATAGTCGCCGTGGCCGGCCTGGGCATCCTTGCCGCGGGATTTTTCCATGCGCGCGGCTCGGGCATCGGGCTGGGCTCCCCCGCCCCCGAACTGCGGGCCGGTCCCTGGCTGAACAGCGAGCCCCTCAAGCTCAAGGACCTCCGGGGCAAGGTGGTTCTCATCAACATGTGGACCTTCACCTGAATCAATTGCATCCGGGAGATCCCGGCGGTTCGCTCGTGGCACGAGCGCTTCAAGGACAAGGGGCTGGTCGTCATCGGGAACCATTCCCCCGAATTCGAACTAGAGAAATCCGTGAGCAACGTGAAAAAAGCCATCGCCCGGCTGAACGTCCCCTACCCGGTGGTGATGGACAACGATCACGTCAACTGGCGCGCCTTTAACAACCGATTCTGGCCCACGGTTTACCTCATCGGCAAAAAGGGCATCGTCCGCTACAAAACGATCGGAGAGGGAAACCACGCCAGGACCGAGGAGATGATCAAAACCCTCCTCGCCGAGTGAGAAAACGCTTCCCCCTCTGCCGGAGATGACATGAATCCACCCGCCGAAACCGCGCACACGCTTCCCACGCGGATTGCGCGCCGCCGCCTGATCGCGGGGCGGCTCGCCGCGGGGGTGTTTTTTTTCAACCTCGCCTTCGCCCTCATCGGAGGCTGGCTGTTGAGCGGTCCCGCCGTTTGGATATCGAGCCTTCGGCTGGGGTTCTGGGGCTGGGCCGGAGCCCTGTTTCTCGCTTCGGCCCTGCTGGCGGTGCCGGTGGCGGGCGCCATGATTTTCAAACTCCTTCACCCGCCCCCGGAGGCCCCCGGCGAGCTATCCGGAGAGAAGTCTTGACAATCCGGCGAGCGGCCACCTATAAGGCGGTGGCGCCGTTTACTGCGGGATTCGGCGTCCAGATTGCGATCCGGCGTAGCTCAATTGGCAGAGCAGTCGGCTGTTAACCGACTTGTTGTAGGTTCGAGTCCTACCGCCGGAGCCAGGATATTTCAAAGGGCCGCGTCGAAACCCGCGGCTCTTTTTTTCAGGCGCCCCTTTTTTTCAGGAGGATCGGAACCATGCCGCTTTTCTGGGCGTACTCGGTAAAAACAGATTCCGCCACGGTCGAAGAGATCGCCGCCGCGCGGGACGATCACCTTCGCTGGCAATTCGAGAACGAAAAGCTGGGCAACCTCCTCGGCGCCGGGCCGGTGTTCGATCCCGATGTGGACGGGCCTCCCGTCGCGGGGATATACATTCTCGTCTGCAACGATGCGGCCGAGGCCCGCGCCCGCGCCGACACCGACCCCTTCCATGCCCGGGGCCTCCGCGAGTACACCATCTTGCGCTGGCGCCTCAACGAAAGCGCCTACATGGGCGTGGGCCTGCGGGCGGCGCTGAACGGAGACGAGCCGGACAATCCCCATTACTACCCTCCGGCCGGCTGATCGGAGCCCTCTTCCCCCCCTCCCCCCCCAAATCTGCGGGCGCACTCGTGTCCGGCGGAACTCCGTTTGATCCCCATATATCCGGGTGATAGGGTCTCTCCATCGTTCCAATTTCGCCGCATTACGCCCGGCCCGAACAGCGTGCCAGCGGCATGTCATCTTGCCGGGAGGGGCCTCTATGCCGCCCAAACTGAACCGCCTCCAGCACATCGCTCTCAAGGTCCGCGACCTCGATAAATCCCTCCGGTTCTACGAGGATATTCTGGGATTTCGGGTCGTCGAAGTCCTCGACCAGACCGATCCGGCGAAAACCACCTACGGCTATACCCGCCGCGTGCGGTTCATCTCGTGCACGAACGAGCATCATGTCATTAACCTGACGGAGATCGCGCCCGAATTCGTGCCCGAGAACCAGCCGCCTCCCGAAAACTCGCGGACGCGGACCGACTACGGACTCCACCACTTCGCCTTCATCGTGGACGGAAAGGAGGAGTTCAACGAATGGGTCGAATTCCTGCGCTCGAAAAATGTCGAGTTCACCCGGGGCCCGCTCCTCCACAGCCCCACCCATCCCGAGGGGGACGGTTCTCCGGGCGAGAACCGGGCGGTCTATTTTTGCGATCCGGACGGGAACGCGGTCGAAATCTGCTGCGACATGATGCTCTTGGACGAAAACAACGAGGTGGACCGGGCCTGGCACGCCGGCCGCATCCGGCGCGACGGTTATGACCCGGAGGAGGTTCCCGTTCCCACCATAGTCCGATAGGCGGACCCGCGTTGCTCTTTCCACATCGTGTGGATGAAAGCCGCGGGCGAACCGGGCCGGGCCGATTCCCCAGCCCCCGCCGAACCCCCCACCGAAGAGACCTCGACCGAAGAAGCCCCGGCCGATGGATGAGCCCCCCGGCCACCCTGATTGCCGGCTGCCGATGATTGAATAAATGGCGCTCCTCCGCCGTTATCCCGAATAGCGCCCCGGAACCGGAACCGCACAAAAATCATCGCCGGGCAGGGTGCGTTTGGAACTGCGGTTGAAATTGCAGTTGCGGAGGGCCTCCATGGGCGAAAGTTCCTCTCGGTCATTCTCGTTTCGAAATCCCAAAAATTATCCTCGGGATCGCCCTAGTTTTGGCGGCGATTTTCGCGGGACGCTCCGGCGCGGCCCCCGAGCGCGGCCTCAACCATCCAAAGGCCGTCCCCCGGCTCGACACGAAAAAGAGAAGCGTGGCGCTCGAAAACGTCGTCTTCGATACCTTCAACGGGAGCTTCGTCCGCCTTTCCTAGCAAGCCCGGCCCTCATCCGCCGCCTGCGCGACGCCATCCGCCCCATCTACCGCCCCCGCTACGGCGAGGCGCGGGAGCTTCCCTGGCTCCGCGGGGACGACCTCGTTCTCGGCTACGCGGCGGGCGGCGAGGCGTTCGCCTACCCCATCAAGGTGCTCAATTTCTGGGAGATCGTGAACGATGTCATCGCCGGCGAGCCCGTGCTCGTCACCTACTGCCCTCTTTGCGGGAGCGCGGCCGTCTTCAGCCGAAGGCTCGGGGGGCGGGTGTTCCTCTTCGGCAATACGAGCGCGCTCTACGAGTCCGACATGGTGATGTTCGATTACGAGACGGGCTCCTACTGGTTCCAGGTTATGGGGCGCGCCATCGTGGGCGCGATGACGGGCGTCGAGCTCACATCCCTCCCCTCGGCGACGCTGGCCTGGGAGGATTGGAAAAAACTGCACCCCGCCACCCGCCTGTTGGTTGGAGACGCGAGAGGCGGTTTCGCTGGGCGCTCCCGGCGTGACCCCTTTTCGGGCTATGCCCAACGGCTCAACCGGGGCCGGTTCGCGTTTCCGGTTTCGAAAGATAAGCTCGACCGGCGGCTTTCCGCCGGAGAGGCCGTGATCACGACCGAGGTGGGGGGCGCCATCAAAGCCTATCCGCTTCGCCTCATCGGCGACCGCGCGGTGAACGACACCCTCGCCGGAAGGCGGATCGCCGTCTTCTCGCGCACCTCCTCGGGGGCGGTGTTTCTGGCGCGCGCTTCGGGCAAAAATCTCCGCTTCGCATTCAAGGATGGAAAATTCCGGGACGAGGAGACGGGCAGCGCCTGGAACCTCGCCGGGATCGCGACATCCGGCCCCCTCAAGGGCAAAAGGCTGAAACCCCTGCCAGGCCGGCGGGCTTTTTGGTTCTCGATCGCGGGCGCCGTTCCGGGCATCGAGCTCTACATGCCCTAAGCGCCGGGTGGAGGAAAATCACCCGTCTTCGATGGTCCGGCAAAGCGCCTCGAGGACTCCGGTCAGGCGCTCGATGTCGGGCGGCTCCGAGAGGCGGTGATTGCCGCTCTTGACGAGGGTGAGAGTGGCATCTTCGGAATCGAGGGCGTCCAGGAGCTTTTGCGAAACCTCCCAGGGCACGGATTCGTCCGCGGTCCCGTGGATCAGCCGGACCGGGCAGCGAACCGCGATGGGGCCGCGAAGGAGGAGATGACGCCTTCCGTCCTCGATCAGGGCCCACGTGATGGGATAGCCCTCTTCGGCATATTCTGAGGGGCGGACCCATTTTCCCTCCGTTTCGATCTCGCGCCTGGCCTCGGCGGAGAGCCCGTTCCAGATCAAATCCTCGGTGAAATCGGGGGCCGCCGCCACGCCCACCAGGCCGCACACCCGCCCGGGCCGGGCGAGCGCGGCGAGAAGCATGATCCAGCCGCCCATGCTCGATCCGACGAGCACCTGGGGCCCCTCGGCCACCTCGTCGAGCACGGCAATCGCATCCCGCGCCCACCCGCCGATCGTCCCCTCCTCGAACGCGCCCGAGGAGGCGCCGTGGCCGGTGTAATCGAAGCGAACGAAGGCCCGGCCCGCCGCGCGGCAATGGGC
>DNYS01000162.1:10715-11048 GCA_003506735.1 Nitrospinota bacterium
CCGCTCTCATCGAACACTTTATGGACGTTGCCCACCGAGGCTTCCCGGGGAAGAACGCTCCCGCCGATGTGGGTGAGGATGTGGCGCAGATGGCCCACGGCGTTGTCGGCGCTGGGGCCCATGGCCACCCCGAGAATGGCGATGGTTTTTCCCTCCAGGGTGGAGGGAAATCCGAGGTTGTCGATGATGAGCTTGAGGGTGCTCGATATGCTTCCGTGATACTCGGGCGTGGCGAAGAGGAGGCCGTCCGCCGCGAGCGCCAATTCTCGGAGGCGCTCCCCGTCGTCGGCGCCCTCCGTGTCGCCCGGCATGGGAAAGCTCCACTCGCCCACC
>DNYS01000162.1:11111-12118 GCA_003506735.1 Nitrospinota bacterium
GGCCGCTCCCGCCGTACCGCTCCGGCCGTACCGCTTCGGCCCTGTTGACAGGGTGGCGCGCTCGCTGGGATGAATATTCGAGGTGCGTTTATAGCACGAATCGAAAATCCGAATCGCGCAGGTGCGCTCCGCCCGCCCGCCGCGAAGGAGACTTCGGGATGAAGGCCGCCTTATCCTCCACCACCTTGCGGACATTCACGCCGGACGAGCTGGTGGACGCCGCCGCGCGCCTGGGGTACGAGGCGGTCGAAATCTGGTCGGAGCTTCTCTGGGAGTCGGGCGTGGACCCCGCCGCGCTGGGCCGCTCGGCCCGCGAGAGGGGCCTGGCGCTTTCGATCCACGGGCCGATCCGGGACCTCAACGTCACCTCCCGGAACGCGGGGATCCGCCGCGAGTCTCGGGCGCAGTACATGCGGAGCCTCGAGGACGCCGCCGGGATGGAGGCCGGGATCGTGAACCTCCATCCCGGCGCGCTCTCCTCCTCCCACGACCGCGCCGAGGATTTTATTCCCGAGAAGACCGAGTACGCGGGCGAGCTGGCCGAGGTGACCGGGCGCCTGGGCCTTCGGGCCGCGCTCGAGCTGATGGAGGCGCGCACGGGCGAATACGTCACCGCCATTCCCGCGGCGGCGGCAATCGCCCGCGAGGTGAACCATCCCGCCCTGGGGATCACGGTGGATCTCGCCCACCTGCTCTACAGCGGCGAGTCCACCGCCACGAAAGGGTTCGAGTCCTCCATCATTCACCTCCACCTCAGCGGCTCGACGCGGGAGCGGGTCCACGTCCCCCTCGCCGAGGGTGTATACGATCTGCGCCCGCCGCCTTTGGAGATTGAGAAATTCTTCGGCGGCATCGCCGCCATCGAGAGCTTCGCCCCCGGCAGGGCGTTGGAGACCGCGGGAGAAAACCTCCGCGCCTTCGAACGCCTGCTCGCATAGAACCAATCCAAACGCTCCCGCATCCCCCTCCCTCTTCCCGGGGCGGGCCGGATGATTCGGATAATCCGG
>DNYS01000162.1:12174-17280 GCA_003506735.1 Nitrospinota bacterium
TCCCATCCAACCCTTTTCGGCATCGAAGCGGAGCCGCTCCCGGGCGCGTTGAGGAACCATGTACAGCATCGGCATCGACATCGGCGGCACCTTCACGGACGCCGCCGTGGTGGAACGGGGGGGCAGCCGGGCGGTGCTCGCCAAGGCCCCCTCTACGCCCGGCGATTACCTCGAAGGGGTGATGGCCGCGCTCGAGGATGCCGCCGCCCAGCTCGGGATCGGCCTCCGGGAGCTTCTCGGCGCGGCCGATTTGCTCGCCCACAGCACGACGGTCACCTCGAACGTCCTCTGGACGCGCTCGGGTGCGCGCGTGGGGCTCATCGCCACGCGCGGGTTCGGCGACCAGATTCTCATCATGCGCGCCATCGGCCGGGTGGCGGGCCTCTCGCTCGCCGAGCGCCGCCACTACCGCCGCACGGACAAGCCCCCGCCCCTCGTCCCCCGCAGCCGGATCGCCGAGGTGGCCGAGAGGGTGGATTCCGCCGGCGAGGCGATCGTACCGCTCGACGAGGCGGGCGCGCGCGAGGCCATCCGAATGCTCGTGGACGGACACGGGGCCGAGGCGCTGGCGGTGGGCCTTCTCTGGTCGTTCCGCAACCCGGCGCACGAGGAGCGCCTTCGAGAGCTGGCCGCCGAGGAGGCGCCGGGCATTCCGGTAAGCCTGTCCTCGGAGATCTCCGGGCGGCTGGGCGAGTACGAGCGGACGGCGACGGCGGTGCTGAACGCCTACGTGGGACGCGAGATGGCGGGCTACATCGGCCGCCTCACCGAGCGGCTGGCCTCGGCCGGGCTGGATCGCGCGCCCCTCATCGTTCAATCGGACGGCGGCCTCACCCCGCCCGAGCGGGTCGTCCCGGTGCGCACGGTGGAGAGCGGCCCGGCGGCCGGGGTGGCCGGCGCGGCGCGCCTCTCGGGCGAGCTCTCGAAGCCGAAACTCATCGCCACCGACGTGGGCGGCACGACCTTCAAGGTGGCCCTCGTCGAGGACGGGCGCTGGGACCTCGCCGATGAGACCGTCATCAACCAGTACCATGTCTTCGTCCCCATGGTGGATGTGGTCTCCATCGGGGCCGGAGGCGGCTCGATCGCCTGGGAGGACGGGGGCCGGCTCCGCGTGGGACCCCGATCCGCCGGGGCGCGGCCCGGGCCCGCCTGCTACGGGGCGGGAGGGGAGGAGCCGACCGTCACCGACGCCGATCTCCTGCTGGGCGTTCTGAACCCCGAAAATTTTCTCGGCGGACGAATCGGCCTCGACCGGGAGGCCGCCCTTCGGGCCTTCGAGAAAAACGTCGCGCCCCGCTTTTTCGGGGGGGACGCCGCCGAGGCCGCCGCCGGGGTGCGCGCGATCATCGACGCCCAGATGGCCGACCTCATCCGCCGGACCACCCTGGAGCGGGGGAGCGACCCGCGTGAATTCGCCATCCTCGCCTACGGGGGCGCGGGCCCGGCCCACGCCTGCGCCTACGCCGCCGAGGCCGGCATCGGGGAGGTTATCGTCCCCTACCACGCCACCGTCCTGAGCGCGTTCGGGGCGGCGGCGGCGGGGGTCCGCTATACGCTGGAACGGTCCCTGACGGCCTTTCCGCCGGGTGGCGCGGAGACGCTCGCCGAGGGCTTCGCCGATCTGGAGGCCGAGGGGGGCGCCATGCTCGAGCGGGCGGGGGTTGCCGCCGGGGATCGGCGCATCGAGCGCTGGTGCGCCATGCGCTGGCGGCGCCAGGTGCACAGCCTGCGCGTGCCCTTCCCGGAGGGGAAGATCGGGGCGGAAGCGCTGGAGCGGGTCTCGGCGGATTTTGGGGCCGAGTACGCCCTGCGCTACGGAGAGGGATCGGCCTACACCGAGGCCGGGATCGAGGTGACGCGGATATGGATCGACACCCGCGGGCCCTCCCTCCCCCCGCGCGATGTGCGCGCCCCGGAGAAAACCCTGTCCGCCGATCCCGAGGGCGCGCGGCGCGTCCATTGGGGGCCGGGGACCGGCTGGCGGGAGACGCCCATCTTCGGCGGCCCCGCCCTTCCGGCGGGGGCCGGAATCGAGGGGCCCGCGATCATCGAGTATCCCGGCACCACCATCGCCCTCCCGCCGGGGGCCGAGGCCCTCATCGACGAGGCCGGCCACACGCACATCCGGCTGGAGGTTGCCGCACCGCCCGCGGCCGCACCATCTACGGGAGAAGCGCCATGAACCCCGTCCAGTTCGAGGTCATCTGGCACCGCATCCTCCAGGTCGCCGAGGAGATGGGCATCCACTACCTGCGCTGCTCGGGCAGCCAGACGGTGGTGACCGGAAACGACGGGGCGACGGCGGTCATGCTCCCGGACGGGGGGCTGGTGGCCATCGGTCCCTACATCGCGACCCAGTCCAACGTCCTTCCGCTCATCGTCGAGAGCACCCGGCGCACCTGCCCCGATAATCCGGGAATCGGCGAGGGCGACATTTTCATCTGCAACGACCCCTACAGCGGAGCCATCCACCACGCTGACGTGGCCGTCGTCGCGCCGATTTTCATCGAGGGAGAACTCACCGCCTGGCTCGGGGTGAGCGGCCACCAGCTCGACATCGGCGGGATGGAGGCGGGCGGTTTCGCCATCAATGCCGTGGACACCCACCAGGAGGGCCTGCGAATTCCGCCGGTCAAGATTGTCGAGGGCGGCCGGCTCCGGGAGGACATCTTCGCCTGGGTGATGAACCAGGTCCGCGATCCGCTCGTGGGCCTGGACGTGAAGGCCCAGCTCGCCGCCATCCATGTCGGCGAGCGCGGGCTGCGCCAGATTTCGGAGCGTTACGGCGCCGGGGCACTGCGCGAGGTCATGACGGGGAGCATCGACTACGCCGAGCGGCGCTTCCGCGAGCGCCTCCGCTCGCTTCCGGACGGGGAGTGGAAGGAGGTTCAGTTTATCGATCACGACGGGCACACGCCCGCGATCTACCGGATCGAACTCAAGCTCACCAAGGCGGACGACCGGCTCATCTTCGACTTCACGGGCACGAGCCCGAACGCGCGCGGCCTCATCAACAGCACTTACTCGGGGCTGATCGCAGGCGTATTGTGCGGCACCTACATCCTGCTCGCCTACGACCTTCCCTGGAACCGGGGGGTTCATAACTGCATCGAGGTCATCTCCGAGCCCGGCACGGTCAACAACTGCGCCTATCCGGCCCCCTGCTCGATGGCCACCATCTCGGCCGTCATCGTCACCATCGACACCGTATTCGGATCGGCCGCGCGGATGCTCCTGGCGAGCGAGGATCTGCGCGATGAGGCGATGAGCATGTGGACGGGCTCCTCCATGGGGCCCATCGTCTCGGGCACCTCCCAGCACGGCCACCCCTTCGTCTACACCGAGATGAGCCACTTCGCGGGCGGGGGCGGCGCCCGCGTGGACGCCGACGGGGTGGACACGGGCGGCATCGTCTTCAACACGACGCCGAACGTCGCCAACATCGAGGAGATCGAGGCCGATTTCCCGCTGCTCTACCTTTTCCGGCGGCATCTGGAGGATTCGGGCGGCGCGGGCCGCTTCCGGGGCGGGCGCTCGGCCGAGCTGGCCTATGTGGCCTGGCGCGCGCCGGAGGGCTTTTTGGAGGGCAGCTTCGCCGGGACGGGAGGCGAGATGCCCAACGCGGTCGGCCTCTCGGGCGGGCTGCCGGGGGCCGCCATCCGCCTCATGATGGTCTCGGAGAGCGGGGTCCACGACGCGATTGAGCGCGGGGAGATGCCTCCCGCGCGCCTGGAGGACATTCCCGGGCACCGCGAGATGCTGCCCGTCAAGCACCCCCGCCGGGCCTTCGGGCGGAACGAGGTCTGGTACCACAACTGGCAGGGAGCGGCGGGCTACGGAGATCCCATCGCCCGCGAGCCGGGGAAGGTGGCGGAGGATCTGCGCGAGGGGGTCATCTCGGCCGATACCGCGGGGGACATTTACGGCCTCCTCCTGGATCCATCGGGCGGGGTGGATGCCGGGGGCACCGCCCGGCGGCGGGAGGAGATTCGCCGCGCGCGCCTGGGCGGGGAGCCCTGTCCCACGGGCGGGGCCGAGCTTCCCGAAGGCGCGCGCCGAATCACCGACGATCTGTGGCTGTCGGGGAGCCGGGTGTTCTGCGGGCGCTGCGGAGAAACCACCGGCGGGCCCGAAGCGCCGCTCGCCCTGGCGAAGGAGATCGAGGGGCCGCTCACCGGGGCGGGGCCCGTACGCGGGGAGGCCTATTCGGCCCTCTATGGAACCGAGCGGTTTTTCCTCATCCGCCATGTATGTCCCGGCTGCGGGACCCAGCTCGAAGCGCGCGTGGTGATGACGGGCGCGCCCAGGCCGGGCTGGCGGCTGTCCGGCTAGCCCCTCCCCAAGAGGCCGGTAAAACGCTTCGCCCACCTTTCAAAAGGAGAAACCCATGGCCAAGCAGGTGGAATACGTGGATTGGCCGGACGCCCTGGACGTCTGGACCCCCTACACCCCCGCCGTTGCGGTGCGGGGCGGCAGGACCGTCTATTTCGCCGGGGTGACGGCGGCGGCCGTCTACCATCACCACCCCCACCGCCCCGAGGAGTTCGACGATCTGCCCGAGGACATGGAGAGCCAGACGCGGGCGGCGCTCGAGAACTTGAGGAAAAGCCTGGAGTCGGTGGGCGCCACGTTCCGGGACGTCGTCTCGGTCGGCGTATTTCTCACCGACGCCTCCGATTCGGCCTCGGGCCGGGTCCGGCGGGAATTTTTCGGGGATCACCGCCCTGCTTCGACGACCGTCGAGGTCGTGCGCCTGGCGACCGACCCCAGATGCAAGATCGAGATCAACGCGGTGGCGGTAATCGATTGAGGAAGCGAAAAAGATTTGAGGGAAACCGCGGGCCAGCCGCCTATTCCTTCGCCTTCAGGCGCAGCCGGTATGCGCGGTGAAACTGCCGCTCGACGACGATATTTCGCCGCTCGGAGAGAAACCCTTTTTTTCTGACGAAAACCGTGTGCTCCCCGAACGGGAGCGAGTCCACATCCACCGCCGGTGAGGCCTTCCCGTAGTAGCGGCTGTCCACGAACACCTCCGCGCCCGGGGGATCGACCACAACGGTCAGCCGCCCGAAAGATTTTTTCGAGAGGCGGATGCGCACATCC
>DNYS01000074.1:0-5230 GCA_003506735.1 Nitrospinota bacterium
TGGGCCATGATGCCGATATTGCGGATTTTTTTGAGGTCGAACATCTTACTCACTTGGTGAATTCCCTTTATGCCTCTCTACCAGCGGTAGTGGGCAAAAGCCTTATTGGCATCGGCCATGCGGTGAGTGTTTTCCCTCAATCGGACCGAACCACCCGTATTGTTCGAGGCATCCATAAATTCGGCGGAAAGACCGCTTTCGATTCTCTTGTCCCGGCTCCTGGCGTTCTGAATAATCCACCGGATGCTCAACGCGGTCCGCCGATCCGGCCTGACTTCGACCGGAATCTGGTAGGTGGCGCCGCCGACTCGCCTCGGGCGGACCTCCAGTGCGGGCTTGACGTTCTCGATCGCCCGCCTGAAAACTTTGAGAGGGTCTTCCTTCATCTTCTCTTCGATGATGTCCATCGCGCCGTAAAATATTCGCTCAGCCAGCGATTTCTTACCTTGCACCATGAGCGAGTTGATGAACCTCGTCACCAGCCGATCCTTGAATTTCGGATCGGGCAAGACCACTCGTTTTGTCGCTCTCTTCCGCCTTGCCATCAGGCGAATTCCTCCCTTATTTACCAGCTTCGTCTATCGTGGGGTCTACTTCGGCTTTTTCGCTCCGTATTTGGACCGTCCGTTTCGGCGAACATCTACGCCGGCACAGTCGAGGGTCCCCCGAATCACATGGTAGCGAACACCGGGAAGGTCTTTTACGCTCCCGCCACGGATGAGCACAATGGAGTGCTCCTGTAGGTTGTGGCCCTCGCCTGGAATATACGTCGTCACTTCCATCCCGTTCGTCAGACGAACACGAGCCACCTTGCGGAGAGCTGAGTTGGGTTTTTTCGGCGTCGTCGTATAGACGCGCACGCAAACACCTCTTCTCTGAGGACAGGAGCGGAGGGCGGGGCTGTCCGTCTTAGCCCGAATTCGCTTGCGTCCCTTGCGAATCAGCTGATTTATCGTCGGCACAGCACACTCCTACAACAAGGGTCAAATCCAAAAAAAACCGCCCGCATTACAGTCCCCGCCCAAGTGCCAAATAAGACAACAAATCGGCAATTGGCCGAAAAGACTCAACGAGGCGATCTTCTTCTATTTGACGGCTAATTCCGCCAAAAAAGAACCTGGCCAGACCCGGTGCATTTCACCAGGTTTCTGCCCAAGAAGGTGGCGATTATAAAGAAACTTTGGCTCCTGTCAAGCCCCACATTTCATTGACGATTCCGCCATCTCAGGAAGCTGGACTTTCGCTTTTTTTACCCTGCAGATGCGTCCGCCTTGGCCGCATTCGGCGAGGAAACTTCGGGGGCCTCTCCTCCGATTTCCTCGGCTTCTTCCGAAGTGACGATAATTTCTTCATGCGCCGGTGCCAATTCCACCTCCGGAGACAACAATTCAACCTGCTGATAGCGCGGATTTCCTGTTCCGGCGGGAATTAGACGGCCCATGATGACGTTTTCCTTGAGCCCACGCAGATGATCGATCTTTCCGGAAACGGCCGCCTGGGTCAGGACCCGGGTGGTCTCCTGGAACGAGGCCGCCGAGATGAAGCTATCCGTCGAGAGGGAGGCCCGGGTGATCCCCAGCAATATGGGCCGCGCCGTCGCGGGCACCTTGCCATCGGTCTCTGCTTCTTGGTTGCGAACCCGGAACGACTCTCGGGTTACCTGTTCGCCTACAACGAATTCCGTCTCGCCCGGATCCGTTATCTCGAGGCGGCGCAGCATCTGGCGCACGATGACCTCGATATGCTTGTCATTAATCTGAACGCCCTGGAGCCGGTATACCTCCTGGACCTCGTTGACCAGGTAGTTTTGAAGCTCCTTCTCGCCCAGGACGGCCAGGATATCGTGCGGATTCGCGGCCCCGTCCATCAACGGCTCGCCGGCTTTGACGTAATCGCCTTCCTGGACGCTCACGTGCTTGCCGCGCGGGATCAGGTACTCGCGCTCATCTCCCGTATCCGAGACCACAAGCACACGCCGCATGCCTCTCAGCGTACCGGCGAATTTCACGTATCCGTTGATTTCCGATATGATCGCATTTTCCTTGGGCTGACGCGCTTCGAACAACTCGGCCACCCGCGGCAAACCGCCAGTGATATCCTTCGTTTTGGATGTATCCCGCGTAATCTTAAAAATAATGGTTCCGGGGGCGATTATTTCGCCTTCAGTGACGGAAATATTGGCTCCGGCCGGAAGCGGGTAGGCCGCCAGCTGCTCCCCGCCCTCGTCGATGAGAACTGCCCTTGGCTGGCGCTTCTCGTCCACGTGGTCGAGGATGACCCGCCGGGAAAGACCGGTGATTTCATCGATTTCCTCCTGCATGGTGAGGCCTTCGATCACGTCCACCAGGCTGATTTTTCCTTCCTTGTCCGCCATGACCGATGTCGTGTAGGGGTCCCATTCGAGAATTTTCTCACCCTCGCTGACCCGGGCGCCTTCTTTGGGCTTAACCGATGCGCCGTACACGACGGAGTAGCGTTCCCTTTCGCGGCCGGCCTCATCGCAAATCGAGATCAGGCCGTTCCGGTTCATGGCGATTTGCTCGCCCCGGCCGGTGGTAATGAGCCGGAGGTTTTCGAATTTGATGAATCCGGGGCGCTTGGCTTCGACCGTGCTCTGCTCGCCGGCGCGGGTGGCCGTTCCGCCGATATGGAAGGTCCGCATCGTGAGCTGGGTCCCCGGCTCTCCGATGGATTGCGCCGCGATGACGCCTACCGCTTCGCCGACCTCGATCATCTGCCCGGTCGCCAGGCTTCGGCCATAGCACTTCGAGCATACGCCGTTGCGCGAATCGCAAGTCAGCACCGATCGAATGATGACCTTATCGACCCCGGCATTTTCGATCAGGCGAACCTTGTCCGAATTGATCTCCTCGCCCGTACTGCATAAAACATCTCCGGTGAACGGGTCCTTGATATCTTGAAGAGCGATCCTGCCGAGAATCCGGTCTCCGAGGGTTTGGATGATTTTGCCGCCCTCGACGAGAGGCACCATTTCGATTCCGTTCATCGTCCCGCAATCTTCCTGGGTGATGATGACATCCTGCGCGACATCGACCAGCCGGCGGGTCAGGTATCCGCTGTTGGCCGTCTTGAGGGCGGTGTCCGCAAGCCCTTTCCGGGCGCCGTGCGTAGAAATGAAGTACTGGAGCACCGAAAGGCCCTCGCGGAAATTGGCCGTGATGGGCGTTTCGATAATCTCGCCGGAAGGCTTCGCCATCAGGCCGCGCATTCCGCCGAGCTGGCGAAGCTGCGCCGTGCTTCCCCGGGCGCCCGAATCGGCCATGATATAGATGGGGTTGAAATCCTCATCATTCGCGGATTTGCCGTTGGACCCGTTGGCGGATCGTGTGCCGTTCATCACCCTTTCGTCATCGCGCTCAAGAGATTTGAACATCTCGCTCGCGACCTCTTCGGTCACATGCGACCAGATGTCGATGATTTTGTTGTAGCGCTCCCCGTCGGTGATTAGGCCGTCCCGGTATTCCTTTTCAACGTCAAGAACCTGGTTCCGGGCTCCTTCGGCCAAATCTTCTTTGGCGTCGGGAATTTTCATGTCGTCGATGGAAATCGAAATACCCGCCCGGGTGGCGTGCTCGAACCCGATGTTTTTCAGATCGTCGAGGAATTTCACGGTGGCCGCGCGGCCGGCCAGGTCAAAGCAGGTGGCTACGAGGGTGGTCAGGCGTTTTTTATCGAGAACATCGTTGACCGTGGAGAACGGAACGCCCTCGGGAAGAATTTCATACATGAGTACGCGGCCAACCGTGGTTTCCACAAGATCGCCATCGATCCGGACGCGAATCCGCGCCTGGAGGCTGACCTCGTCCTGATCGAAAGCGATCCGGATTTCGGTGGAGTTGCTGAATACCCGCCCTTCGCCGGAAGAACCCGCGCGGGGCTTTGTCAGGTAGTAGCAGCCCAGGATGATGTCCTGACTCGGAACGGCCACGGGCATCCCGTTCGCGGGCGATAGAATATTGTTGGCCGAGAGCATGAGCACCCTCGTCTCCTCGACCGCATCGACCGAAAGCGGAACGTGCACCGCCATTTGATCTCCGTCGAAGTCGGCGTTGAACGCGGCGCAGACCAGCGGATGGACCCGGATGGCTTTTCCTTCCACCAGCTGGGGCATGAATGCCTGCATGCCCAAGCGGTGAAGCGTCGGCGCGCGGTTGAGAATCACCGGGTGGTTTTTCACCACCTCCTCGAGAACGTCCCAGACCTCGGGACGCTCCTCATCGACCAGTTTCTTTGCGGCCTTTACGGTGGAAACCAGCCCCTTCTCTTCAAGCTTGTTGTAGATGAAGGGCTTGAAAAGCTCGAGTGCCATTTTTTTGGGCAAGCCGCACTGGTTGAACTGAAGTTCGGGGCCGACCACGATGACCGAGCGCCCCGAATAATCGACGCGCTTGCCGAGGAGATTCTGGCGGAACCGACCCTGCTTGCCCTTGAGCATGTCCGAGAGACTCTTCAGGGGCCTCCGGTTCGCGCCCCGGAGCAGACGGCCCCGGCGTCCGTTGTCGAAAAGGGCATCGACGGCTTCCTGAAGCATCCTTTTTTCGTTTCGAGTGATGATCTCGGGCGCCTTGAGCTCCATCAGCCGCATCAGGCGGTTGTTTCGGTTGATGACGCGCCGGTAGAGATCGTTCAGGTCGCTTGTGGCGAACCGCCCGCCATCGAGGGGCACCAAAGGGCGCAACTCGGGCGGAAGAACCGGGATGACCTCGAGAATCATCCATTCGGGCCGGTTGCCCGAATTCCGGAAGGCATCGACCACTTTCAAGCGCTTAATGTACTTTTTTTTCTTCTGGACGTTCTTGGTTTCCTTTATGTCTACTTTGAGCTGGGCCCCCAGGGTATCGAGGTCGATCTCGGCCAACAACTCCCGAATGGCCTCGGCTCCGATTCCGATCTTGTATTCTTCCTCGTCGAATTCTTCGTATATTTTACGGTGCTGCTCTTCGTTGATCAGCTCGCATTTCTTGAGTTCCGTCTCGCCCGGATCGATGACTACATAATTTTCAAAATACAGCACCCGCTCCAGTTCCCGAAGGGTCATATCGAGAAGATTGCCGATCCGGCTGGGCAACCCCTTGAAGAACCAAACGTGGGACACCGGGCTGACGACCTCGATGTGCCCGAGACGCTCGCGCCTCACCTTCGAGGAAATGACCTCTACGCCGCATTTTTCGCACACCACGCCCCGGTACTTCATGCGCTTGTACTTGCC
>DNYS01000074.1:5305-12933 GCA_003506735.1 Nitrospinota bacterium
CCGCACAGGCACTCGTAATCCTTGATGGGCCCGAATATCACCGCGCAAAAAAGACCGTCTCGCTCGGGCCTGAAAGTCCGGTAGTTGATGGTTTCGGGCTTTTTGACTTCGCCCGATGACCACGCACGAATGGTATGAGGAGATGCAATTCGAATTCGGATAGCGTCAAATGAGACGGGATCCTTCGGCTTTTCGAATAAATTGAGGATGCTGTCCAATGCAATTCCTCCTGGGGTTCCGTGCGGGCTAACCCGCGGGCGAAAGTTACCGCGGCGCCTCGCCGCTCTCGATCAACTCGACATCGAGGGCCAGGCTCTGCAATTCTTTCAACAAAACGTTAAACGACTCGGGCAGGTTCGCCTCCAGGAGGTTTTCTCCCTTGACGATGGACTCGTACATCCGCGTACGGCCCGCTACGTCGTCGCTCTTTACCGTAAGAATTTCCTGTAAGGTTTTGGCCGCACCGTAGGCCTCCAAAGCCCAGACCTCCATCTCGCCGAGGCGCTGGCCTCCGAACTGTGCCTTGCCGCCGAGCGGCTGCTGGGTCACGAGCGAATAGGGCCCGGTCGAGCGGGCGTGGATTTTGTCGTCCACCAGGTGGTGAAGCTTGAGCATGTAAATGATGCCCACCGTTACGCTCTGATCGAAGGGGCGGCCGCTCCGGCCGTCGTAGAGCTGCGTTTTCCCGTAATGGGGCAACTTGGCCTCTTCGGTGAGGCGGACGATATCCTTCTCGTCCGCACCGTCGAACACTGGCGTGGCGAAATGCATGCCCAGCTTCTCGCCGGCCCATCCCAGGTTCGTCTCGAGTATCTGGCCCACGTTCATGCGCGAGGGCACGCCCAGCGGGTTCAAAACGATGTCGATGGGCGTTCCATCGTCGAGGTAAGGCATATCCTCTTCGGGTACGATGATCGATACGACGCCCTTGTTTCCGTGGCGTCCAGCCATCTTGTCTCCGACCTGAAGCTTTCGCATCATCGCAACATAAATCTTGACCATCTTGAGCACTCCCGGGGGATGCTCGTCGCCCCGCTGGAGCTTGCTGATCTTCTCCTCGAGAATGCTCTCCAAGAGCTTGATTTGATCCTCGGTCCGCAGGGCGACCTCTTTCATCTGTTCGGCCACCTGTTTGGCCACCGGAGCTTTCAGGAGATGATTTCCGCTCAACACCGCGACCGCAGGGGCCTCGAAATGGGTGCCCCGGCTGGTGAGCGTTTCGCCCGTTTCGGGGTGAGCGAGTTTCCCCGTGGCGGACTTGCCCACCAGCATCGACCGAAGCCGCTGGTCGCCTTCCTCTCGGATAATCCGAATCTCGTCGCCGTAGTCCTTCTCGAGCCGGGCGATTTCTTCTTCCTCGATGGAAATGGTCCGCGCATCCTTGGGAACCCCGCGGCGCGAGAAGACGCGCACCTCGACGATCGTTCCTTCGATGCCGGGCGGCACCCGGAGCGAGGAATCCCGGACATCTCCGGCCTTTTCGCCAAATATCGCCCGAAGGAGCTTTTCCTCGGGGCTGAGCTGGGTTTCACCCTTGGGCGTGATGCGGCCCACGAGAATGTCGCCCGGCAACACCCGGGCGCCCACGCGGATGATGCCGCTCTCGTCCAAATTCGAAAGCGTCTCTTCGCTCTGGTTCGGAATGTCCCGGGTAATTTCCTCGGGACCCTGCTTCGTGTCGCGCGCCTGGATTTCGAACTCTTCGATGTGGATCGAGGTATAAATGTCTTCCTTGACCACCCGCTCGGAAATGACGATGGCATCCTCGAAGTTGAATCCGTTCCAGGGCATGAAAGCGACGAGCAAGTTGCGGCCCAACGCCAACTCGCCCATGTCGGTCGAAAACCCATCGGCGATGACCTCGCCCTTGGAGACCTTCTGGCCCACGCTGACGATGGGTTTTTGGTTGATGCAGGTGTTCTGGTTCGAGCGCCTGTACTTCACCATGTTGTGGATGTAGACACCGGGATCGCGCAGATCGCGGCTCGGGTCCGTTGCGCGGATCACGACGCGGGAAGCATCCGCTTTGACCACCTCTCCATCGGCCTGGGCGAGAACCACCGCTCCCGAATCGCGGGCGGCGATGGCCTCCATACCGGTGCCAACGCGCGGGGCCTCGGTCCGCAAAAGAGGGACGGCCTGACGCTGCATGTTCGAACCCATCAGGGCGCGGTTGGCGTCATCGTTTTCGAGAAACGGAATGAGCGATGTCGCAACGCTCACCAGTTGCTTGGGCGAGACGTCCATGTAATCCACTTGATCGCGGGGGACGAGGACGAACTCTCCGCTCGTCCGGGCGGACACCATCTCGTTGAGCAAGTTGCCTTTCTCGTCCACCGGGGCGTTCGCCTGGGCAATCTTGTATTTATCCTCGTCGATGGCCGAGAGCCATTCGACTTCATCCGTGACGCGGCCGTTCACCATTTTTCGGCACGGCGTTTCGATAAAGCCAAACTCGTTCACGCGCGCATAGGTGGACAAACTCGCGATCAAACCGATGTTCGGCCCCTCCGGCGTTTCGATGGGGCATATTCGGCCGTAGTGGGTGGGGTGCACGTCACGCACCTCGAATCCGGCCCGGTCACGCGTCAATCCACCCGGACCCAGCGCCGAGAGCCGGCGCTTATGGGTGATCTCGGAAAGCGGATTCGTCTGATCCATGAACTGGCTGAGCTGGCTGGATCCGAAAAATTCCCTGATCGCAGCGGTGATCATTTTCGAGTTGATCAGGTCGCGGATTGAAAGCGTTTCGCGGTCCTGGATACTCAGCCGCTCGCGAATGGCGCGCTCCATACGAACAAGCCCCACCCGAAACTGGCTCTCGAGCAGCTCGCCCACCGACCGGACGCGGCGGTTGCCCAGGTGGTCGATGTCATCCACCGAACCCTGGCCATGCCGGAGCTCGATGATGTAGCGCACCACGGCAATCACGTCGTCCAGGGTGAGAGTCTGCTGATCCAGGGGAAGGTTGAGGCCCAGCTTCGTGTTGAGCTTCAGGCGGCCGATCCGCGAAAGATCGTAGCGTTTGGGATTGAAGAAAAGGTTCTCAAACAAATTCCGCGCAGTATCCTTGGTGGGGGGATCGCCCGGCCGGAGGCGCTTGTAAATTTCCACCAGCGCATCCTCTGACGATTCGCATTTATCCGTCGTCAGCGTGTCGCGAATGGTCCGGTCGGTCCCTACGCCTGAAACATAAAGCAGGGGGATTTTGGCGATCTTCTTCTCCCGGATGATGGCGATGCCCTCGGCCGTGACCTCCGAATTGGTGTCGAAGAGCACCTCGCCCGTTTCCGGGTCGGCGATCGGCTGGGCGATGATGCCGCCCACCACTTCTTCGTCCCTGAGATCGAGGGTCTCGACTCCGGCGGCCTGCATTTTCCGCAGGGCGGCGCGGGTAAACTTCCGTCCGGCGGTCAGGACCACCTCGCCCGTCTTGGGAAGAACGATGTCCTCGTCGATCCGCTGGTTCACCATCAACTCGGAGATGTTCTTGTAGAAGATATTCCGCTTCGAGTCGTAGAAAATATCTTCGCTCTGGTAAAAGGAGTTGAGGATATCGTCCGTGGATAAGCCAAAGGCCCGGAGCAGAACCGAAACAGGGAGCTTGCGCCGCCGGTCGATGCGGACATAGAGGATGTCCTTGCTGTCGAACTCGAAATCGAGCCAGCTCCCGCGCGCCGGAATCATGCGCGCCGTGAAGGCCGATTTCGCGCTGATTTTGCTTTTGTCCGAACTGAAGAAGGCGCCGGGCGAGCGGTGCATCTGGCTGACCACCACCCGTTCGGTCCCGTTGATGATGAACGTGCCGTTATCGGTCATCAGGGGAACTTCGCCGAAATAGACTTTTTGCTCTTTGACTTCGCTGACCCGCTTCTCTTTGGTCTGCTCGTCTTTTTCGTACAGGGTCAAGCGCAACATCACCCGCAGGGGGGCGACGTAGGTCATCCCCCTCTGGCGGCACTCATCCGCCTCGTGCTTTTGGCGGCAAAATATCTCGTTTCCACCGTCGTCAACGATGCCCGGACCGCCCAGGCCCTCGTATTCGACGCCGCTCGCCTCCCATATCCCGATCTCATAGCCGAGATACTCGAAGACGGCGGTTTCGCTCGAATCCGTTATGGGGAAAATGCTCCTGAAGACACTTTCCAGGCCCTCGTCGGGCCGCCTGTCTTCAGGCTTGAGTTCCCAGCGCAGGAAACGCTCGTAGGAATCAAGTTGAATCTCGATGAGATTCGGAATATCGATGACCGCAGGGATCTTTGCAAAATTCACGCGAACCCGGCGGCCGTTTCCGGTGCTTGTAAGTTTTGTATTCATCGCTCACCTCGAAGGCGGGTTCCTCGAATGCCCGGGGCTTTTGGTCCCGGGACGACAGGGAGTACCGGCACTACTTGGCAAGCGTTATGAAATCTCTACCTCCGCTCCGACCTCCTTGAGCTTGTTGGCGGCTGCGTCAGCATCCTCTTTTGAAACATTCTCGACCACTGCCTTAGGTGCGGTGTCGGCCACCTCTTTTGCCTCCTTCAGCCCCAGAGTCGTCAACTCGCGAATGGCCTTGATGACTTTAATTTTTTCCTGGCCCACAGATTTCAGCGTAACCGTAAACTCCGTTTGCTCCTCGGCTGCTGCATCCTCGCCGCCACCAGCCTGCATGGCTCCCATCATCACCGGAGCCGCTGCGGAGACGCCAAACTTCTCCTCCAGCTCTTTGACGAATTCGCTCAGTTCGAGAACCGTCATTTCTTCGATAAAGGAGATCACCTCTTCTTTGGTCGCCACCATTGAACCCTTCCTATATGCAACAGGTATCCAGAACGCCCCGAGGGGGGCACCAAAACATATGCGGAAACACACAACCCCCTTTATAAGGGGCAACCTTTCATTTTTACCCGTTTTCCTTCTGTTTTGCAATCGCCTGGATGGCGTAAAGCAACTTGGTCAGTACAGCGTTGAGAACGCGGGGCAATGAGGCCACCTGGGCGTCCATCACGCCGACCAATTGGCCCAGAATCGCCTCGCGGGGAGGTAGCTCTGCGAGAACCTTGATTTTGTCCTCATCCAGGAACTCTCCTTCCACCACCCCGCCACTGATCTTCCCGGCCCGGACCTCTTTCACGAAGTCATTGAGCACCTTGGCGGGTACGGCGGGGTCGCCCCGGGAGATCGCCATCGAAACCGGACCGTCGAGATGCCCCTGCATGACCTCGAACGAAGTCCCCTCGATCGCGCGATGGAGGAGGTTGTTCTTCACGACCGACAGGTCCACCCCCGCTTCCCGGGTTTTCCGCCGAAGGTCGGTCATCTGCATGACGGTCAGGCCCCGGAAGTCGAACAGGATGGCCGAACTGGCATCGGCCATCTTCTCCCGGATTTGCTCGACCTGGGCCACTTTTTGCGGGTTCGGACCGCTGCCCGCCGCTTTTCTGCCTTTTTCAGCCACCTCGGTGGACATTAATTCGGCTCCCCTACTTCAAGGCGGCGATGAGGCCCTGGTGATCCACTTTCACGCCGGGGCCCATCGTGCTGGAGATTGTCAATCCACGAAAATATATGCCCTTGCTCGAAGCGGGCTTGGAGCGAATCAGCGCATCGACCAGCGCCGAGATGTTTTCCACCAAAGCCTGCGTCTCGAAGCTGGCCTTTCCGACCGGTGCGTGGATGATGCCCGCCTTATCGACGCGGAATTCCACCTTGCCCGCCTTGATTTCCCTGACCATTCGCTCGACATCGAATGAGACGGTCCCGGACTTGGGGTTGGGCATCAGGCCGCGCGGCCCCAGGATTCGTCCGATTTTTCCGACCACCCCCATGACATCCGGGGTCGCCACCGCACGGTCAAATCCCATCCATCCGCCCTGGATTTTCTCGGCCAGATCCTCGGCCCCGACAAAATCCGCGCCGACATCGGCCGCCTCGCGCGCTTTATCTCCCTTGGCGAATACGGCAACCGTCTGGCTTTTGCCGATTCCGTTCGGCAAAACGACGCTCCCTCGGACCATCTGGTCCGCATGGCGGGGGTCCACCCCCAGCTTGGCAGAAATCTCTACGGTTTCGTCGAATTTGACCTTGGCGCTTTCCTTCAACAGCGAGACCGCCTCCTCCAGGGGGTATTGGGACTCGCGGCTCACTTTTTCCTGAGCATCGTTGAAGCGCTTACCGTGTTTCGCCATCTCTTTCTCCTGTTTCGTGGTTCCGGCGGCGCTTCCAGAATTTCGGGGGGCGCCTCCCACCGCGGCTGGATCAGCCCTCTACCGTGATTCCCATGCTCCGGGCGGTTCCCTCGATAATTCGCATCGCATTTTCAATATTGCCGGCGTTGAGATCTTTCTCTTTGGTCTCGGCGATCTCTTTCACCTGGGCCCGGGTTACCGTGCCTACGCCCTCCCTGCCGGGGAGGCCGCTTCCCTTCGCCAGGCCGACCGCCTGCTTGAGCAGCGACGAGGCCGGCGGGCTCTTCATGATGAATGAAAAGCTGCGGTCGGAGTACACCGAAAGCACCACGGGAATGATCGTCCCCTCCCGGCCCTGGGTCTGCGCGTTGAAGGATTTGCAGAATTCCATGATGTTCACCCCCTGCTGGCCCAGCGCAGGACCGACGGGGGGCGCGGGATTGGCCTGGCCTGCGGGAATCTGCAGTTTCACCGTTGCCATGACTTCTCTGGTTCTTCTCGCCATTCTTTTTTCGCCCTAAAAAGTTCGCCCGCCAGCGCGGGCCATCGCCACGATGGCTAGACCTTCTCCACCTGAAGCATTTCGAGTTCGACTGGCGTGGGCCGCCCCAAGATGCCCAACATCACCTTCACCTTGCCCCGGTCGGGATGCACTTCGTTAATCACGCCCGTGAAATTCACGAAGGGGCCATCCACCACCCGGATATTCTCTCCCTTTTCGAAATCCACCTTGCGGGCGGGTTTTTTAGCCTCACCTTTCATCTGCTTGACGACGTTCTGGACTTCCTCATCGCTCAAGGCCGATGGGTTCGTCCCGCCGAGAAAACCCGTCACCTTCGGGGTATTTTTGACCAGGTACCAGGACTCCTCGTTGCAATCCATTTCGATGAGAATATAGCCGGGGAAAAATTTTCGGTTGCTCGTCCTCCGCTTGCCGCCCTTGACCTCGACGACCTGCTCGGTCGGAACGACGATCTCGCCGAGCTGCTCCTCCACGCCGGCGGTGCGAAACTGCTCCATGATGTTGAGCCGCACCTTGTTCTCGAAACCCGAATAGGTGTGCACCACATACCACTCTTTCGCCACGTCCGGATCTCCGCTCAATTTAGCAAGCTCAAGAAATAATCAATACTGCGGGTCAGCGCCAGGTCTACGATACCCAGATAGATGGCAATGAAGGACACGAACACGAGCGCCACCACAGTCTGAGTCACCGTCTGCTTCCAGCCCGGCCAAGTAACACGCTTGGCCTCGGTCTGAACATCCGCCAGAAACGAGCGGGCCTGGCTCCACCAGTCCATCACATTCACGGCCATCGTCACTCCAGATATCGGGCATCTCAATTTGGCAGGCCAGGAGGGGCTCGAACCCCCAACCGCCGGATTTGGAGTCCGGTGCTCTACCAATTAAGCCACTGGCCTTTGATTTTTCCCCTCGCTCCCGGTTCCCTCGGGGACC
>DNYS01000102.1 GCA_003506735.1 Nitrospinota bacterium
TGGGACTCCCGGCATCTTTGGAGCAAGATCGTCGGATTCACGTTATCATCTCTCCTGATGGAATATTTGCACCACCATTTCCGACATTCCAAAACTCAAGGGGCGAAACATGGGCTCACCATATAACGATTTGCTGGGACATTTTTCCTTTACGCTTACCGCCTTGTCATTTTTCATGCGCGACATTCTTTTGCTTCGAATTCTGGCTATCGCATCCTTGCTCGTGGGCATGATCTACAACTTCCGCATACCCGAAGGCCCGCTGTGGCTGGTCATTTTTTGGCTCTTCGTTCTACTCTCGATCAACATCCTGCGCATCGTCATTCATGTGATTGAAAACCGATCCATTTCGTTCAGCGAAGAAGAACAGGAGCTGTTCCGGACTATCTTCCACCACTTCCCCCCTGTGGAATTCCTGAAATTCATTCGCCTGGGGGAATGGCGAACCGCGGAGCCCGGAACGATTTTGGCGACCCAAGGCAAGGAAATAGAAGATCTCAAGCTCATCTACAATGGAGAGGTAGCCATTTTGCATGACAGCAACGAGATATCCCGCGCCACCGACGGCACCCTGATAGGCGAGATGTCCTACATTCACGGCGGCGAGGCGACTGCGACGGTGCGGGTTCTCAGGGCGACGCGGTACATTTCGTGGCAAAAAGGGGAACTCCGGAGATTGCTCAAGCGGAACCCCACGATGGACCTGTGCATGCAAGGAATTTTCAACGAAGACCTCGTGCGGAAACTGATGGAACAATCGGGCGTACAAGAAAGCGGGTAGCGAGGCCGGGGGATTCGAACCAGCGGCCTTTGGGTGATGAGGGCGTTACCGGGGGGTATTTGACAGAGCGACGCTGAGTGACACCCAGCAGGATGGAGAATACCACCTCAAAGAGTTACCCAAATTCCCAAGCAGGCAGGAGTGGCACGAATTGGCATGGATTGGGACTGGTTATGGGCACCTATATGGACACCAATTTTGATGGGGCTAATGGTGCAGGCAGGGCTCCTCGCTTCACTCCCCAATCCTCCCTTACCACTCACTCGCACCCCGTACCCCACACCCGCACCGACCTATACCGCCCCCCTCAGACGCGTATTCAGATCCTTTGGGTAATGACAGGAATTCGCCATGCACACCTTAAGTGCCGCAGAAAGTTTGGTGCACCACTTCTTCCGGCCGGGGCGGGTCCTGGTAGGCGGCGTTTTGCGGTTGGTCGTCATAGGGACGGGACAGGATCGCAACAAGCTTTCCGAACGGCTCAAAATCGCCGTTAAGCGCGGCTGTAATGACCTGCTCGACTCGGTGATTGCGGGGAATATACGCAGGATTGACCGCCTGCATAGCTGCCTGCCTTTCAAAATCGTCCCGTGTCTCCCGTTTGAGCCGGGCGCGCCAATCCGCCACCCATCCGTCGAACGACGCCGGATTATCAAAGAGGTCGCGGACCGATGCATCCGTCTTTGCGCTTTTTTGTTCTATACGTCCAGACAGGCCGCAAAGCCGCCGGAAGGTGAGTGTGAAATCGGCTTTGTTCGCCGCCATCCGGTGTAGCAGGTCCTGCGCCAGCTCAAAATCACCGGCTTGCTCGTCCGCAAGCCCGATCTTCGCCCTGAGGCCAGAAGACCAGGCGGCATTAAAGTGGCTGGAAAAGGAATTGACTGTTCCTTTCGCCGCTTCGATTGCTGTCTCTTCGTTATCGTTGATGAGTGGTAGTATAGACGAGGCAAAGCAAGCGAGATTCGAATACGCGATTTCTGGCTGATTTTTGTAAGCGTAGCGGCCCATTTGATCGATAGAACTGAAGACCTTATCCGGATGGTAGCTGTCCATGAAGGCGCATGGACCATAGTCGATCGTCTCGCCGGAGATCGACATGTTGTCGGTATTCATAACGCCGTGGATGAAACCTACCTCCATCCATCTGGCTACCAGTTTTGCCTGCCGCGTGGTCACGCTTTCGAGGACCGCCAGGTAAGGATTATCCGCCTCGCGCGCCTCGGGATAGTGTCGGTCGATCACATGGTCGGCCAGCAAACGCAGTGCTTGGACGTCTTGGCGTGCGGCAAAGAACTGGAAGGTGCCCACCCGAATGTGACTGCTCGCGGCCCGAGTAAGAACAGCCCCCGGCAGCGCCTGCTCCCGAACGATTGTCTCGCCTGTTGTGACGGCAGCAAGCGCGCGCGTCGTCGGGATGGATAGCACGGCCATCGCCTCGCTGACTGCATATTCGCGCAGCACGGGTCCTATCCAGGCCCGCCCGTCACCCATTCGTGAGAACGGCGTTGGCCCTGATCCTTTGAGCTGGATGTCAAGGCGTAAGCCATCGGCATCGACCACCTCACCAAGAAGAAGCGCCCGCCCGTCGCCTAGTTGGGGCATCCAACCGCCAAACTGGTGCCCGGCATAAGCCAATGCAAGAGGCTCTGAGCCTTCGGGAACACGGTTCCCCGCGAGGATTTCAATGCCTTCCGGCGAAGCAAGGTAATCCGGGTCGAGGCCGAGATGGCGGGCAAGCGGGCGGTTAATCCTAATAAGACCCGGCTTTGCCACGGGTGTCGGGTTCACACGCGCATAAAAGCGCTCCGGGAGCCTGGCATAGCTATTATCAAACGGGAAAGGCACAGAAACATTTGTCGTTGCGCTCATGCGAGAACCTGTGAGTTGTTGTCCATATGTCATCTC
>DNYS01000085.1:0-11596 GCA_003506735.1 Nitrospinota bacterium
AGGGAAGAAGACTAGCTGTACAGTTGGGGCGATTTGATTGGCTTGTTTTTTCCATGCTTTTGCCTCTTTCCAGCCATTGGCAGCCATTAAATCATAAAGGGCCTCACCTACAGTTGAGGGGTCATCATTTTTTTGAAGTGGCCAAGAAAATTGACCAGATAGCTCTTTTTTTATCGCCACAAAAATTAGTCTTGGCCTTAGTTGAGAGACTGCATAGTCAGCGGCATTAAACAAACGCTAATGGGTAACATATCCAAGCTTGTTCAACTCTCCCGAAATAAATAGCCGATAATCATCAAATGCCGTTCCCAAAAGCCCTCTGACATTTTCAATCATCACAGCTTTGGCGCGAATTTCATCTACTAACCGTATGGCTTCCGGGAAAAGATTCCGATCATCTTTTGTACCTAGCTGCTTTCCAGCAACAGAAAAAGGCGGACACGGAAGCCCACCCGCCAACAAGTCGATACCTTTGTAAGGTCGTCCGTCAAATTCCGCTAAATCACCTTCAACGATGTTCCACTTAGGCCTGTTCATTCGTAGCGTATTGCAAGAATGCTTATCAATTTCCACTAGGCATTCGTGTTCAAATCCTGCCATTTCTAGGTCTAGAGCCTGGCCACCCCCGCCAGCACACATTTCTATGGAAGATAGGTTATTCACTTTTGCCAAGTCCCAGGAGATATTAACAATAAGCGAAATTATAGCGAAAACCATCGGCCCAAGCAACAGCTTTTCTTGAAAAACCAATCTAATCGTGGGCGTAATTTGGGGCGGGTTTTGAATCTAAAGTATCATCGATCCAACATGAAATTGCCAGGGTTGAATTATTCCGATATTCCCTTTATTGGACCCCGCTCTACGAACAGCCTTCCCACTTGGCCGGGGGAAGCCTCCTCACTCGAACAGACTCCTACTCGGAGTCTACCCCCATCTTCTCGGCGAAGGCTTCGAGGGCGGCCTCGAAGCACGCCATCGGTGCGCGGACGACGCCCGCGCCCACCTGGCCGATGCCGGCCTCCTTGTGGGCGATGCCGGTGTTGATGACGGGGGCGATGCCGGTTTCGATGACTTTCATGATGTCGATCCCGGTGGGCACGCCCTGAAAATCCAGCGCGGGGAGCGTCCACTCCGGGCTGCGCCCCGAGGTGATCTCGTACATCGTCCGGGTGCAGTTGAGCGCGTCGGCCGCTGAGCCCGCGCCGACGAAGCCCGCCACCGCCGGCGCCGCCGCCATCGCGAATCCGCCCAGGCCCATCGTCTCGAGGATGGTCGAATCCCCCATGTCCGGGTTCGCGTCCGCCTCGCTGAAGCCGGGGAAGTAGAGCCCCGCCGGCATCTCGACCGGCGCGGTGAACCACGCGTCCCCCGTCCCGCTCACCCGGACCCCGAAATCCGTCCCGTTCCGGGACATGGCCGTCACGACCGTCGAGCCCTCGATGTCCCGCGCCGGGTCCATGACCGCCTTGCCGATGGCCATCCCCAGGTTCAGGAAAAATTGATCGTTTCCGCCGATGAATTCCAATATGCCGGCCAGCTTTTCGGCGTCCGGCGAGGTCCGCGCCAGGGCGGGCGCCAGCTCGCGCAGGAGAAGGCTCGTGCAGGCCACGTTGCGCTGGTGCATCTCGTCCCCCATCGAGAGCCCACGCGCGACGATGCCCTTGAGCGCCACCCCGCCCGCGCTTTCGAGTGCCGCCGCCAGCGCCGGGCCGAGGGTGTCCCCCAGCCAGCGGAGCCGGTCGATCACCGCCTCGTCGTTTCCCCCGAAGCGCATCACCTTGCCCAGGCCCTCGTTCAGGGTGCAGAACGAGCGGTTCCCGAAGGCCTTGTTCTCGACGATCATGACCGGCTGGCTCCGGCTCGTGATCCCCGTCATTGGGCCCACCGCGCCGAAGTGGTGGTTCGGGTGAAACGCGATGTCTCCGGATTCGGCCAGCTTCGCCGCTTCATCGAGCGTGCCGGCCCAGCCCTCCAGAACGATCGCCCCGGCCACGGCTCCCCGGAGCGGGCCGCACATCCGCTCCCACTCTATGGGCGGCCCCGCGTGGAGGAGAATTCCCTCCCCAAGCCCCTCGATGACCTCTCCCGCCGGCCGAACCCCGGTCCAGACTGGCTCGGCCCTGAAAATCCGGTCCAGGGCTTCCCGGTTTGCTTCCTCGATGCCAATCGTCATGCCGACCTCTTCCGGCGCACGCAGCCTCCGGCGCCCATTGGAATTGCGATGATTATCGAATATAGGGGGCATTTTACCGCGCGCGGGGCGCGGGCTCCATCCGGGTTTCATCCAAATTTCATCCAGACTCTATCCGGGTTGGGACCGCCCAGTCATGCAATCATCTTCGCCCGGGTCCCATCCAGACTCTATACGGGATGGGGCCGCTTTTCGAGGCCGCGCCTTTTCGCCTTCCATGCCCGGGCGCGGCGAATCGCCTCGCGAATCTGGCTCTCGCTCATCCGGTTCTGGATGAGCCACATCTTTTCGGCCGCCGCCTCCCAGTTATTCCGCATGCCTCCCGGCGATTCCGGCCAGGATAGATACGCCCGCGAGGCGGCGAGGTTGAACCACTTCTGGGCCTCCACCGGGTCGAAACGCGGGCCGGCCGCCTCCGCCAGGATGGAGCCGGCGAGCACCATCGCCTTGATCATCCCGCTATTGGCGGCCAGTAGCGCCCAGCGGACCGCCGCCTCCGCGCTCCGCGCGCCGCCGAGTCCGGTGTAGGCCATGAAGGCGAGGTGATATTGCGCCCGCGCGTCGCCGTTTTTCGCCGCGCGCAAAAACCCCCGCCGCGCGGTCTCGAAATCCCCCCGCTGATAGGCCCGGTACCCCTCGGTGTAGTCCGAGGCGGCGGACGCGCCCACCAACAGGGCCGACAGGCCTCACGCGACAGCAAGCCGCTTCATGTGACGCTCCTTGGGGCCGCATGTCGAATGCGCCTTGCGGCCTGGGCTCTTTAATCGCGCCAGACGCTCTCGCGGCGGTTTTCGAGGACGATCTTTCCCCGCCTGACGATGTAGCGCTTCTCGGGTTGGTCGATGATGATGTCGTTCCAATCCCTGGAATCGAGGACGACAAAATCGGCCGGACACCCCGGCGCGATGCCGTAGCTCTCCTCCATCCCCAGCGCCTTTGCGGCGTTGTGGGTGAAGAGGGGAGGAATGAGCGGGCGGTCGGCGGCCCCGCTCATGTGGGCGACGTGGGCGAGGAGGAGGCCGATCTCGAGCAGGTCGCCCCTGCCCGAGGGGGTGAACGCGTTGCGGATGTTGTTCGAGGCGATGGCGACGTTCACCCCGGCGCCGATGAGTTCGCGCACGCGGGTGAAACTGCGGAACCGGGGGGGCGCGTCTCCCCGGCCGCCGAGAAACAAATCCGTCGCCGGAAGCGGCATGACGGCGATCCCCGCCCCGGCGATGGTTTCGATGATCCGGGCCGCCTTCCCGCCCTCCATCGCGCCGAGAGAGGTCAGATGGCCCACGGCGACGCGGCCCTGGAGCCCGGCCTCGATCGTCCGCCGGGCGACGGATTCGATCCGGTCGTCCCCGGGGTCGTCCGAAAAATCGAGGTGGAGATCCACCCCGCATCCAAATTCGGCCGCCATGGCGAATACGATATCGAGGTGGCGCTCGGCGTTCAGGTCGTTGTAGGGAACCCCGCCGACCACATCCCCCCCCATGCGCATGGCCTCGCGCATCAGGTCCTCCGTGCCGGGCTGCTGCTCGATGCCCTCCTGGGGGAAGACGGCGATTTGGATATCGGCCAGGCCGGCGCAGGCCTCCCTGAGCTCGAGGGTCGCCTCCATCCCGGCGAGCCCGACGATGGGGTCCACCTCGACCTGCGCGCGGAGGCGGGTCGTTCCGTGCCGAATGAGGAGGCGCAGCGCCCGCTCGGAGCGCTCGCGGATGTCCTCTTTGGACACGGATTTTTTCAGCTCCCGGGTGATGTCGATGGCGTCCGCGAGCGTGCCGCTGAGGTTGGGGCGGCGCTCCTCGAGAAATGCCTTGTCGAGATGGATGTGGCTCTCGATAAAGGCGGGCAGGACGGCCGCGCCCGCCAGGTCCACCTCGGCGGCTCCCTCCGCCGGCCCGGCATCGGGCCCCACCGAGACGAATGCACCGTCCCGGACACGGAGATCGGCGAGGGGGCCGTCGGCGTCCACCCGCGCGCGCTTGAAAATGGTCTCATTCGCCATGGGCGCCTTCCAGTCGTCCGGTTTTCCGGTTTTATGGGGCGCCGCTCCGCCCCGCGAAAAAAAAGGCGCGCCGCCGCCGCGCCGAAACATCCCTGAAACAAGGATGATTTATCATCCGCCCCTTCCCGTGGGCGATCAAGAATGGCCGGGGGCGGGCGTGGTTTCGCGGCCTTGACCCAATGGCCGGAACATGCGCAAATACAGTCCTCCCGCATGAAATTGTCCGGTGAGCGCGAATATCATCTGGTGTTGGAAACCGGGGTTTGCGGAGCCTTCGGCCGCCAGTATGGATGCGCCGAACGAGCGTCCGGTTAAGGTGAATACTGCATGACTACGCTTTCGCTGTCGAATATTATTGTCCTCTCCTACAGTAGCCTGTCCTACTCGGCCCTGCTTTTTCTGTTGGCGAGCGGGCTGTCGCTGATTTTCGGCGTCATGCGCATCGTGAATCTCGCCCACGCGGCGATATTCCTTTTGGGGGGCTACATCGGACTCGAGTTCTATAACATCATTTACGGGGTCTCCTCGATTGTGCCCCGCCTCATCCAGATCGCGGTTTGGACCGCTCTCTATTTCACCTGGCGCGGCCTCTCGCGGGTCGCGGGCGAGGGCCGGGCGCTCCTGAGCCTCCTCGCCGCCTACATCATCATCGAGATCGTCACCACCATGGCGTGGGAATTCCGCTTTTTCGAGCTCTTCTTCCCCACGATCAAGTTGCAAAAGATTTCCAACGTAAATTTTGCGGCGCTTTCGGCGGCGATCGCCGGCTCGGTGGTGGTGGTCGGCCTCATGGGGATGTTCATCGAGCGCTTCTTCCTCAGGCGGTTCGGAAAGGACACCCTGGCTCAGGTGCTGGTCACCATCGGATTCGCCTTTATCCTCCAGGACGGATCCCTCTACACCTGGGGCGGTGACAATTTCATGTTCGATGCGCCCTGGCCTTTCCAGAAAAGCTTCCAGATTGCGGGGATGTACTTCCCGAAATACCGCCTCCTGATGATTATCAGCGCCATCATCGTTGGGTTCGTGCTCTTCTTCGGAATCGAGCGCACCCGCCTCGGGGCCATCATGCGCGCGACGGTGGACGATCCCGAGATGGCGCGCGGAATCGGAATCAACACCAACATCGTCTCGATGAGCATATTCGCCATCGGCTCCCTGCTCGCGGGGATTGGGGGCGTCATCGGCGGGGCGTTTTTCGGGGTCTATCCGGGCCTGGATTTCGAGATACTCCCCTACGCCTTCGCGGTCGTCATCATCGGCGGGCTGGGCAGCCTGACTGGGGCCGTCGTGGGAAGCCTCGTGGTCGGGTTCGTGGAAAACTTCGGCACGGCGCTTTTTCCGGAGCTTGCCTACTTCGCGCTCTTCGCGCCGATGGCCATCATCCTCGCCATCAAGCCGACGGGCCTCTTCGGAAAGGGCTAGAGAAACATGCTTTTACAAAATGAGGGCCGGCGAATCGCCATTGTGGTGGGCGTGTTCGCGGTTCTGGCGGCGGTCACGCCGTTTCTGGATTTATTTCTCCAGTCCCTCGTGACCGAAATCCTCGTATTCGGAATCCTGGCGATGAGCCTGGACATTCTTCTCGGCTACACCGGCCTGGCCTCGCTGGGCCACGCGGCCTATTTCGGGGTGGCCTCCTACGCCACCGCCATCGTCATGACCAAGACGAGCTGGACCTGGACCTACGCCCTCTATACCTGGTCGAGCTCGGCGGGCCTGGGGATTTTTTACCTGTTTCTAATCGGCATCCTGGTGGCGCTCGCCTTTTCGGCCCTTTTCGGACTCCTGGCCATCCGGGCCAAGGATGTCTATTTCCTGATGATCACGCTTTCGCTCGCCATGATCGTCTGGGGTCTGGCCTACCGCTGGAGCGCGGTGACCGAGGGAGACAACGGAATCATCGTGCCAGGGCGCCCCTCCTTCCTCGGGATTTCCATCATGGAGGGGCTGCCCTTCTTCTACTTCACGCTGGCCGTGTTTTCGATATGCCTCGGACTCTTATATCTCATCGTTCAAAGCCCGTTCGGCCGCACCCTCGTGGGCATCCGCGAGCGCGAGGAGCGCATGGAGATGCTGGGCTACAACATCTGGCTGCACAAATACCTGGCCTTCATCATCGCCGGCACCTTCAGCGGCATCGCGGGCGTCATGTGGACCCTGTACAATCTTTTCGTCAGCCCGCCGGACGTGGAACTCATCACCTCGGCGGAGGCGCTGTTCATGGTCGCCCTCGGGGGCCCGGCAACGCTTATCGGGCCCGTCATCGGGGCGGCCATCATCCGGTCCCTCCAGCAGTTTGTCAGTATCTATGTGGAGCGCTGGCCGCTTATACTGGGGTCGATCTACATCATCACCATCATATTAAGCCGTCTTTACGGGGTGGACGGCATACTCGGATTCCTCGGTAAATTTCGCGGCACTTCCGCCACGGCCAAAACTTCCAAAAACTAGACGGCCGCGGCTTTCACCATTCTCGAAGCAAGGGGGAGGAGTTGAAATGAAAAGAAAATGCTTGGCTATTTTCGTATCCGCGGGGTTCGCCCTCGCGGCGGCGGCCGGTCCGGCGCAGGCCGCGAAGGAGATCCGCATCGGGTTCATCGCCCCGATGACGGGTATCTTCGCCCAAATCGGCAAGGACATGAGCAACGGCTTCAAAATGTACCTTGCCCAGAACAATGGCATGATGGGTCCGGTCAAGGTGAAATTGATCCTCGAGGACTCGACCGGAAAGCCTTCGGTCAACCGCCAGAAGGCGATCAAGCTCATCCGGCGCGACAAGGTTCATCTGTTCGTGGGCGGCCTGCTGGCCAGCACGGGATACGCCCTCGGCGCCGTCGCCGACCGGTTCAAGACGCTCTACATCTCGCCGGTTCCGGCCGGAGACGACATGACCCAGCGGAAGCCTCCCAAGTACTTCATCCGGAGCGGGTTCACCTCCAGCCAGGGTAGCCATCCCCTCGCCGACTGGGCCTACGATCAGGGCTTCCGCCGGATCGTGGCCGTCGGACAGGATTACGCCTTCGGCTACGAGGTCATCGGAGGCTTCCAGCGCCAGTTCGAAAGGCGCGGCGGAAAGATCATCAAGAAAATCTGGGCCAAGCTGGGCACGAAGGATTTCGGGCCCTACCTCCCCCAGATTTCCAGGGACGCCGACGCCGTTATGGCCCTGATGGTGGGGCCCAGCTCTCTGGCCTTCCCCAAGCAGTTCCGGGCTGCAGGCTTCAAGATGCCCTTGCTCGGCGGAATAACGTCCGCGGATGAATTCATCCTTCCGTCGATGGGTGACGAGGCTATCGGTTATGTGACGGCAGGACAGTACAGTGCCGCGCTCGAGACCGAAAAGAACAATGCGTTCGTCAAGGAGTATCAGCAGCGCTACGGAAAGATGGCCTCCTACTACTCGGAGACCACCTACACCACCGCGCTGTGGATCCACAAAACGCTCGAGAAGATCAACTGGAACCCGGACGACACGGCAGCCTTCATCCGGGAGTTCAAGAAGATCCGGATCAACGCCGTGCGCGGGCCGCTCTACATTGGCTCACACGGCAACGTCGTCCAGAACATATACATAAGAAAGGTCCAGCGGGTTTCGGGCAATCGGCTCGGGCTGGGCGTAAGGTCCAATTCGCTCTGGAACAAGGTAATCCGGACATATCCGGCGGTGAGCCAGTTCTATAAAACGCCGGCCGAGGAATTTCTCAAGCAGCCCGTCTACAGCAAGAGCTATCCCGGCTGCAAATACTGCAAATAGCGCTTTCCAAAACCGCCCGCCGCCTGGAGTGAAATCCTCTTCAGGCGGCGGGCGTATTAGCGCCTTCCTAGGATGGAGAACGCCGGTTTGGCCGAAACGGACCTTTCGCTCGAACTTCAGGGCATCACAAAACAATTCGGAGGCCTCACCGCTGTCGATGACGTGACCCTTCGTCTCGGCCAGGGGGAGCGGCGGGGCATTCTCGGGCCGAACGGGGCGGGGAAAACCACCCTATTTCATCTCATCACGGGCGTGCTGCCCCCGACCTCGGGAAAGGTGATTCTGTTCGGGCAAGACGTTTCGGAATGGAACACCCACCGGCGCATCGCTCTGGGCATGTCGCGGACGTTTCAGATCACGAGCCTGTTCCCCCGCCTGAGCCTGTTGGACAATGTACTCCTCGCGGTCCAGGGACTGCGGAAGATGAAAATGGTGATGTTCAAACCGCTTTCGAAATTCCGGGGGGTTTACGAGAAAGCCGAGATGCTCCTGACCCAGGCGGGATTCTGGGAGTTGCGCGGCCAGGAGGTCCGCAACCTGTCTCACGGCGAGCAGCGCCAGCTCGAAATTGTTCTGGCCCTGGCGAGCGATCCCAAGGTGCTCCTCCTCGACGAGCCCTCGGCGGGCCTGGCCACCGGTGAGTCCCACGAGATGGCCGAATTCCTCAAATCGCTCGATTCGGAGATCGCCATCCTCATTATCGAACACGATCTGGACGTGATCTTCGAGGTGGCGACGCACATCTCCGTATTGCACTACGGAAAACTGTTGACCGAAGGGCCGGCCGATCAGATTCGCAACGATCCGCAGGTTCAGGAAATTTACCTTGGGCAGGGATAACCGGTGACCGCTCTATTATCCGTTCAAGACATTCATACCTACTACGGGGACTCCTATGTCCTTCAGGGGCTGAGCCTGGAGGTCGAAAAAGGCGAGGCGCTCGGCATCCTCGGCCGGAACGGCATGGGAAAAACCACGCTGATCAATTCCATCATGGGATTCGTTCCCCCGCGGCGGGGAAAGATTTTCTTCTACGGCCAGGACATCACCGGCCGGACCAGCTTCGAAATATCGGCGCTGGGCATCGGCCTTTGCCCCCAGGGCCGGCGGGTGTTCCCCACCCTGAGCGTCCGGGAAAACCTGGTCGTCGCCGAGCAGACGCATTCGAGCGACCGCTGGAACACCGGGAAGGTGTACGAGTTGTTTCCGAGCCTGGGTGAGCGCGCCGATCAGCGCGCGGGATCTCTTTCGGGGGGCGAGCAGCAGATGCTCGCCGTGGGGCGGGCGCTGATGACGAACCCGGAATGCCTGATTCTAGACGAACCATCCGAGGGGCTCGCCCCGCTCATCATTCAAAACCTGGGAACCGCCATCCGCGCCCTGAAGGACGAGGGCCTATCTATTATCCTGGTGGAGCAGAACGCCCCATTCGCCATCAAGACGGTGGACCGGGTGAGCGTCATCACCAAAGGGCAGGTTGTCCATGACTCCCTCCCCCAAGAGCTGTGGGAGAATGAGGAGATAAAAAAGACCCACCTCGGCATCGGGTAGCGCCCCTCCTTTCCGTCCCCCGTTCCGCTTTTTTTAATTTCCCCCGTTCGCCGCCTTGGCGATGGCCATGACCACCCGGTCGGGCGTAAGCGGGAGTTCCTGAAAACGGATGCCGATAGCATCGCAGACCGCATTGGCGATCGCCGGCGCGGTCGGCACCGTCACCTGCTCTCCCACCCCCTTCGCCCCGTAGGGGCCGTTGGAATAGGGCTCCTCGACGATGATGGTCTCCAGTACGTCGGGTACATCCTCCACCGTCGGAATCAGATAGCCGTGCATGTCGGGATTGTGCATCCGGCCATCCTTCTGGACGATTTCCTCCATCAGGCAAAAACCGAGGCCCATGTAAACGCCACCCTCGATCTGCTGGGCGACGCCCATCGGACTGATGGCCTTGCCGACATCGTGCGCGGCCCAGACCCCGGTCACTTCGATCTCGCCCGTGCCGGGATCGACGAGAACCTCGGCCACCTGGGTTCCGAATCCGTACACCTCGTAGGGATGCCCGAGGCCGGTTTCCTTGCAGGTCACCGAGGCGGGAGGGATATGGTCGGCCGCGCCGATTTGCTTGAGTTCGTCGGTGACGTAGGCGTCCGCGATTTGGGCCAGCGAGACTTTCGTCTCGGGATGCGCCTTCGACTGGATCACCCCTCCGGAGAGTTCGAGATCCTCCGCGTCCACTTCGAGCAGGCGGCCGCCCAAGCGGAGAAGCTCCTCGCGGGCCTTCAGGGAGGCGCGGTAGACGGCCATGCCGCCCTGCATCGTCACCCTTGAGCTCGAGCTGGTGCCGCCGAAGGGATCGATCGCCGTGTCCACGGCCCCCATTGAAAATTCGCTGAACGGAATGCCGAGCGCCTCGGCGGCAATCTGGCAGAGCACCGTCTTGCTTCCCTGGCCGAAATCGACGACCCCGGCCGCCACCCGGATCTTTCCGTCCGAGGTGATGAAGAGATGCGCCTCGGCGGGAGAGTAAGCGTTTCCCGTCCCGTACAGGCAACTCGCCACGCCGAACCCCCTGAGGCGCCCATCCGGCGCGCGGCGCGGAGAGCCGCCGCGGTTTTTCCACCCCGAGGCCGCCTCGGCCTTTTTCAGGGTTTCGAGCAGGCCCACGCTTTCATCGAGGCGCTGGTTCCAGGCCGTCCGCGAGCCTTGCTTGAGACCGTTGATGCGGCGCAGCTCGATGGGGTCGATCCCCAGGGCCTTGGCGATCTGATCCATCTGCTGCTCGCAGGCGAAATGGACCTGGGGGCAGCCGGGACCGCGCATCTGCCCGCCGTAGGGGTGATTGGTATGAACGATGTACACATCCACCTTGGCGTTTGGAACATCGTAGGGGCCGGAGGAGTGGTAGGTGGCCCGCTTGAAGGCCGGCGGCGAATTCCCCCCGCTCGCCGCGTAGGCGCCCTTATCGAGATAGATTTCGATCTCGACCGCCACAAGCCGGCCGTCCCGGGTCGCCCCCGATTTGTAGCGAATGATCGAGCTGTGGCGCTTGGCCGAGGCGATCAGGCTCTCCTCGCGCGAGTAGGTCAGCTTGACCGGCCTGCCGGTGGCCCGGGCAAGAAGCGCAGCGCGCAGAGAAACGTCCAGGCTGGCCTCGTTTTTTCCGCCGAAGCCGCCTCCGGGCAGGGTTTGAATGAAGCGGACGGCGGATTCGCCCTTGAGGCCGAGCACCCGGGCCACGTTATTGCGAATCAGAAAGGGCTGCTGGGTCGAGCACCACACCTGATACGAGCCGCCCGGAAGCGGGGCCACGCATCCCGCCTCGACCTCCAAATAGAGATGATCGACCGGGGGCGTGCGGTACTCGTTCTCGATAATGACATCGGCGGCCCGGAAGGCCTCCTCGATGTCTCCTTTTCGAATCTTGCCGTGGTTGAGGAGATTGCCCTCGGGCCAGATTTTAGGGGACCCCGCGCTCAGCGCTTCACGCGGATCGACGACCACCGGAAGCGGCTTGTAGGCC
This sequence comes from Nitrospinota bacterium, assembly GCA_003506735.1. GTDB lineage: Bacteria > UBA8248 > UBA8248 > UBA8248 > UBA8248 > UBA8248. Next base: position 11,462 of record DNYS01000085.1, read on the forward strand.
ACCCGGATCAGGCGCAGCGCCTCGGCCGCCGCCTCGTGGGTCTCGGCCGCCACCAGGGCCAGGACATCGCCCATATAGAGAACCCGGTCGCGGACGATGAGGGGCGTCCCCCGCTTATGGGGCGTCTGACGGGGG
>DNYS01000085.1:11711-12059 GCA_003506735.1 Nitrospinota bacterium
CGGGCGGCCTCTGCGTCCACCGAGAGCACCTCCGCATGGGGGTGCTCGCTCCTCAAAGCGGCCCCGACCAACATTCCGGGAAGCTGAAGATCGTCCAGATACAATGGCTCACCGGATACCTTTTCGCTGGCGTCCAAAAACGACATGTTCTCACCCACCACAACACCGCCCATATCCTTGGCTTCAGCCATGAATGTCTCCTAATGAATTAAAATTCAACGGGTATTCTTTCATCAAGCCCGACCGGGCATTATGCAAACTATCCCCGGATATTATCATCCAAACCTAAATTTAAATATTTTCAAAAAAGATCAAAATTGGCCGTTATGAGGCTGCTGAAAAACTATT
>DNYS01000136.1:0-334 GCA_003506735.1 Nitrospinota bacterium
GGGCGTCCGCGTGAAATTCATCCCCCTGGTGAATTACGCCGCCACCGTCGAGGCCCTTGCGGCCGGGAAAATCGATCTCGTCTGGTACGGGGGCTTTACGCACGTTCAGGCGCGCATCCGCACGAACGGCAGGGCGGTTCCCCTCGTCATGCGGCGCCGGGACCTGAATTTTAAAACCAAGTTCATCACGGCGATAAACAGCGNNCATCCGGTCCCTGAAGGATCTGAGGGGCAAAACTTTCGCCTTCGGCAGCGTGAGCAGCACTTCGGGCCATCTCATGCCGCGCTTTTTCTTGAAGGGCGCGGGCATCGTCCCCGAAAAAGACTTCGCCAA
>DNYS01000136.1:468-3331 GCA_003506735.1 Nitrospinota bacterium
CGTGGACTACAACTGGACGGCCCGCGGAGATTTGCCCCGCGAGACGCTTACCCGTTTGGCCGGCGCCTTCCTGAAACTCAGCGCTATAAACCCGGAGCACCGGAAGATTCTCGCCCTCCAGCGCGCGGAGGGATATGTCCTGGCCCTTCCGGGCGACTTCAAGGGGATCGAATCGGCGGCGAGAGAGGCCGGCCTTTTGAAAAAAATGCCCACCCAGTAAAATCCGCACCTCAATCGTTCGGGCCCAGCGGCCGGAAGCGACCGGAAGCTGCCCGGGCTCAATAAAGGGGGACATTCGTTGGAGAGCGCGTTCGATCTTGTCGATGTCCACAAGCGCTTCCGCATGGCCGGGGGCGGCTGGAAGAGGGCCCTCCGGGGGGTCACCCTGTCGATCCGCGCGGGGGAGTCGGTCGCCATCATTGGCCCGAGCGGCGCCGGTAAAACCACCCTCCTCCGGATGATGAATCTCACCCTGCGGCCCGATTCGGGCGAGGTCCGCGTGAACGGAATCGATCCGGGCGGTATCGGCGGCAAGGAGCTTCGCCGCCTGCGCTCCATGACCGGAACCATCTATCAGCAGCACAACCTTATCCCCACCCTCCGGACAATTCACAACATCCTGGCCGGGCGGCTCTCCTCGTGGTCCATCCTCCGCTCGCTCTACTCCCTAATCGCTCCGCGCGAGACCGGCCGCGCCGCCGAGGCGGCCCACCGGGTCGGCGTCCTCGACAAGCTCTGGGAGCGGACGGACCGCCTGAGCGGAGGGGAGCAGCAGCGCGTGGCTATCGCCCGCGCCCTGATTCAGAATCCCCGGCACCTGCTCGCCGACGAGCCCATCGCGAGCGTCGATCCCTCGCGCGCCGACGCCCTGATCTCCCTCCTCCGGAAGTTGAGCGATGAAAACCGAAAAACCATCCTCGTCAATCTCCACGATGTCCCGGTCGCCCTCCGGCATTTTCCCCGCATCGTCGGCCTGAGCGCTGGAAAAGTCCTCTTCGATCTTCCGCCCGGGGAAATCACGGGCGATCTCCTGATCCAGCTCTACGAAGGGGACCAGGAGATGACCGCCGGCGAGGCCTACGCTTGGATCGGTGAGGCGATGAAGGAAAGCCTCGCCGGGTGAGCGCTCCTCCGGCTTCCCCCCCCGCCCGGCCCCCGGTGTCGGCGGGCCAGTTCACGATCATGGCCGGCATCGCGGCGGCGGTGCTGGCCAGCCTGCGGTACACGGAGTTCAATCCGGTTCTGCTGGCGCAACCGGGCCCCCTGAAGGCGATGGCCAATTTCGGCTGGGGCTTTTTTCCGCCCGACCTGAGCCTCGCCTTTTTGGCCACGACCCTGAAGCCCGCCATCGAAACCATCCAGTTGGCCACGGCGGGCACGGCGCTGGCGCTCCTCCTGGGCTTTCCGCTCTCCCTGATGGCGGCCGGGACGTTTCACCTGGGCGGCCCCCTCTTCGAGGGCGACCCGCCGGCCGGCAAGGCCCGAAAATTCCTCGGTGCGGCTCCTTATTGGGTCTCCCGGCTGATGTTGAATGCGATGCGCTCGATCCCTGAGCTCATCTGGGCGCTCCTGTTCGTGCGCATCACCGGACTCGGGCCGGCCGCCGGAATTCTGGGCATCGGCGTCGCCTACGCGGGGATTCTCGGGAAGGTGTTCGCCGAGATCATGGAGGGGACCGACGCGCGCGCCGCCATTTCCCTGCGCGCCACCGGCGCCACGCGGCCGCAGGCGGTCCTCTACGGAATCCTCCCCGCTTCGTTCCGGACGCTTCTCTCCTACACCCTCTACCGGTGGGAATGCGGCATGCGGGCGGCCGCGATCCTCGGCTTCGTGGGAGCGGGCGGCCTGGGGCAGCAGATCGAAATTTCGATGCGAATGTTCGAGCACCACCGGACGGCGACGCTCATCGCCGAGCTTTTCCTGCTCGTCGCCCTCTCGGACTTCATCAGCTCCCGTCTGCGGAGAAAATTCGCATGACCGGCTCCCTATCCGATGACCGGATTCCGCCGCGCTCCAATGCGTGGGACAAATGGGGTTGGCTCGCGGCCATGGGGGCGTTTCTCGCCTGGAGCTTCTCGGTCGCCGGGTGGGAGATCCTGGCGGTATTCACCCGCGAGGGGGTCGCTCAGTTCGGAAGCTATCTGAAAAATTTCTGGCCGCCCGCCACGGACGCGGCGTTTTTGAGCGTCGTCGCCCAAGCCGTCCTCGAAACCCTCGCCATATCCATCGGGGGAACGGCCATCGCCTCCGTGATCGCCATGGGGCTCCTCTACTTCGCCTCCTCGGAAGACCTTATCGGAGGCGGAGGCGAGTGGGAGGCGGCCGCACCGCACCAAAAAACGCTTCGCCGCGCCCTTTTCATCGCCTCGCGGGCGGCCCTGAACCTGTTCCGGACCATCCCCGAGATCGTCTGGGCGATTTTTTTCGTTTTCGCCGTGGGCCTGGGCACGTTCGCCGGAACGCTTGCGCTGGGAATCCACAACGCCGGGGTCATGGGAAAGCTTTATGCGGAAACCCTCGAAAACACCCGCCGGGGAGCCGTGGAGGCGCTGCGCGCGGGCGGGGCCACGCGCTTCACGGCTTTCGCCTACGGGGCGGTTCCGCAGGCCTCCTCCCAACTCATCGTCTACACCCTCTACCGCTGGGAGGTGAACATCCGGGCGGCGGCGATTCTCGGCTTCGTCGGCGCGGGGGGAATCGGCCAGCAAATGTATATCTCGATATCGCTGTTTCTCGATTCGCGCCTGGCGACGCTGACCATCGCCACGTTCATCCTCGTGAACGGGGTCGATCTCCTGAGCGGCTATCTCAGGCGAAGGCTCGATGCCCGGTTCTAGCGGGCCTCAATCCCCTCCATCAAAAA
>DNYS01000136.1:3426-3962 GCA_003506735.1 Nitrospinota bacterium
AAACCCCCGGTGCGGCTAAACCCTCGGCGTGTGCCGTCCCTTACTCGAAATAGATCGCGACCGCCCGGACCGGAGAGCCCGTCCCGCCGCGCACCTTGAGCGGGAGGCAGGAGAAGACGAACTTCGTCCCGGCGATTTCCTTGAGGTTGCACATGTTCTCGACGTTCAGGACCTTCCGCTCGCGGCAGACCTTGTGGGCCCAGTAGCCCCTATCCTTCATCGCAGCCGATGAATCGACGCTCGGCGAATCGATCCCGACGTTGACGCAGCCTCGATCGGCCAGCCAGTTCATGGCCTCCTCGCTGAGGCCCGGATACTTGTAGAGCCAATCGTTAAAATCGCCCCCGTAGAATTTCTCGTAGCGGCCGGTCCAGATGAGAACGCTGCCCTTGTCCGGAACCTCGAGGTCCGCCTTCCGGCAGGCCTCCTCGATGTCCTGGGCGCTCATCCAGCCGTCGGTTCCGCAAAACTGGCTCAGGTCCAGGCAGATCGCATCGGTGAAAAACCACTCGAACCCGAGCTCGTCGATGGCCTCG
>DNYS01000136.1:4132-4344 GCA_003506735.1 Nitrospinota bacterium
CGAGGGCGAGTCCCGGTAGGCGTAGGCGGTTTCCTCGTGCGTTTTGGCGGGGTAGACGACGGTACGCTGATGGCCGGGTAGACGGGGATTCCGTTAAAAATATCCTGGGTCAGATCGATGATTCTCCATTTCATGGTGACGCTCCTCCTTGGGATGAGATTGAACGGAAAAAGCGGATGAAGTGGATCGGGGGTTCATGAGCCGGCGGCCGG
>DNYS01000136.1:4442-9809 GCA_003506735.1 Nitrospinota bacterium
ATGAGCCGGCGGCCGGGAAACTTCATGAGCCAGCGGCTGGCACTTCGGGATTCAAGTTTTGGCGCTCTCCGGGGCATCTTCCGGCTCCCAGAGGCGTTTTTTCACGATGATCCACCCGAACGCCAGAATCAAGACAGCGCTCGCGACATAGGCCGCCCGGACCGGCCCGAGCCACAGGCTGTCCGCCCGGAAGCCGCTGACGGCGGCCCGGCCGATGGAGTAGAGGATGAAATAGAGGCAAAAGATGAACCCAGCCTTGTGGGGGCGAAGGCGCAGCCGGCGCAGGATAGCGAACCAGATGAGATTCAGGACCAGCTCGTAGAGCATGACTGGGTGAATTGGGGTATTGGGAAACTGGCGGCCGGCGATGCTGGCGGCCGGAAAGACGATGCCCCAGGAGGATGCGGTGGGAACCCCGTGGGCGTCGCCGTTCATGAAATTCCCGAACCGGCCGAACACCTGGCCCAGCATGATCGAGGGGGCGGCCACGTCGGCGAAGGAGAACGTGGACACCGGATGGCGCCGCAGATACCAGACCCCCGCCAGCACACCCCCGACGAGGCCTCCGTGGATGGCGAGGCCCCCGTGCCAGACCTGGGGTATCTCCCAGGGGTTCGTTCCGTAAAAATTCCAGTTGAAGATGANNCCGATCATCAGGCTGTCGGCCCGGAACGCGCTGACGATGAACCGGCCGGCCGAGTAGAGGATGACATAGAGGGCGAAGACCATCCCGTCCCTGTGCGGGCGCTTTCGGACGCCCCAAAGGACGGCGAACCAGCACAGGTTCAGGAGGAGCTCGTAAAGCATGGTGGGGTGGAGGGGCTGTCCCGGGAATTGCCGGCCCGCGATGCTCGCCGCCGGGAATACGATCCCCCAGGGGAGCGCCGTGGGCACGCCGTGGGCGTCGCCGTTCATGAAGTTTCCGAACCGCCCGAAGGCCTGCCCCAGGACCAAGGCGGGCGCAACGGCGTCGCCCAGCCGCCAGATCGGAATCCCCCGCCCGCGCGCGTACCAGAGGGTGTACAGAACCCCCGCGATCACCCCGCCGTGGATCGCCAGTCCGCCGTTCCAGATGGCGGGGATCTGCAAGGGGTATTGGCCGTAATAGGACCAGTTGAAGATGACGTAGTAAATCCGCCCCCCCAAGATGCCCGAGAACATGGCGACCAGCCCCAAATTCATGATCTCATCCGGGGTGATCGGAAGGCCCTTGCGCTCGGCCTCCTTGCCGGCCAGCCACACCCCGACGAGAACCGCCGTGACGTACATCATCCCGTACCAGCGGAGTACTAATGGACCGATTTCGACGATGACGGGACTCAACGGGCATCTCCTCGCTGGCGGCAAATATTCGAGAGCATAAACAAAATGCCCCCTCATGCGAAGGGGCATTTGGATTTCTTGGCAGAGTTCGGGATATGTCTTCGAAATATGGTGGGGATAACCGGCCCGCCGCTAGCGCTTGTGGCGATAGATCTCGCTTTTCGGATAATAATCCTTCCACCCGAACCAGAAGGATTGCGTGCTCGGAATCATCCGGAGTTTTTTGCCCTTGAGCGGGCCTTCCGCGGCTGCGCCGGTCAGGAGGACCCACTGGGTTCCCGTCTCGCGGTCGCGCATGACAGGGCAACCGGCCGGGCCGATTTTCGATCCCTTGCCCGGGCCGTTTTTGCTTCCGGGCTCGAAGGTCAACACCCGGCCATCGAGCTTGCGGTCGAAGACCACCCCCGATTTGGCCGACTCGCAATAAGAAACCAGCAGATCCCGGCCGGCGAAAACATCGTTCACAACCCCGGCCCGGTTCAGCTCCGCAAAGGGGTAGACCTTCGCCTTCTTCTTTCCGCCGCCCGAGGCGAGGGCGACCGCCACGATAAAGGTTTTGGGATGAAGGCGGGTGTCCCGGTATTTCTGGGGGATGATTCCCGCCCGGGAGCTATAGTAGTAGCCCTCGTAGGGGTCCCGGCTGGACCGAAAGAGGCGGCCGAAGAGGCCGGTGGGGTTTTTCAGGATGAGGGTGCCGGGGAACAGGCGCTTCCATTCGGCATAGGTCATCATGGCCGAGGGCAGCGACTTCAGGCGCTTCCCCTTCAGGGGGCCGATCAGCCCCTCGCCGAGCAGATGGCTCCAGAGCGTATCGGTCTGGCGATCGTACATGACCAGAACGTTTTTCCAGAGTTTTCCCGACACCCCGATGGAGAGTTCCCTTCCCTCCAATATCCGGTCATACACGATGGCCGTATAGCAGAGGGGTCACCAGGTGACGGCAATTTTCCGCCCCCCCACCACATCGTTGACAATTTCGTGGGAACCCAGCAAGGGAACGGAATACGCCCGCCGCTCTCCGTTAATGTTCACACCGATGACCATCTCATCGGACGACATGAACCTATCGGCTTCCCGGACCGTGGCGAATTTCGGATCATCGATGGAGGGGATTCCGTCTTTCGGAAGAAGGGTTCGAATCTCATCGGCGGGGTTGGCCGATGCCGGCCCCACCACCGCAACGGCAAACGGGGCAAGTGCGGCAAAAAACAGCGCCACCCAAAATACGCCTGAAATCCGGGTCATCAGGGAAACTCCTCGCGGCACGGGCGGCGGATGCCGATTTCGGCCCGGGAGGGGAGAAATTCCTCTCCGGTATGGAAAACCCTTTAACGGGGGCGAATATTCCTCAGCACTCTGAAAAAGGTCCTTTCCCCCCGGATCGAGCCGCGCGCGAGGCGCGCGAGAATGTTCGAGCCGGGCGGGATCTTTTGCAAAATGTTCTCGAAATCCTCCAGCCCCCCGAGAATCACCCGGACCGGCGCCGTCCGGTCCCCGGACGCGCGGTAGGTGAACTCGCGGATCACCATTCCCGCCCGAAGGCCGTCCCGAAAAGCGCGGCTGCCCGGTTTCACCTTGCGGATAAAAACCCCCCCGGGGGAGGTCAGCCTGTTCTTGGTCATGAGGCCGGGCGTCATGCTCTCGATTCTCATCCCGTAGGTTCCCTTTTCCGTGCGCTCCCTCTGAACGGGGGCCATGGGCCGCCTGCCAGAATTGGGCGCATCCTGGAGCTTGGCCAGCTTGACCGTCAGGAACCTGCGCTGGCCGTAGCGGACCACCTCCAGGCTGACCGCCTTTCCGGGCGGGGTCCATCCGACAAGCCGCTGCAAATGGGACGTGTCGGAGACTTTCTTGCCGTCGATCCCGACGATGACGTCTCCGGCCTCGACCCCTGCGTTCTTGGCGGGGCCATCCTTGAGCAGGGAGCCCACCAAGGCGCCCGAGGAGCCTCGAAGCCCCAAGAGGTGGGCTATGTCGTTATTCACGGGCTGAATCGTCACGCCCAGATACCCTCTCGGGAAACTTCCCTGGCGCCTGAGATAATGGACCACTTCGCGGGCCATGTTGATGGGAATGGCGAATCCGATGCCGCTGCCCGGAGCCGGGATGGCCGTATTAATCCCGATCACCTCCCCGTCGATGTTGACCAGGGGCCCGCCGCTGTTCCCCCGGTTGATGGCCGCGTCGGTCTGGATGAAATACTCGTAGCGGGCGATGCCCACGCCCGTCCGGCCCATGCCGCTCACCACGCCGACCGTGAATGTCCGCGTGATCCCGAACGGGTCCCCCACGGCGATGGACCATTGCCCCACCTTGAGCATATCGCTGTCCCCCAGCCGGGCCACGGGAAGCGGCTTGCGGGAGGAAATCTTGATCACGGCCAGATCCGTGTAGGGGTCCGTTCCGATCACCTTGGCCCAATACTCCGAATCATCCGAGAGGCGGACCCGCAGGCGGTGCGCATTCGCGACGACATGGTTATTCGTGAGGATGTATCCCCCCGCATCGATAATGAAGCCCGAGCCCGAGGAAAACCGGGGGATACCGGGATGGGGAGTAGGCTGTCTCTTATTTTTATCCTTCCTCTTGCTCCCCACGACCGGCCTCGGGGCCGCCTCGGCCCGGATGCTGACCACGGTGGGCATGACCTTTTCGGCTACCTGGATGAAGCCCTGCTCCACTTCGCGAAGAACGGATATCCCCGTGCCGGCGCCATAGGCGCTTGCCACGAAAAATCCCACCAATACAGCCGAGATCGGCAGTGCCCGACGAATCATGGGACCCTCTCTTTAATCATGTCTTCCGACAGGAAAGTGTATACGGGAAAACAACCCCACCCCGAGTATACGCCCCCTTCCGCTCATTGAAAGAGAGGCAACCCACTTCGGCACAAAAATAGCCCCGCTTTCTCGGGACTTTTTGGTCAATCAAGGCATCGGCGCCCTAAAATTGGAAGGTCTTTTGGGTGAGGAGGTCCTTCATATGCGCCCGGCCATTTCCGTCTTCGAGGACCAGGGCATAGAACCAAATCCCCTTTCTCCAGAAGGCGAGCCGAAAGCCTTCTTTTTGGGCCTCGAAGATCTTGTGGCCGTTGACCCGGAAACTGGCGACCATCGGCAAGGAATAGCGAATTCCGCTGGCCTCTCCGATAAAGAGGGCCAGGTTCTTGCCTTTGTGGCGGTACCGGAGCATGGCCCCTTTATTCCCGGCGAACGGGCAAAGCCGCGCGCCCAGTAACGACCCTTTCAATTCGAGCGTATCGACATTTTGCTGAAATTTTCCCGCCAGCCAGGTGGAAACTGTCCGAATGCTTTCCGACTTCACGTCGAGCGGATTTCCGGTCTCCACCCGGTATATCATCATCGTGTCGGCCACCAGCGGTTCCGGCACCGCTACCGCCCTCTGATAGCCGGCCCAGCCAAAAACCATGAACGTGATGACCGCGGCGGCGGCCACCGAGGGGCGGAACCACACAGACTGGCGAAGCCCCTCCCGGCGGAGCGCCCGCTTCACGCGCTGTTTCAGTAAGTCCGGAGCGACCGGCCCCTCCCCCTCCAGGCGGCCGCGCAACATCCCCTTGAGCGCCACGACACGCTCGTATTCCGCCCGGCAGGCCTCGTCTTTTTCGATCCAGCCCTGCAGCTCCAGGGCATCCTTTACATCCAGTTCGTTATCGACATAGGCGTCGATAAATCGAATCGCATCTTCCCGAATCATCTTTTCCTCAAATCGCGCCGAACGGACCCCGCAACAGAGTCCGGTATTCCGGGCGCGGCCACAAGCATCGGCGAAAAACGGTTCACCCCCGAACATTTCGCCTCAAAACGCCTTGCTACGACTCAAAACGCCTTCTCTATCCTCCATCCGCTTGAACAACCGCATTCCGGAATAATTTCACTTTTCCGGCGGAGGCCCTAACTTTCCCTGGCTCTATCGTACTTTGTCAACAAAATTTGGAGCATCCTCCTGGCCCGGTACAGGCGGGACATGACGGTCCCCAGCGGACATTCTTCAATTTCGGATATCCCCTTATACGAAAAACAT
>DNYS01000136.1:9828-9961 GCA_003506735.1 Nitrospinota bacterium
TTCCGGAATTTCCGAAAGCGCCCTGTTGATCACCTCGGCGGTCTGGCGGTTAAATAATTCCACCTCCGGCCCATCGATGGAAGAATGCCCCACGGGAAACGAATCGCCATCGGAGCGTTGATACTCCGAATCA
>DNYS01000016.1 GCA_003506735.1 Nitrospinota bacterium
GCTCCATCATGACGTGGAGCAAGGTGAGCTCTCCATCCTGGATCTGGGGCAGATCGGCGGCGGTCTCGAGAGCCCCTTCGCTGAACGCCGAGAAATCCACCGGCACAAGGATTTTTTTCGCCCTGAATTTTGTCATGACACTTTTCTCCTTTCGTCCACCTCGGCGGCCGAAGGCGGGTCCATCCCCGCCTCCTGCGCCCCGCCGGCCCGGAAGAGCAATACAGGGACGAGCGCGTGGCGAAGAACCTCCTCGGCAACGCTGCCCAGCATCCAGCGGGCGGACCCCGAACGCCCATGGGTCGCCATGGCGATCAGGTCAACGCCTCCCCGTTTGGCATGGTCTAAAATTTCCTCCACGGGAAATCCATAGAGGACATGGCTTTCGACGGTAAATCCTTCCTCCTCCAGGCGGCGCTGAACCATTTGAGTATAGTCCTCCGCCTCTCCGACGACTTTCAGTTGAGAATCGGCCGGGTCCGCGCCCGGAAATACCTTGGCGTAGGTCACTCTCAAAATATTCAGTTTCGCCCCTTGTTGGCGGGCGAAATCGCACACTTCGGCCAGCTTCGATCCGTCCAGAGGGACCATAATGTTCTTGTACATTCTCCTATCCTTTCTCAATGGTTGGCCTCCCGAATCCTGAACCACGCGCCCCCGAAAACCGCCGCTTCGATCATGCCGCCTTGGACATTCCGGCCTGACTCAAGGTCAGGACCGGCACCGTCGATTGGCGGATCACTTTTTCGGCAACGCTGCCCATGACGGCGCGCGGAATTCCGGAGCGCCCATGCGTGGACATGATCACGAGATCGGCTTTTTCCCGCTTCGCCACGCGCAAAATCTCATTGGCGGGATTTCCGGAAACGACGCACCACCTGTGATGAATCCCGGCGGCCTGGTTATTCGCCGCCTCTTTCCCGACGAGGGCATGAAGTTTCTTTTCGATCTCCGCCCGGAAAGCGCCCCAGTCGGTGCCTTTTTGGGCATACATCTCCGCGACGTAAGGGGGGATCACATGGAGCGCGATCAACTCCGCGCCGCACTCCCCGGCAAGCTCGATCGCATAGCCCAATTCATCCCGGCTGGCGGCGGAAAAATCGACGGGAGCCAAACCCGGTGAATTTTCATATCCCATTCCTTCTCGCGTTTCCCTTCGTTTGAAAGGTCCATTCCAAAACCCGCTCCCGTGTTCGATTGGGGGCGGCCGGAAGCGGCCCCACCCTCCGTTCAGGCGAACTTTCGGTCCACTTCCCCTTTCAGGCAGCCCCGGTCACAGACACTCCATGCCGGCCACCGGGAGCAGTCCTTGATCCGAAGTTTGGGGATTCCCACCAAGGATGTGCGGGCGGCATAAGGCGAATCGATCAGCACCGAAGCAAAATCGCCTGTCTCGAGGCACCGCACCGGCAGCGGCCTATTGAACTGCCGATAGACAGAGGACATTTGAGGCAAAAAGCCATAAACAATCGCCAATGCGACGATGGGAGCGATTAAATACCCGGTTTCGGCCATCACAATTACCTCCTTTTTTTCTCCCAGGCTCGTTCCCTGTCAATAACAATATAAATATATATAAATATCTAATATATGGCTGCCCTCGAAATCCCACCACTAAATTCTGCCCGTGGGCCGGAAAATGAGGATTCGGCGGAAATTTTAGGCGAATGCGTATTCGAGGGGGCTTACTGCATATTCGAGGGGGCCGCCGCGTATAAGAGGAGCCTATTGATGCAGAATTCAATCCCTTTCGCGGTTCAGACCCGGCTTACCGGGGGGGAGGGAGAAGGGGGGAGGAGGAGATTCTCGCAGACCCGTTCAGTCGTAATACTTCGGGAGTGAGAGGTAGCCCACCCGGGGAAGGTCTATCGCCTCGGGCAGCCCCAACAGGGTCTTGATTCGCTGAATATTCCTGTGGTGGGCCAGCATATTCCAGTGGATATGGCAAAGAGCCGTGCCGAGCTCGACGGTGAAATGCCCCGGTTTTTGGGGATCTTCGATGTAACCGGAGGGATGGAGCGCCGCCGCGTCCCTGGTGTATTCAACCGTCTTCCGGGGATCGTCCGGCCTTTTTTCATCCGGATCCACCCATAGGTGGACCTGAATTTTCCGCAACCCCTCATCTTCCTCCCGGTCGAGAATCCAGCAGCAAAAGATCATCCAGGTCGTCAGAATATCGAGGAGCGCCTTCCGGTCGGGAGCGATATGGGGCGGAACCAGCCGGGGACCTGAGCGGCGGACTTGCGCGATGGCCTCGGCGGTGGGCGGAAAGAAATATCCTGCGGCGGATATCGCCTCCTGGGTCCGCACATAGAGCCAGTTGGCGGGAATCTGGGCCACGTGGCGAAGGTGGTTATCGATGGACCAACGCGCCCAACCCGGTTCCAGGGCGGCGAACGTCATTTGCTCGAAGGAAAGGCCCTCGGTTTCCTCCCGGAGCCCTTCGGGGAACGCGGCGAGAGACGCCTGAAGCTCCCGCCTTTCCTCTTTCGTCATCGCGCCCCCTCCTTCCGCCGGATGATTTTTCCTAGAAAAGGTCTTTCGTCACCGGTATCCCCTCGTAATCGCCCGCGGAAAGAGGACGGTCCGGCTCGATATCCAGCATTTTGAGATACTCATAGGTCTGGCGAAGGTGCTGATAGGCGTGGGCAAGCGCTAGTTCGAGAAGCTGGTGAAGCGTCTTATCCCCCGCGTAGGTCGGCACCGTCCTCTCGAGAAGGTCCGTCTTATCGCCAATCAGATAGGGTTCGAGCTCCTCCTCCACCCCGCCGCCGTACGTGCAAATGTCCTCGGGCGTATGGAGGCCGGCAGCTTCGTAGTCCATGTCCTTCCGGTAGTTCGTCACCGCCGCCCGCGTATACTCGCCCACCTCCAGCGATTGGAGGCAAATCCGCACCCGCTCGAAAATGTGCCAGGTGAGCATGCGCAGGTCGCGCTTCCGCTTGGGAGTCTCCCAGGTGAGCTTGTCCGGTGGAATCTGCCGGACGGCGCGCTTTGTCGCCTCGAATACGAACCGGTACTTTTCGAGCATCCACCCGGGCTCGGGAAGCTCGTCGCCCCCTTTATCCAAGCCGAAGGTCTCGATCAGCTCCTTGGCATTGAAACCGATGACCTGGCGGTCCCCCCGCACCGAGACGGGCAGAATCTTGAGGCCCATATTGGCGAGCTCCCGGGCTGCCTCCTCGTCGTTTTCCACGTCGCGGTCGATGACAGTGACGCCCTTGTCCGAGAGAAACTCTCTCGTTCTGGCGCAAGAGAATCAGCCGTGTCTCGTGTAGACTTTTACCGGTTCCATGAGAATCGCCTCCGAGATGGACGGGGAGAAACACTTTCCCCGGTTTTCCAATTTGTGGGGTTCGGCATATAGTAATTATACTACCTGGCGCCCCTAAAAGCGCCCGGAGGATTCAGGTTTGAAATTCTGGAGCCGTGGATTATTTCAAACGGGCCCCGCCCAGCGGGCCGTTTCAAGAGGGATTTCCCATAACCAAAATCCGTGTTGTGACCCGGATACTTCCCTGCCTGAGAGCCCTGCGAAGCAGGCCGCTGCCGGCCGAAAATTACGAAAAGAATCGATGCCGCCCTGGACGGGGACCGAATCGACCTCATCGTGGAGCCCGACGAGAGAAAACGGCTCAAAGCCCTCGAGGAGGCGGCGTTTTTTATCTGCGAAAACGACGACCTGGGTCCCGAATTTTACCCCCATGCGGGAGGGCTCAAACTCATCCAGGCGGGCGGTTATTTTTTCGAGCGCCTGAAACCCGAAGAGGCGGCCTCGCGCGGAATCCCCGTCGCAACGTTTGCGATGCCGATCTCGGACTCTGTGGTGGACCACACGATGACGCTCCTTCTTCATTTAAAAAGAAGGGAACCTCTAAAAACGGCCTAATTTCCCCCGATTTTG
>DNYS01000243.1:0-865 GCA_003506735.1 Nitrospinota bacterium
CTCCGGAAGTGCCTCCCTCCAGGCGGTTATCGGCGGCTCCGCCGACATGGGGGTGGGCCTTCACTCCCGCGTCATTCAGGTTCTCGCAAAGGGCCTCCCGCTCTGCGTCATCGGGATGGTGCAGTACGGCCTTACGTCCAAGATCCTCGTTCCGGTCCGGGACAAAACCTCCAAGACCATGGCCGATTTGAAGGGCAAGCGGCTTGCGATCCAGGTCGGCTCGGGGACATACGTCGCATGGCGGATTTTGCTCAAGTACGCCGGTCTCAAGGAAAAGGACTACATCGTCAAAAATCTGAAGACGAGGCTCATCCCCGCGACGTTCCAGTCCGGTTCGATTGACGTTGCCGTGGCCTGGGAGCCTTATGCCTCAATCATGGTCTCGAAGGGGCTGGCCCGCGTGCTGATTACGAACGACGAGTGGTCGCGGGTCGGCAAAATCGTTTACCCGGTGTTCCTGTATGCTAACTGCGATTGGGTGAAAAAGAACAAGGCCACCACGCAAAAATTCGTGAATGTCTGGATCAAGGCGATTAAATTTGTCAACAGCAATCACAAAGAGACCGTCGATATCATGGCGAAGGCGTACAAGGGATGGGGGCTGACCATTCCGAGGGCCAAAGTGAAAGCCGGTATCTATACGCGCGGTTACGATAAGATGACGTTCGATGACGATGTGATGACCGACACTAATAACTTCGCGCAGATGATGTACGACATCAAGAAGATTAAATTCATTCCTGATTTCAAAAAGGCCTTGATGCCCGAATTCACCAACAAGGCTCTTGGTAAATAACCAGCCAGCCATCCGGATACGGGCGGTGCGATTTAGGTGAAATCGGCGGGAGGGGCGCCCCTCCCCCCG
>DNYS01000243.1:931-5231 GCA_003506735.1 Nitrospinota bacterium
CCCCTCCCGCCGATTTGATCGTATTCTTCCATCGGCACGCGGGACTTTGCGCTTTGGCCGAAGTTGTTCGGCGGGAGAACGAAGATGTCCAAACTCGTGGTAAAAAACCTCGACAAGTCCTACGTGATTAATGAGGGCTTCGGGAAGCGCTCCCGTGTGCACGCTCTGCGGAATCTGACTCTGGAGGTGAGCGAAGGCGAACTTGTCACAGTTATTGGTCCCAGCGGCTGCGGGAAGTCCACTTTCCTGATGGTGGTGGCGGGCATTCATCCCTTCGATTCCGGAACCCTGCTTCTCGACGGAAAGCCGGTAAACGAACCAGGCCTAGATCGCGGCGTCGTGTTTCAGGATTTTGCGCTCTTCGCCTGGATGACGGTCCGGGACAATGTCAAATTCGGCCTTTCAATGAAAGGGTTGCCCAAGGAGGAGCAGGATCGCATAGCAGAGCATTATCTGCGGCTTGTGAACCTTCTTGAGTTTGCCGATGTGTTTCCTCATCGCCTTTCGGGCGGGATGAAGCAGCGGGTGGGAATCGCCCGCGCCATGGCGACTGAGCCCGAAATATTGCTGATGGATGAGCCTTTCGGTTCTCTTGACGCCCAGACACGCAAGAGCCTTCAGGTTCAACTCCTTGACATCTGGCGGGAAACGAAAAAAACCATCGTGTTCATTACCCACAGCGTCCGCGAGGCCGTATTTCTCTCCCAAAGGGTGGTGGTGTTGAGTAGCCGCCCGGGATGTGTGGTGGAAACCATTTCGATTGATCTTTCTTATGAAGACCGTATTTCCCTTTCCGACTCGTTGATGAAGTACGAGCGGCATCTTGAAAATCTTATCGAGCAGCAGATTGAAGACGATTTTGGGATGCAACCAGGTGTAATGCCGCCCGAACCGAAACAGTCTGGTTTTTCAGAAAAAGAGTTGCTGGAGTGAGCTAGGAGGGGGCGTTTCGAAATGACCAACTCGGATGAATCTCTCAAGCAGATGACTCGTGCTTTATCTGAGCGCGTCGATGTCGATTCCGCCATCAAACTCCTTTTGCAGATGGTGGACATTCCCTCCCCGACAGGTTCCGAAGCCGAGATGGCGGAGTTCATGTTTGAGCAATATGAAGTCCTTGGTATGCGTTCGATTCGCCAGGAGCTTTCGCAGGGGCGCTTCAACGCCGTGGGTGTTTTGCCCGGAAGGGGCGGCGGGCCATCTCTCATGTTGAACGGCCATATGGATACATCCTATCGGGGCGATGAGGAATGTCTTTTCAGCCCCGGCTACAAGCCCAAGGGATTTCGCAAGGGAGATTGGCTATACGGCTTGGGCGTGAAAAACATGAAGTGCGGCCTCGCTGCTTTCTTGACCGCTATACAGGCCATCGTCGAGTCGGGCGTGGAGCGGTGCGGCGACATTGTGCTGGCCGCCGTTGTGGGTGAGGTGGAAAAGGCGCCCGTGGATGAATTTCAGGGCGTGGAATATTCCGGTTACGGGGTGGGGACGAAACACCTCGTGGCTCACGGGCAGGTGGCCGACTATTGCATCTTGGGTGAGCCGACCGGCCTCCAGCTAGGGGTGGGCCACATGGGAAGCATTTGGGTCAAAATCACAACGCGGGGGACCGTCTCGCACACGGGCTATATCCATAGATCCCGGCCGTCAGCGCCATAGATAAGGCGGCAAAAATATATCAGGCGATAAAAGAGTGGATTCCTTCTTATCAGGAGCGCCATGAGTATCTGGGCGAGCGCCCGAACGTCAACATCGCTTCCATGCGGGGCGGTTGGCCGTGGCGGGCGGCCCGCAATCCCATTGAGTGCAGCCTTTATATCGATGTCCGGACCATTCACGACCAGAATTCGATGGATGTAAAGCAGGAGCTTGAGGAAATTATCGAGGGCCTGCGCTCAACCGATGAGGACCTCGAGGCCGAGGTGGAGCTGTATGTGATGAATCCCGGTGTTGCTCTTGACCCCTCCAGCCCGGTCGCGGGAGCGGTCTCAGCGGCCCACGAGATGTTGACGGGTGTTCCTCCCGCCCATGTTTACAAGCATACCGGCCACGACGCCACCCACCTTGAGCGAGGCGGAATCACCACTATCGTTTATGGACCAGGGGGGCGGACTCAGCAAGGCGGTGTCTGGGGCTGGTCAAAAGATATCGGCGAGCATTTACACGTGGATGAGTTTGCTGCTTCCGCTCGCGTCTACGCAGCCGCGGCAGCAGAGATTTGTGGGTGGGTAGCCAGTGAGGTTTAATAATTTTTGAAATTCACGAAATATCAATAAGCTGAAGTTGGGGGGGGCAAAATGGCTCAAGGCGAAGCATCATTGGATACTAAGGCGGTGGAAATAATCGATCCGGGCAAGGGTAAGTGGATGTATTACCTCTCAACCGCCTGGGAAAATACTTGGCCTCTTTTGGCGTTGTTTGTTCTCTGGGAGCTTCTTGCTCGATCGGAAATAATCCACACGGCGCTTTTTCCGACAGTCACCGTGGTAATCGGAACGATAGGACATCTTTTCAGAGAAGGGATTCTTATCCCGGACATCCTCGCTTCCCTGTCACGCGTTTTGATCGGTGGTTTGGTTGCTTGCATGTTTGGAACCGTTTTCGGCCTCATCATGGGAACGAACCGGATTATCGAGAAGATTATTATTCCGCCGCTGAATTTTTTCCTCTCGATACCCGGTATCGCTACATTTCCCATCGTCATATTGTTTCTCGGTCTTTCCGAGACGACCTTGATCGTTACACTGGGATTCGAGGCCGGCCTGACCGTTCTGGTGAATACCTGGACGGGAGTGAAAACCGTGCCGCCCAATATGCTTTACGCGGGACGGGTGTTGGGGGCAAAGGGCTGGGCTTTTTTTCGCCGTGTCCTGTTCCCTGCGGCCGTCCTGTCCAAAAACTCTGCCGAATTCCAGGCGGCCTCTCGGGTATAGTGCCTGGGTGTTCCGCCAAGCCGCCCGGGGCGGGACACTGCCCCGCGCCCTCACCCTCTCGGGATCACTCCGGACGAAACGATAGACAGCCTCGGATTATGTCAGTGGATAATGGGATCGGGAGCCGTCTACGCCGCTGAAGGACGGCTCCGGTTCCTGCGCCTTCGGCGCTGCCCGGGAGCGCCTCGCGAGGCCCCACTTGGAGCGGTTCGTTCCCCGGACAAGCCCTGATGTTTTGGATTCGACCCATTTGAGGCCGGCGCGCCCGGCGAGGTCTGCCGCTTGGGAGCGTTTCCGTAGGATTCGGATCGGCCCTTGTTGGGACGAGAATGCCCGGTTGCGTTCCGGCGCTTGGGCGCCGATCGCCCGGGCGAGGAAGGTCTGGGCGGGATCTGCCCCTTAAATGCGGCTGTGCTTTTGTGGGGGTGGTTTTCTACGACGGTTATGGGCAGCTTCGTAATCCGCTCGATGTCGCGGAGGAAGGCGCGCTCGGAGGAGTCGCAGAAAGAGAGAGCGATACCCTCGGCGCCGGCCCGGGCGGTCCGCCCGACACGGTGGACGTAGCTCTCGGGGATATTGGGCAGCTCATAGTTGACGACGTGGCTCACGCCGGAAATGTCGATGCCGCGCGCGGCAACGTCGGTGGCGACAAGGATGCGGGCGCGCCCGTTTCGGAACCGCGCGAGGGCGCTCTGGCGGGCGTTCTGGCTCTTGTTGCCGTGTATGGCCTCGGTCGAGAAGCCCGCTTTTTCGAGTTGCTCGGCGAGGCGGCTTGCGCCCCGCTTCGTGCGCATGAAGACGATCACGCGGCTCATGCCGGCGTCCTGGAGGAGGTGGGCCAGGAGGGCACGCTTGTTTGCCGTGTCGATGAAGAAGACGCGCTGTTCGACCTGCTCGACGGTGATGGTTCTCGGGGAGACCTCGACGCGGACGGGATCGCTCAGAACCTCCCTGGCCAGGCGCGCGATGTCGGAGGGCATGGTCGCCGAAAAAAGCATGGTCTGCCGCTTTGCGGGCAAGGCAGCGATGATCTTCCGCACATCTCGCAGGAAGCCCATGTCGAGCATCAGGTCGGCCTCGTCCAGGACGAGGTGAGAGACCTGGCCGAGACGGGCGTGGCCCTGTTCTTTCAGATCGAGCAGGCGCCCTGGCGTGGCTACGAGGATGTCCACCCCGATGGAGAGGGCGCGGACCTGGGGATGCTGGCTCACTCCGCCCAGGATGACGGTGTGGCGCAGCGTGAGGTACCGCCCGTAGGTGCGGAAGCTCTCCCCGATCTGGAGGGCGAGCTCGCGCGTTGGCGCCAGAACGAGGGCGCGCAGTGTGGGTCGCCAGCGGTTTCTGCCGCCGCGCCCTCCTTTGCCGCC
>DNYS01000243.1:5332-6121 GCA_003506735.1 Nitrospinota bacterium
CCCGTGCCGGTCTGGGCGACACCGAGCAGATCCTTTCCGGCGAGGAGTTGCGGGATGGCCTGATCCTGGATCGGGGTCGGGTGGGCGTAGTTCTCTGCGAGAAGGGCGCGCTGAAGCGGCCCGGCCACGCCGAGATCGGCAAACGAACGTTGAGTCATGTAAATGAACTTCCTTCTGCCAGGATTCGCCGCCCCATCGGGCGGACGTATGCATCGTGGCGAGTACCGCTTTCCACGCGCATCTGGAGAAAGACGGAGGGTAACTGAATAGGTCCCGGGATGAGAGGCGCTTCCGATCGCTGGGAAGCACAACGCGCGATCGCGAGAAATGTCAGCGGGTTTATGCGCTCCCGGCCCCCGGTTGTCAAGCGGGGGCCGGCGCGGCGGAAAAAACCGGATAAAGCAGGGCGGCTAGAGCACCTCAAGCTCAATTTCGGGTTATTTGGAGACGAAGAAATATCAAGGGGTTGGGGGCGTAATTGCTTGATTAACGGGGATATTACGGAAAAGGCAAGTGACACCGAAGGACATGGAATGACCTTGATTCCTATTGGGAGTTATTACCAACCTGTACCACTGAATTTCTGAACCTACCCTCTCTTAAGAAATGGGGGAGAGGGCAAGTCGTTGGATAATTGCTGTAAGGACACCAGATTTGATGGTGTCGATGGGTTTCCTCGCTCCACTCTCTAACTCCCCCGCACCATACACCAGGCTCCGCTTACCAAATTTAAATGATGCTGGATTCCGCATATTTCCTCGCCGTGCGCGTAACGGCTATTTTAATTGC
>DNYS01000243.1:6290-6541 GCA_003506735.1 Nitrospinota bacterium
TTTTCAATTTCGGCATTAACTTCAGTGTCTACAACCGCCTCTCGGTCCACCGCTTCGGCTTTCACATACAGCAAGTCTGGAGCTTTTTCGAAGTACCTGAAAAGCGCAGGGCAGAGCCAGCCTTCCATATCCGTATCCGGGTCCCGGTACCAGTTACCGCCATTTTCTTCACGTAACCAGACAACGCTTACCTGAAAGCCGGGAATTTGGTCTGCCGAAAAAAGAAGCCGAAACCCCTGGCTTGCATTCGG
>DNYS01000174.1:0-2271 GCA_003506735.1 Nitrospinota bacterium
GACCGATATGAGGGGGGCACGTCACTTTCCTCCGTATCAACCGGTCCGCTTCCCCGATTCTGCGCCGGGCGCTCTGGGGGGGGAGGCCCGGCACCTCCCGCGCCGGATGGCGGCGGGAATGAGCGGTGCGGTATGATCGGCTTTCGCTCAATATATCGCGCAAAATTCTTGGTTGGTTCGTGTTCATGGATTTTGCGGGGGCGCAATGGGGGATTCATAAAATAAAACAAAATGGAATGGATCGAATCGCGCCCGTCATTATTTTTTCTATCTTATTCGAAGGGAATCATGGAGCAATTGACCGATAGCGTTTTTTGGATGAATACCTACCCGACCTTCGGCATGGTGGTGACGAGCGAAGGCGTCATCGCCATCGATGGGCCGATGAAACCCTCCGATGCCGTCCGGTGGCGGGAGTTCATCGAATCGAAGGGTCCCCTCCGGTATCAAATCAACACCGAACACCATCAGGATCACATCGCATCGAACTGGTATTTGAAGCCGGAGACGATCATTTCGAGCGAGGTGACGGATGCGGATTTTTATAAATCTCTCGTGAATGCGGCCGAGGCCAAGGAGCGGATGCTCCAGTACGACCCGGACTGCACGCCGTTGCTCGAAGGGTATGCGCTTCGCCCGCCCGACATCACCTACCGGGAGAGGATGACCTTGCGTCTCGGGGGGAAGACTTTTCACCTGATTTGCGCCCCGGGGCACACCCGGGGGCAGACCGTCGTGCACGCTGTCGAGGATCGCGTTGTCTTCACGGCGGATAACCTGACGCCCGCCTACAACGTCGCTTTTCACTCGGCCGATGTATGGAAGTGGTTCCAGTCGCTAGGCATGCTCGAATCGCTGGATGTGGATTGGTACGTCCCCGGCCACGGAGACCCCTGCCGGAGGGACGAGTTTCCCCGCCAGCGCGAAAAGATGCTCGACATCATCGGCAAGGTGAGGGATTTGAAGGACAAAGGGCTCGGCAGGGAGGAGGCCCAAGACCGGGTGCATGAAATATATGAAACCGATCTGAACAGCCCCAAACTCGGAGAGCGGTTGACCATGCTCCGGAGGGGAGGGGTGGGAAATATATTCGACTATCTCGAAGAGCATCCCTCGGGCGGCCTGACCGACCGGACGGACCCCGTTTGGCCCAATATTTAGGGAAAAGGCGCGGCGCGCGGGCGTCAGGTCAAGGTGAAGGTGGCGGATTTTTCCTGTCGGGCAAAAGGCATTTTAAATCTGAAAGGGGGTATGTGCGGCGAGGGGAGGGACTCGAAACGTCACTGCCGAACCGGGGAGAATCGCGGTCCCGGCGGAACCGAATTCAGGGCAAAAAAGAAACCTCCTCGAAATACCTCCTCTTGAATTCACCGATCTCGTCATTGTGGTTTTGGGTTCTTCCGATGTCATCGAGGCCGAGCAAGAGGCATTTTTTGGAGATCGGCGGAATATCGAACGAATATTCGGCGCCATCCGGCCCGGTCACCGTCTGGGATTCCAGGTCGACAGAGATTTCTGATCCAAGCTCATCGTGGAGCTGCGCTCTCAGATGAACCACCGTCTCTCTCGGCAGCCGGACCGGCAAAAGGCCGTTTTTCAGGGAATTATTGAAGTGGATATCCCCGAAACCCGACGCGATGACAGAGCGGATTCCAAAAGCCATCAGGGCGTAAACGGCGGATTCGCGCGATGAGCCTCCGCCCCAATTCCGGTCGGCCACGATAATTTTCGCCTCGCGGTAGGGTTCCCGGTTCAGAATGAAATCCGGTTTTTCCGACCCGCCAGGATGGAAGCGGCGGTCGTGAAAAAGGATGCGCGGGTAGGTGGGATCGTCGATGGGAACTTTGTTGAAGCGCGTCGGACAAAGCTGGTTCGTATCGACGTTTGCCTCGTCGAAGGGCAGGGCGATTCCAGTCAGTTTCCGAAACGGTTCCATGGCTATTTCCCCGGAAGAAGGTCCCGGACGTCGGTCAGCTTTCCCTCAATGGCCGCCGCGGCCGCCATTTGAGGGCTCAAGAGGTGCGTTCTCCCGTTCAGGCCCTGCCGCCCCCGAAAATTGCGGTTCGATGTCGATGCGCACCGCTCGCCCGGCTGGAGCATGTCCCCGTTGATGGCGGTGCACATCGAGCAGCCTGAATCCCGCCACTCGAAACCCGCTTCGGTGAAAATCCGGTCGAGTCCCTCTTCCTCCGCCTGCTTTTTGACGAACGTGGAGCCCGGGACCACCCAGGCGGGAACCTTGGCGCGGCCCAGGCGGGCGACCTCGGCCAC
>DNYS01000174.1:2496-2687 GCA_003506735.1 Nitrospinota bacterium
GCCTGTTCGGGGTTGGTTCCCCAGGTGACCATCGGCGAAATATCGGGGGCATCGAGATGGACCTCTTCGTCGAAAACCGCATCCGCATCCGAGGGAAGGGTTTTCCAATGACGAATCGCCGCTTCCCAATCCTTCTCGGCGGGGGCGTAGGGCCGGCCCTTCACGTAGGAGATGGCCTTCTCGTCCGGGGC
>DNYS01000174.1:2813-4812 GCA_003506735.1 Nitrospinota bacterium
CGACATGTTGCAGACCGTCATGCGTTGCTCCACCGACATGGCCCGGATGGCCGAACCGGCATATTCGATAGCGTGCCCCATGGCTCCGCCGTGCCCGATCTGGGCGATGATGGCGAGGATGACGTCCTTGGCGCTCACCCCGAAGGAGAGGTCGCCGTCCACGGTGATACGCATGGTCTTCGGCCGGCGCTGCCATAGCGTTTGGGTCACGAGGATGTGCGTAATATCGGATGCGCCCGCCCCGAAGGAGAGATTCCCGAGCGCTCCGTGGGTCGAGGTGTGGGAATCGGCGCCGACGAGGAGAATGCCTGGAATGGTGATTCCCTGTTCGGGCCCGGCGACATGGAGAATTCCCTGCCGGGGATCGTCGATGCCGAAAAGCTGGATTCCGTGGCGCTGGCAGTTCGAGGCCAGGAGTTCCACCATTCCCCGAATCTGGGAGTCGTAAATCCCGAGCAGGCCCTTATCGCGGTTGGTGGTGGGTACGTAGTGATCGGAGAAGGCGAATATTTTCTCCGGCTCCGCGACGGAGTGCCCCTCTCGATCGATTTTTTCGAACGTGTGCCGGGAGCCCTCGTGGATCAGGCACCGATCGATATAGAGGAGCGTTTCGTCCTCCTCCTCAAGGATGACGTGCCGATCCCAGATTTTATCGAACATGGTGCGCGGCTTCGGCATTTCCGCCATCATCCTTCGGTTTGAAATGAAAAATAAGCCGCGGGCTGTCTGTGAAAGGCGCGCGGCGCCTGCGGGAGGATCGGAGGAACCGGCCGGTTACCGGTCCCGGAAAGGGCTCCTCGCCTTCAACCCGCAAATAAGATTCGCTCTTTGGAACCGATTTTTTCCGGAGGGTCCATCAAAGGGGCGGCGCCTTTGCCGCCATCGAAGCGGGGCGCCTGTCTATTCCACCTCCAGGGCGCCCTTCCCGGCGACTTTCCGGGCAATCACGACCGTTAATACGCTCAGGAGCGCTACGAGCACGCCGACGGCGGCGGCATGTTCCACGGAGCCATCCTCGAGGAAACTGAATATCGCCACCGCCATGACCTCGTTTCCCGGCTGGTAAAGCAAGATGGACATCGCCAGCTCCCGGAGGCTGATCGAAAACACGAGGATCCACGCGGCCACCATCCCCGTTTTCATCAAGGGCACGGTGATATCCTTGACGGACCGCAGCCAAGACGCGCCGCAAATGCGCGCCGCCTCCTCGAGTTCTTCCATGATTTGCTTGATGGCGCTGCGCAGGAATATATAGGCAAAGGGTATTCTTTTCGCGATATACGCCACGAGAATAATCCACAGAGTTCCGTATAATAAATTGATGTAGCCGAGCAGGATCGCCACCCCCATCGCCACGGCGGGAAATCCGAAGGTGATCATGATCAGGGCGGTGATGATTCCGCGGCCGGGAATGGTCGTCCTCTCGACCAGCCAAACGTAGACGATGGAGAAAAGGATGCAAAGCGAGGCCGTCGATATCGCAAGCATGAAACTGTTTTGGACGGATGGCCAGACCAAGAAGCTTTCATCGAAGAAAATTTCGTAGTTCGTGACGGTGAAATTGGTAAAGGCAATCGATGCGCCGAAGGTTTTCAAGAGCGACAAAATGATGAGGCCGCCCATCGGGAGGATGACGCTCACGAATATGACGGCGAAGCAGCCCCCGAAAGCGGCCCATTTCCATCGGCCCAGGTCCATCCCCTGGGCGCTCCCCACTTTTCCGGTGAGGGTGGTGAATTTGGTCCGGCCGAGATACCACTTCTGGGCGAAGAGGCAAATGCCCGTAAAAAAGATGATGGGCAGCGAGACGGCCGCCGCCAACTGGAATCTTGGCGGGTGGGCGAGGAGGTGGTAGATTTTCGTCGTGAGCACATGCATGTTCGCCGGAAACCCGATAGCCGCCGGAGCCCCGAACGCCGCCAGCGAATCGAGAACGCAAAGGATCCCTCCCGCGAATATGGCGGGGGCCACCAGGGGGAATGTCACCCCGAGGGTGGTG
>DNYS01000174.1:4839-5934 GCA_003506735.1 Nitrospinota bacterium
GCGGCTCGCCCCGAGGGAGCGGGCCGCGTCCTCATAGGAGGGATCGATGTTGTCGAGCGAGGCGCATACCGTAAAAAGGACCAAGGGGTAGTAATGCAGGATCAGGATGAAGACAAGGCCGGTCATCGAGAATATGTTGAACGGCATATTATCCAGGGCGAACAAATACTTGAGGAACATGTTCAGCTGTCCCGAATTCGGGGCCAGCAAAAAGATCCAGGCGATCGATCCGATAAACGAGGGGATGACGAAGGCGATTCCCGAAAGCGCCCTGACGAGGAGTTTGAAGGGCATGTTGGTGCGGGAAACCGCCCATGCCATCGGCAGGCCCAGCGCCATGCATCCGACGGGAACGAAAACGGCGAGGATCAGTGAATTTTTCAGCGCCCGGAAAAGACCGGGCCGATCGAACGCCTCGATGTAGTTGCCGAGCGTGAATTCTCCCGCCTTGGTGAGCATGCTGAATTTGAACAGGAGAAACATCGGATAGGCGACGAGCACGATGAGAAAGACCGCCGATAGGACGAGGACGACGTATTTGATCGGCTCGTGGCGTATCTCGGCCGCCATTTCCCGGCGCTTCATTTCGAGCGTGCGCAGGTACGACTGAAGCTGTCCTCCTCCGTTCCAAGTCGCTGTGGCCATTTATCGGATCACCCACGAAAGTTCGGCGTCGAACTCGACGGTCAACTCTTCGCCGAAACTGGCTTTCGGATTCGGCACCTGGCAACGCAAATCGGTTCCCTGCACATTCACCCGGAGGTCGATCCGGTTGCCGAGGAAGGATTTTTTGAAAATTTTTCCGCGAAAAGCAGGGTTGCCGTTGGATTGTTCCAGATTGACGGCGATGGCCTCGGGCCTAATGCAGACGGAGACATCGTTGCCGGGGGACAGATTCATTAAATAATCCTCCGGCCCGCTGGCCCAGAAAGGCTCGCCCAGCGGGGTGGCCACCTTTACTCTCCCCCCGGCCCCATCGACCGTATCCACCGTTCCGTCGATGAGGTTCGAAAGTCCGACAAAACTGGCCACGAATCGGTTCGCCGGGTGGAGATATACTTGATCCGGCGAATCCACTTGTTGGATCTTTCCTTG
>DNYS01000007.1:0-122 GCA_003506735.1 Nitrospinota bacterium
CGAAATACTCTCGTTGAAATATTGGAGAAGGGAATGGAAAACGGCTTCGCTCGGCGCGGGAAACGCCGGATCAGTCAACCGGAGCGGGCAGGTCCGAATCTCCCATGAGGTAGAGGTCCACC
>DNYS01000007.1:224-6165 GCA_003506735.1 Nitrospinota bacterium
CCCTCGGCGATGGCCCAGACGATGAGAGACTGGCCGCGCTGCATGTCGCCCGCCACGAAAACCCCGGGGACGTTCGTCATCCAGTTTTTATCGCGCGCGACGTTCCCGCGGTCGGTGAGGTCGACGCCGAGTTCCTCGAGCATCCCAGGGCGTTCCGGACCCAGGAATCCCATCGCGAGGAAAACGAAATCGGCCTTTATCTCCCGCTCCGTCCCCGGAATCTCCTCAAAACTCATCCGGCCGTTCTCGCCGCGCTTCATCTCCACATCGACAACATCGAGCTTTTTCAGGACGCCGTTCTCGCCGACAAATCTTTTGGTCGAAATGGAGTAGATACGGTCTCCGCCCTCCTCGTGCGCCGCGGAGGAGCGGTAGATGTTCGGATAGGTGGGCCAGGGATTGGCGGTCTCGTCGCGATCCTCCGGCGGGCGGGGGAGAATTTCCAGCTGGCGGATCGACGCCGCCCCCTGCCGGTGGGCGGTGCCCAGACAGTCCGCGCCCGTGTCACCTCCCCCGATGATGACAACGTCTTTTCCATTGACGTTGATCTGCTCCTCTTCCGGTATCGTATCTCCCTCGCACAGCTTGTTCTGGAGGGGGAGATATTCCATGGCGAAATAAGTCCCCTTGAGCTCGCGCCCCGGCATGGGCAGGTCACGCGCCGCGCGCGCCCCCCCGGCGAGCAGGACGGCATCGAACTCCTCGCGGAGATTTTTCGCCGTAACGTCCACGCCCACATGAACCCCGGTTTTGAAGATGACGCCTTCTTCCGCCATTAGATCGAGGCGGCGATCCAGAACCTTCTTTTCCATCTTGAACTCGGGAATCCCGTAGCGGAGAAGACCGCCGATCCGGTCGTCCCTCTCGAAGACGGTAACGGTATGGCCGACCCGGTTGAGCTGATCCGCCGCGGCCAATCCCGCCGGGCCCGAGCCCACCACGGCGACCTTTTTCCCCGTCTGAAAATCCCGGAGCTGGGGCGTGACCCAGCCTTCCTCGAAGGCGCGGTCGATTATCGAGACCTCAATCTGCTTGATCGTTACCGAATCGCTGTTGATCCCCAGGACGCAGGACCCCTCGCAGGGAGCGGGGCACAGACGGCCAGTGAATTCGGGAAAGTTGTTCGTCTCGTGCAGGCGGTCGATCGCTTCCTCCCAGCGGTTGCGGTAAACCAGGTCGTTCCAGTCGGGGATGAGATTTCCCAGGGGGCAGCCCGAGTGGCAAAAGGGGATGCCGCAATCCATGCAGCGGGCGCCCTGCGACTTGAGTTTCTCTTCCTCGAAAGGCTGGTAGACCTCGTTCCAGTCGAGTACGCGCAACTCCACCGGGCGGCGGCCGGGAAGCTCTCTTTCGTATTCGAGGAATCCGGTCGGCTTACCCATGAGCGCCCTCCATCACCGCTTCCTCCCAGTTCAGGCCCTGTTCCTTGGCCCGCTTGATGGCCAGTGTGGCGCGCTTGAAGTCCTTGGGCATCACCTTGCGGAATTTCGGTTGATACCGTTCCCACTCGGCGAGTATGTTCTTCGCTGCGGCGCTTCCGGTATAGTTGAAATGGTTTTGAATCAATGTTTTCACTTCCTCGACATCCTCTAATTCGGTCAAGTCTTCCAGGTCCACCATTTCCGGATTCAGCCTCGTTTCGAAGTCGCCCGCCTCGTCCAGGATGTAGGCGATCCCGCCCGACATCCCGGCCGCGAAGTTCCGGCCCGTCCTTCCGAGCACCACAACGCGCCCGCCCGTCATGTACTCGCATCCGTGATCGCCCACGCTCTCCACGACGGCTCGGGCGCCGCTGTTGCGAACGCAGAACCGCTCTCCGGCGATTCCCCGGAAATAGGCCTCACCGCCCGTCGCCCCGTAGAGCGCGACGTTGCCGATGAGGATATTTTCCGCCGGGGCGAAGGTGGACTCCTTGGGAGGGAAGACGACCAATTTTCCGCCGGAGAGGCCCTTGCCGACGTAATCGTTCGAATCACCTTCGAGCGTCAGCGAGATTCCCTTCGGTACAAATGCGCCAAAGCTCTGGCCGGCCGACCCCTTGAACTTGATCCGGATCGTGTCGTCCGGGAGCCCCGCACCGCCGTGCCGCTTGGTCAACTCGTAACCAAGAATGGTCCCCACCGTGCGGTTGATGTTGTATATGGGAAGGTCCAGCTCCACCGGGGTGGAATTCTCGAGCGCGTCCTTGCACTTGGGGACCAGCGTAGTCCGGTCGAGGGTCTTCTCGAGGCCGTGATCCTGGCCGCACACGTTCCGGAGCGGGACATCCGGCCCCATGTCGGGCTTATGGAAGATCGGAGACAGGTTCATCCCCCGCGCCTTCCAGTGGTCCACGGCCTTTCGAACGTTGAGGCGGTCCACCTGTCCGATCATCTCGTCCATGGTCCGGAAGCCGAGCCGGGCCATGTATTCGCGGACTTCCTCGGCGATGAAGCGGAAGAAATTCACCACGTGCTCTGCCTTTCCGGCGAATTTCTTGCGGAGTTCGGGAGACTGGGTGGCGATGCCGACCGGGCAGGTGTTCANNACTCGTCCGCGCCGAGCAGGGCGCCGATGACCACGTCGCGGCCGGTTTTCATCTGGCCGTCGGTCTGGACCACGATCCGGTCTCGGAGCCGGTTCATCACCAGGACCTGCTGGGTCTCGGCGAGGCCGAGCTCCCAAGGGCTTCCCGCATGCTTGATGCTCGTGATGGGAGAGGCGCCGGTCCCGCCGTCGTGACCGGAAATCAGGACCACGTCCGAGTGCGCCTTCGCCACTCCGGCGGCGACGGTCCCCACCCCGACCTCCGAGACGAGTTTCACGTGAATGCGCGCCTCGGGGTTCCCGTTTTTCAGATCGAAGATTAGCTGGGCCAGATCCTCGATCGAGTAAATATCGTGGTGAGGCGGCGGGGAAATCAGGCCCACACCGGGGGTGGAGTTCCGCGTCTTGGCGATCCAGGGGAACACCTTGCTTCCCGGCAGCTGGCCCCCCTCGCCGGGCTTGGCGCCCTGGGCCATCTTGATCTGGAGATCGTCGGCGTTGACGAGATATTCGCTCGTGACCCCGAAGCGCCCCGAAGCCACCTGTTTGATCGCGCTTCGCCTGAGATCGCCGTTTTCGTCCGGGTAATATCGATCCGAGTCCTCTCCACCCTCACCGGTATTGGACTTTCCCCCGATGCGGTTCATCGCGATGGCGAGGGTTTGATGGGCCTCCAGGCTGATGGAGCCGTAGGACATCGCCCCGGTGGAGAAGCGCCTGAAGATTTCCTCGGCCGGTTCGACCTCCTCGAGAGGAACCGGCTTGTCGGCCCACTTGAAATCGAACAGCCCCCGCAGGGTGGCGAGTTTTTCGGACTGGTTGTCCACCATCTCGGAATATTCCTTGAAGAGATTGTAGCGCCCGGTCATGGTCGCCTGCTGGAGCTTGAACACCGTCTCGGGGTTCAGCAGGTGATACTCCCCGTCGCGGCGCCACTGGAACTCCCCGCCGCCGTCCAGGGCCATCTTTCTGGACGGGCGATCGGGGAACGCGCTCCGGCTCCGCATGAGCGCCTCCTCGGCCACGACGTCCAGGCCGATCCCCCCGATCCGGGATGAGGTCCAGGTGAAGTACTGTTCCACGAATTTCTTGTCCAGCCCGACGGCCTCGAACACCTGGGCGCCGGTGTAGGACTGGATCGTGGAGATGCCCATCTTGGAGATGACTTTCAGGATGCCCTTGTTGAGGCCCTTGATGTACTGCTTCACCGCCGTCTCGTGGGACATATCCATCAACACCCGGCTCCGGAGCATATCGTCCAGCGACTCGAAGGCGAGGTAGGGGTTGATGGCGCTGGCCCCGTACCCGATCAGTAGGCACATGTGGTGCACCTGGCGCGCCTCCCCGGTCTCGATGACGAGGCCCGTCAGGGTCCTGGAGCCTTCGAGCACGAGGTAATGGTGAACCCCCGCCGTGGCCAGCAGCGCGGGGATGGGGGTCATCTCTCTGGAGACGTCGCGGTCGGAGAGGATGACGATGTTGCACCCCTCCTTGATCGCCTCGGAGGCCTTTTTACAAATCTCGTCCAGTGCGTCCCGCAGGCCGTCGGCCCCTTTTTTCGTCTCGAAGAGAATCGGAATGGTGACGGATTTAAAGAAGGGGTGATCGAGATGATTCAGCTTCGCCATCTGGTCGTTGTCCAGGATCGGGGACTCGGCCATGATCTGCCGGCAGGACTCCGGCGTGGGCTCGAGGAGGTTTCCCTGGGGCCCGATGGTGATGGACATCTGGGTGATCAACTCCTCGCGGATGCAATCGAGGGGTGGGTTCGTCACCTGGGCGAAAAGCTGCTTGAAGTAATCGTAGAGCATCCTCGGGCGGTCCGAGAGGACGGCCAGCGCGGCGTCGGTCCCCATCGAGCCGACCGGGTCCTGGCCCTGCATGGCCATCGGCCCGAGGAATAACTGGATGTCCTCCTGGGTATAGCCGAAGGTCTTCTGGCGCTGGAGGACGGTTTCGTGATCGGGCTCGGGAATATGCGGGCTCTCGGGAAGATCGCCGATGGAAACGAGGTTGTCGCGGAGCCACTGGGCGTAGGGATGGGCCGAGGTATAGCGCTTTTTGATCTCCTCGTCCCCGATGATGCGCCCCTCGGCGGTGTCCACCAGGAAGATCCGCCCCGGATGGAGCCTCTCTTTGAGAAGGATGTTCTCCGGCGGGATGTCCAGCACCCCCACCTCGGAGGCCATGATGACGAGGCCGTCTTTCGTCACGTAATAGCGCGAGGGACGCAGCCCGTTCCGGTCGAGCACAGCCCCGGCCACCGTTCCGTCCGTGAAGGCGATGGAGGCGGGGCCGTCCCAGGGTTCCATGATGCAGCCATGGAACTGATAGAAAGCCTTTCGCTCCTCATCCATCGACTCGTGGCCGCTCCAGGGCTCCGGAATCATCATCAATACGGCGTGGGGAAGCTCACGGCCGGCCATGTAGAGAAACTCGAGCACGTTGTCGAATGTCGCCGAATCGCTCCCGCCCTCGAGGACGATCGGCAGGATCCGCTTCAGATCCGGTAAGAGGTCCGACTCGCAAATCGCCTCGCGGGCGTGCATCCAGTTGATATTGCCCCGGAGGGTGTTGATCTCACCGTTGTGGCACATGTAGCGGTAGGGATGCGCGAGCGGCCAGGAAGGAAACGTGTTCGTCGAAAAGCGCGAATGAACGAGAGCCAACGCGGACTCAAAGTCCATGTCCTGGAGGTCCTTGAAGAAAATCTCCACCTGATCGGTGGTCAGCATCCCCTTGTAAACCAAGGTCTGGGCCGAGAGGCTCGGGATATGAAAGTAAAGCCGCTCGGTCAGCTCACTTTTTGCGACGGCGTGTTCGATGCGCTTGCGGATGACATAGAGCTTCCGCTCGATGTCCATCCGGCCGGCATCCTCCGCGAATCCGCCGATGAAAACCTGCCGAAAGCGGGGCACGACGGACAGCGCGGTCGCCCCCAGCGGGGACTGATCGACCGGAACCTCGCGCCAGCCGAGGAGGGTGCATCCTTCCTCGGCGATGACCGACTCGAACATCTCCTCGCACTGGTTGGCCTGAATCGGATCGGAAGGCAGGAAGACCATCCCGGCTCCGTAGCGGTTCGGCCCGGGCAGCGATATATGGGCCCGGGGGCAGACCTTCCGGAAAAATTTGTCCGGCATATTGACTAAAAGTCCAGCCCCATCGCCTGTATTCACATCCGAGCCCCTCGCGCCCCGGTGGGTAAGGTTATTCAGCGCCGTCAAGGCATACTCGACGATCCGGCGGGACCTGCGGCCCAGGATATCCACCACGAACGCCACCCCGCACGAATCGTGCTCAAACGCGGGGTCGTAGAGGCCGGGACCAGAATTATCAGTATTCATTGCCATGGATTCACCTAACCTTATTTTCTATCAAAAGAATTCCTCCCCCCCAGAGGGAGAAGGAATCG
>DNYS01000082.1:0-2133 GCA_003506735.1 Nitrospinota bacterium
CACCCGATACAAAAGAACCATGGCCTCCTCCATGCCCAGCTATCTTCCTCATATCGAGACGATAATCCAGGCCCCCACGACTGAGAGAATACCGCCAAAAATCACCCGCCGCGAGATGACCTCCTGTTTTCGGAAAAAAAACCACGAGAAAAAAATGATAAGCAGCACCGAGAGGCGGTTTATCGGAATCACTTCGACGAGCTTTCCGTTTTTGATGGCGGACAGAAACAACACCCCGGCCAGAGCGTTTGTCGCACCCCCCAGTATGGCAAAAAGCGTCGGGCGGAGCTCCCAGGAGCGCTGGATGCCCTCCTTCGTGAAGGGAAGGACGGCAAGCAGTAGCAGTAGCGCCGTTGAGGTGGATACGACCATGCCCACCGAGGCCGAGGGAAGCCAGAAAAAACCTAATTTCAAGAAATAATGGGCGAGAGCCAAGCACAAAGCCACCGCGGCGGGAACAAGGTAGTAATGGTACGGAATTGTCTTCCGCATGCCGCCGTCTTCCGAAACCAGGAGAATGGAGCCGAACATAATTAAAAGGGTTCCTAAGCCCACCCCTAGGCTGAAGTCCTCTCCCAGGAAAAACACTGCCATGATTGCGGACCAAATCAGGCTGGTCTGGATGATTACGGAGCTCCTGGCCAGCCCAACGAGGTTGATGGAAATGAAGCTCATGTAGCGGGCGATGAGAGAGCTCGAAAATCCGACGGCGGCGAACCAGAGGACCCCCCTGAGCGGCCAGTTTTCCACGCGACCGGTGAGAAAATAATAGCCCCATGAGAAAGCAGCAGTAACGAGAAGGGACATCAGGGTGGTCGCGGCCGGACTCAGGGTGGTCAAGGCCCCTCGGTATAGAGTGCGGGCCGAGGCGGTAAAAAGGGCGCCTATCAGCGCCAATGTGTTGGGGTCCAGAAGTTCGAGCAAATGGTCCACCGACAATATAGGGGAGCGGAAAAGTTAAGCATCCCACAAAAAAGGTGGAGAGGCGATGAGGAGGAGTAATTAAACGATCTGGTGACCTGTGCCTGGCGAATTACTAGTTCACCATCCAAGAGGATCTGAAAATGCGGTTGAGGGGGTGTCTAAGGGCGGTGCGGGTGTGTTGTGCATCGGGGCTTCACTGTGCTTCGCCCTTCGGCAATGGTTTCTGGGGTAACATAAGGAGTGGTATCACTATTTGGGGCAGGTCACTGTGAAGCACTAAAAAAATGGATTCTCCCGTTTTCTATTTCAAAATTAATATTTATTGCCTGACAACAAACCTCACAATCTTCTATGTATTCTTGTTTCTCAGAAGAACAATCCAACAACATTGAAATTCGCTCAAAACAATAAGGACACTTAAAGAAATGTTCAACCTCTTCTAACATTTAGGGATATCCTGGGTTAAAAAAATATTTCCACATTGGAATACATAGTCTTTTTTTGTCATTGGACTATCGTACCGGCCCAGCAATTATTTAGGCAATCTGCAACAATGCCTGGTCTACCAGATACCTTTGGCGCTCAGTGTGCCCATTGGAGCATTTTTGGGGCGTTTATCCTCCTGTTTGTATAACGCTTTGCTCGTAGGTTTCGCCGTGAAAACAATTGCAGTTTTTGTTGATGTGCAAAATATTTATTACACTACACGCGAGGCCTATGGCCGCAAATTCGACTACCGAAAACTTTGGCAACGCATAAGTGCCGAAGGAGAGATTGTTTCAGCAACCGCGTATGCCATTCATCGTGATGATGACAAACAACTCAAATTTCAAAATGCCCTCAATAAAATAGGCTTCACAGTAAAACTCAAACCCTATATTCAGCGTAGTGACGGCTCCGCCAAAGGTGATTGGGACGTTGGAATTACAATTGACATTATGGAAGCCGCAAAAAACGTTGATACCATTGTATTACTGTCTGGCGATGGAGACTTCGACCTATTGTTGAAAAAAATCAAAAAGGATTTTGCCGTCAGTGTTGAAGTCTATGGCGTGCCAGCACTTACAGCCGCCTCTCTTATTGATTCCGCTAGCGCCTATTATCGTATTGGAGAAGATTTGTTACTGTAACCATTGCACGGCGGCCTTGGTGCACGTGTGTATGGCGAATTCCCACCCAAGTGACATTCGGTGTCAGAAGCAGACCTGT
>DNYS01000082.1:2209-3441 GCA_003506735.1 Nitrospinota bacterium
AATTACTAATTCACCACCCACAGGATTTATAGCTATCGAGAAGAGAGGGATATGAAACGGTCCGGCTAGCTTTCCACCCCCTCGCGGGGAAGAAATTTGTCATACAACTCCGGCCGCTGCCATTGGGTGAGCACACCGGCCTTGGCCCCGTTCTGTCCGGACGAGGTGGGCTCGTCTTTCTGGGTCCTGAGATCGCGGACCCTGCCGAGATCGACATCGACGAGGAACATTCCCTCCTTGGTGCTCTCGAAAATTACCTCCTCGGGCGTCGCCACCATGGCAAGCCCCCGCTGGGACTTGTGGAAGAGGTTCTGAGTGGTGATGACGACGGCGAGATTCTCGATGGCGCGCGACCAGATGAGGTTCCGCCATGTCGCCCAGAGCTTGTTTTTATCCACTCCGGCAGGAAGGAAAATGATCTCCGCCCCCCGAATGGAAAGCGCCCGGGATACTTCGGGCATGTAAACCTCAGAACACATGGCAAGACCGACCTGGGCCTGGGGCGTTTCGAAAACCGGGTATTCGTCTCCTGCGGTGTAATTGAAGTCCCAGTATTTTCCGCCCGTATAAATCCACGGGCCGGGGGGATGCGTTCTCCGGTATTTTCCCGGAGCGCCTCCGCCGGGCCGGGCCAGCATCAAAAGGTTGTAGGCGGTTCTTTTTTCGTCGTCGATCGGCTCCAGGGTTCCGTACTGAACGTAAACCCCGCAACGCTGGGCCGCCTCGATCAATGCTTCGTGCGGGTCGAATGTCGCCGGCATCCGCCAGGGGCCCGGATAGGACTCGGGGAAGGCGACGAATTCCGCGCCCTGGTCCGCCGCTTTTTCTATGAATTGAATGGCATCGGCGACGTTTTTCTCGTCGTCCGGCGGCTTATGGCTCATGGGCTGAACAACTGCGATGCGAAAGCTCATAGAATTTTCTCCTCGATGGCTCCCAAATTACTTGTCGGCGAACAGGATGCTTCCGGTGGCCCATGAGTCGGGCTCGACATCGTTAAATGTCACGATGACGATCTCTTTCGGCGCTCCTGCCCTGATTTCCCCTCGGTCGTTCACAATTCCGGCCGCGTTTTCCGTATGGATGTCCTCAAGACTAGCAGAAAACGTGTGCATGGCGAATTCCTAATCAAGCAGCGATCGGTGTCTGAAACAGACCTCGGCAATGTGACAGCCATTCAGAATTTCCCAATTCTGCTAGAGTAGGCTGTCCCTTCCCGGCGGCTTCATCGG
>DNYS01000087.1 GCA_003506735.1 Nitrospinota bacterium
TCGGTGAAGGAGTTCGTCCGGGAGGCGAAGGCGGTATTCGGCGAGGTCGAGGTCACGGCCGTCGAAATGCCCGGAATCATCGATATCGAGGCATGCGAGAAGGTGGCGCGCGATGAGCTGGGGGTTCCCTTCCGCCGCCACGCGTTCACCCTGGCGGACTAGGCCCCGCTTCCCTTCAATCCGCTCGGGGGCGCGCCTCGGAAGGCCGGGCGGGCGCTGGTTCCCTTCAATCCCCCCAGTGGTGCGCCGGGTATAGGCACGCCTGGAGCAGTGGGTCATCTTCCGGGTTTTTTCAGCGGGATGGGATAATGCCGATCCAGCCGAACGATGGAGAAAACAGGCCGGCCCATGCCCCGGAGCCCGATCCGCCAGCGGGCGCGGGCCACGGCATCGCCGAGGGGAAATTCCTGCTGAACCTCCTTTCCCCCAAGTCGAGGAAGGCGCTAGCCAACCTGGCCGATCTCGAACACGACGCAACCCTGCGGGCGTTTCTTTCGAGCACGAATTCACCCACCCGGATGACCGCGCTCGGGTTCCCGGACGAGAAGATGGTGCGCCTCTCCTCGCTCATCTCCATTCCGGTCATCGATCGGTATCCCGTCATTCCCGAGGATATTCTCGACCGTTTGGTAAAAGATCCTCCTTTGGCGCTCCTGGTCCACGTGGGCGATAACGCCGCCGAAACGCACAGGGTGATGAACGAACTCCGGGCGGACAGCAATGGGACCCCGCT
The DNA here is from genome assembly GCA_003506735.1 of Nitrospinota bacterium. Lineage (GTDB taxonomy): Bacteria > UBA8248 > UBA8248 > UBA8248 > UBA8248 > UBA8248. The sequence goes on from DNYS01000087.1 coordinate 734, forward strand.
TTCCATCCTCGCCTTCGTCGATAGCTCGGAGGTGGCGATGCGAGAGCTGCCCCATTCCTGGGCCGACGCAGTGATTCCGCTGGATCTGTCCGAGGAAGTTTTGCGGGTCCACCTCGAGCGCCTGTTCGATATCCTCCTCACCAAGAAGGACCTGGCGACGGTGTTCCTGGCCCACGGCGTCAGCCGGGTCCAGTTCCAAAAGGCGGCGTTTTCGGACCCGCTGACCGGCCTCATGAATTTCGCCGGGTTTCAGGACGTCACCTCCCGCGAACTCTCGCGGCTCAGGCGCTGGCGGCAACCGCTTTCGATGATCATGTTCGACATCGACCATTTCAAGAAAATCAACGACACCTTCGGTCATCCCGCCGGAGACGATGTGCTCCGCCAGATGGGCCTCATCGTTCAGGCCAGATTCGCGATCTCGACACTTTGTTCCGGCTGGGGGGAGAGGAGTTCGGGGTCCTCCTTCCCAACACGGGTTATGACGGCGCTTGTTTCGTGGCCGAGCGCATCCGGTTGGCCATCGAGGGAACCCATCTTCACGGAATGCCCACCGAGGGAGCGGTCACGGTGAGCCTGGGGGTCCTGTCGGTCGATCCGCCGGGCGACCTCGACCGGAGCGTCCTCTACAGCGAGGTGGCCGAGCTTTTGTACCAGGCCAAGCAGCAGGGCCGGAACCGCGTGGTCTCCGGCCGGCACCGGACCTGACCGGGTTTTCCGGACCACACTCCCTGCAAAAAAAAATCCGCCCGGGCTGTCAGGCCCCGTTCGGCAGGCCCCAATCGAGAACCCCCCTCGCCGCCGAAAGCCGGCCGGCGGCCGGATCGGGAAGATTTTTTTCTGGATGCGGCCGTTATGCGCCTGGATCGGATCTGCTGGATCAGATCTGGATGTTGATGATGTTGCCGCGAAAGGTTTTGGCCTGGACGGGATCGGCATCCTCGCCCTGAACCGGCCGGGCCTGGAGGGGTTCGATCGGCTCGAGATCGATGAAGCGGACGCTCCGGGGGGCGCCGCCGGTCCCCGTGTTGCGGCTTTGGTGGAATTCCATCCGCTCGCGGATGCGCGCCCGGCGCTCGCCGTAATAGCTTTCCCGCCCTGCCCCCTCCGCGAATCCATAATCGCCGGCCCGGCTGTTGATGGCCATCTACCCCGATCCCCCTAGCGGCCCTTCGCCGCCGCCGAAACCGCCCGCCCGGAAGATAAATACGCATCCCGGATTTCCGCCTCGTTCCGGATGGCTTCGACCCGGACGAAATGGTCGCCCCTCTCGGTGAAATCCCCCGCCCGGCGGACGATGCCCGCGCCCTTGAGCTGGAAAGTCTTTCCGGAAAAGGTATGAGGCGGAAGATGGATTTGTCGCTCCCCCCCGATAGTGAGGACCTCGATGGACCCGCCCTCCCGAAGCCGGGAGCCGGAGAGCTTCGCCTCGCTGTATATGTCCAGCCCGCGCCGCTTGAGCGCCGGGTGGCTGCGGATCGAAACCAGGAGATGGAGATCGCCCGCCCGGCCGCCCGATAGGCCCTCCTCGCCCAGCTCGCGGAGCCGGAGAATTTCGCCCTCCTCGATTCCCGAGGGGACACGTATCCTAGGGGTGGTTCCCGCCTGGACGCGGCCCGTCCCACGGCATTCGAGGCAATCGCTTTTCTTCCCGCTCTTGCAGGCAGGGCAGGCAATCTGCCTTCCGTAGCGAAGCAAGACCTCCCCGCCCAGGGCCGCCTGAATGAAATTCAACCGAAGACGGTAATGAAGATCGCGGCCCCGGACAGGTTCCGGCGGGGAGGTCCATAGGTGCCCCGGGGGAGGGCCTGACACCGGTGATTCCGAAACGATTCGATGGGCTTCGGCTAGCTCCCGGAGCTGGCGGGCCTTGGCCGGGTCTCCGCCGTGGAGATCCGGGTGGCAGCCGAAGGCGAGCTTGCGAAAAGCGATTCTGGCCATGGCCGGCCCGGCGCTCTCGGGAAGATCGAGCACCTTGAGGGACTTTTTCCGTTTGTCTTCCGGCTGGGCCGCCATGTGTAATCTACTGAAATGTAGTCGGTTATGCGTAAGCGTCGGCTCTTTTTCGGGAATTTCTCCCTGCTCCGTACAGTGCGCCTCAACTTCTTCCTTATCGGGCGGAGAATATTATATGCTGCCATTGGCAATACATCTATGAATGTATATGTACTGCCATTGGCAGTACACTCAATTTATGGCGAAAACGGCCCCGAAACGAAAGCACGACAAGCCCCTGCAGATACGGATGACCGAGGATCTCCGCGATCTCATCCATGCGGCCGCCTCCAAGGGCGGGCTGACCACCTCGGGCTGGGTGCGCGACCGCCTCGCGCGCTTGGCGCGCCGGGAGATTCGCGAATCCGGGGACGAACCCCCCCCGCGCCGCGGGCCGGGGGGGGGGGGGGGGGGGGGGGCGGGGCCCCCCCCCCCCCCCCCCTTTCTTCCTCTTTTTTTTTCTATACCCTCCCCTCCCACCTTCTTTTTTTTTTTTTTTTTTTTTTT
>DNYS01000233.1:0-816 GCA_003506735.1 Nitrospinota bacterium
TCAACACAGAACGGGACATCCCCATCTAAATGCCGAATATCTTATTGTTCGTGAAGGCATTTTTTTTGGTAAATAATTTCACATAATGATCCGTTCATATTTTTGAATGGAAATTTCCGGTTTCACTTAGAAGGAAGAGAATGAACGAATTCACCATAGAAAGCCCGCTCAAAGATCGATCTGTTTGGCAACGGGAAGTTCATCAATTCGGCTCACGCCTAGGCGTCAAATTCCAACTATATTGGAAGTTTTCAAAAATGAAATCATTTCTAGACAAAGCCAATATGCTTTGCCCCGCCGCTGGGAAGGCTTCTCCGGTTCCACCTTTATAATAGTCGAAAAGATGGGAATCATTTTTTATTCATTTTTCGCTAGCGGATCATTTTCGAGTCGTGGTGACGCCCGGATAATTTCGGGATTGCAAAATCCCGGATAGCCTTTCATCGTCACGTTTTTTGTCAGGAAAATTTTTATGGCTGATCGGATCGTCCCCGTCCCCGTCCCCGTTGACGGGGATTATGTCGTCAAGCTGGCACAGGAGTTGATTCAAATTCCGGCCGAGAACCCGCCGGGCGATTGCGCCGAGGTTGCCGGGCGCATCCTGTCTGAGTTGAAATCGATCGGCATCGATCGGATCGAGACCCACGAATTCAAACCAGGGCAACCAAATTTCATCATCCAGGCCGGGGACGGGGGCGAGGGGGGCCACTTCGTCATCGGCAGCCATATGGACACGGTACCCGTACACCCGGACGAGGTGGAAGCCTGGGAGACCCCGCCCTTCGGCGGCGAGCTTCGGGGCGGCGAGATATGGGG
>DNYS01000233.1:873-6051 GCA_003506735.1 Nitrospinota bacterium
CGCGGCGCGGCGGATATGAAGGGCGCACTCGCCTCGGTCCTGGGCGCGTTCAAGGCCATTCGCGACCAGAGGGTCAAAATCCCCGGCACGCTGACCTGGGTCCTCCTATCGGACGGCGAGCACGGGGATCAGAACGGCGCGGCGGAACTCGCCGGGCGGGGCATCCTGAAAAATATCGGCGGCGACATGGTCCTGTACACCGAATCGACATCCAACAACATCATCCGCTCGTTCAAGGGCCGGATATTCTTCGAGGTCAAGGTGCGCGGGCGCTCGGTCCACGTGAGCGTCCCCGAAAAGGGGATCAACGCCATCGAGAAAATGGCCCGGATCGTGGAAACCTTCAAGGCGGAGCTCCTCGGCGCGGCGCCCCATCCCTTCCTCGGGCCATGCACACTGACCTTCTCGACGATTCAGGGCGGCTCGGCTGTGAACGTCGTGGGTGGCCGGTGCAGCGGCACCTTCGACGTGCGGATGGTGCCCGGCCAGACATCGGCGGGGGTGCTGGAAACGCTTCGGGGGGTTATCGCCGAAATGAAAAAAGAGGACCCGGAACTCGACGCCTCGCTCGACATAATCCCCCACGGTGCGAGGGAGGTCACCGAAGTCGGCGAGAACGAGCCCGTGGTCCGCCTGATGGAAAAAGTCGTCCCCGCCGTTCGCGGGAGGCCCAACAAGTTTCTGCCGGGCATCGAGTCGCCCGGGGCGCTGCGCCTGTTCATCGATAATGGGACGCCGGGGATTTTCTTCGGGCCGGGCGAGTTTATCTCCGAAGCCCACCTGCCAAACGAGCGCGTGCCCGTGCAGAATTTGATCGACGCGGCGGGCATGTTCGCCACCGCCGCGCGGGCCGTCTGCGGCCACGAGCCTTTTTAGCGCCCCATACTCTTCAAGCGCAGGGGAATGCCTCTCCAGTTTCACATTGACCATAGTAAAGAAAAAAGGCATTATTTTTTTATTCTGTTATCGTAGGTTGTTCGTTTTCAGGCCGACGTGGTGCCCAGATAATTTCGGGATCGCACAATCCATTTAGCTTTTTGAGGGCAGTTTTATGCGCGCCTTTATCATCCGCGGTCTGCTGCAAAGTCTGATCGTCCTGTGGATAGTCCTCCTCATTGTCTTCTTGATGCTTCACATGACGGGGGACCCAGCCGACGTCATGATGCCCGAGGAGGCCACCCTAGAAGAAGTTGCCGCGTTTAACAAAGAAATGGGCTTCGATAAGCCGATCTACGTCCAATACTTCAATTTCCTGTTCGGCCACGAAAAGAATCTGGGAGTTTTGAGGGGCGACTTCGGAAATTCATTCTACCACAATGTCCCCGCCATGGGCCTTGTCACCGAGCGCATTCCCGCCACGGTAATCCTCGCCGTCGTTGCCCTTCTCGTGGGGCTTGTGATCGCCATCCCTGCGGGGATCCTCTCGGCCGTTTACCGTAAAACCTGGATCGACCATTTCAGTTCGGTTTTGTCGATGGCGGGCCAGTCCATCCCAAACTTTTGGCTGGGCCTTATGCTCATCATCTTATTCTCAGAGATTCTCGGGTGGTTTCCGACGTCGGGCTACCGGGAGGCGAAGAGTGTCGTCCTGCCGGCGCTTGCCGCTGGATTATACGCCACAGCCCGCATCATGCGGATGATGCGCTCGACGCTGCTCGAGGTGATGGCCCAGGATTTTGTGAATACGGCGCGCTCGAAGGGACTCACCGAGGCCCTGGTCATCGGCCGCCACGCCCTGAAGAACGCAGCGATTCCCGTCGTCACCATCATCGGCCTTGAACTGGGTGGCCTGCTCAGCGGGACGGTGGTTGTCGAGGTCGTCTTTTCTTGGCCAGGGGTAGGCTGGCTGGTGGTGGAATCCATCATGGCCAACGACTATCCGGTGGTCCAGGCTGCGGTGGCCCTGCTTTCGTTCATGTTCGTGGGCGTGAACCTCAGTGTGGACATCCTCTATGCGTGGCTCGATCCGCGCATTTCATACAGTTAGCTTAGGCGAAGGGCAGGATTATGGCCATTGACAAGACGATAAACGCTGGCACCTCCCTCAACGCCGCTCCAGATGTGGACGAGCAGGGTCCCACGGAATGGCAGCTGGCGCTGCGTGAACTTTTGAAACGGCCTCCGGCGCTCTTTGGCGTTTTTACTGTCGTAATGGCGATCTTGTGGGCCCTCCTGCCCGGCCTCTTCTCGCCTCTCGACCCCCTGAACCAGGACTTGGAGCGTTACCTGAAGCCCCCGGGTTTTGTGGACACAGCGGGCAACACCTATTGGCTCGGCACGGACCAGCTCGGGCGCGACATTGTGAGTCGAGTCATCTGGGGCGCGCGCGTATCGCTCACTGTGGGCTTCGCTGCCGTCTTTATCAGCGGTTTCATCGGGATTACAATGGGGCTCGTTGCGGGCTACTTCGGCGGCAAGATAGACGCCGTCATCAGCCGGATTGTGGACGCCGTGCTCGCGATCCCGTTCGTTCTTCTCGCGATAGCCATCATTGCGATCCTGGGGGCGAGCCTCCAGAACATCGTCCTCGCCATCGCGCTCAGAACGTGGACCGTCTACACGAGGGTGGTGCGGGGGGAGGTGTTCGCTTTAAAAGAGACCGACATGGTCACGGGGGCGAAATCCGCCGGTGCCAGCACCCTCCGGATCATGCTCATTTACCTTCTTCCCAATGTATTTTCCTCCTGTATCGTGGTGGCTACCATCTATCTGGGCCGCATGATCATCATCGAATCCTCTTTTTCCTTCCTGGGTATGGGCGTGCCCCCCCCGACCCCGACCTGGGGCGGGATGCTCTCCGATGGCCGCGGATTCCTCGACACCTCCTGGTGGCTCACCCTCTTTCCAGGAATCGCCCTGACGCTCACTGTGCTGGGCGTCAATCTCTTGGGGGACTGGCTTCGGGATGTGCTCGATCCCAGGATGAAGCGCCTGGACGACTAGCGCGCCCGCTGGCGTGATTGAGCTGCCCCTGATAGTTGTGACCAGCTCTCCAGAAACCGGTCCAAGCTGAATGAATTGATGGCAGTATCAAAGGGTTTCACGGGGAGTGGAACAACTATTGGGGGTAGGTCACAGATACCTTGGGGGACCGATGGAAAATATGCGCTTTGACTTCTCGGGCCAGGTGGCCGTGATCACCGGAGGCGCCCAAGCAATTTGCCGGGGGGTAGCAATTGCGTTCGGGAAAGCGCGTGCCAGGGTCTTCATTTTGGATATCAATGAGACAGGCGGCGAGTCGGCCGCCGAGGCCATCCGGCAAGGAGGTGGCAGCGCCATGTTCGTCCAGTGTGACGTGGCGGGGGCGCGTTCAGTTCAGGGGGCCTTCTCCCGCGTCCGCGATCAGGTGGGGCGTATCGACATTTTGGTGAACGGGGTGGGCGGGTTCAGGGGGTTCCGATTTTTGTCCGAGTATTCCGAGGAGGAATGGGATCGCACCATCGACCTCAATCTCAAGAGCGTTTTTCTCTGCTCGAAAGCCGCGATACCTCTCCTGACACGTGGAAAAAGTGGGCGCATCATCAACATCGGTTCCATAGCAGGGCAGACCGTGATGAAACACGCTGATCCGGGCCCCTATTCAGCGGCCAAGGCGGGCGTTCATGCCCTCACACGGACCCTCGCTTTTGAACTGGGAAGAGACGGAATCACCGTGAACACCGTCGCTCCGGCCACCACCGCCACAGAGCGGGCCCTCTTAAACCGTGGCGAGGAACAGATGGCGGAGATCGCGGCAAGCGCCCCCCTCCGCCGAGTGGCCGAAATCGAAGACACGGTGGGGTTTGTTCTTTTTCTCGCCACTTCCGAGGCAGGGTTCCTCACGGGCCAGACCATATCCGTCAATGGCGGTCGTCTAATGATATAGCGGCCTTAGGAATCATCCTTATCGATGCGGGTTGACCCGTCGTTTCTCGGGCTTCGCTCCGCTTCGCCTTTCGTCCACATGCTTCGAGGACTCTCATAGGGAGTGATACAATTATTGGGGGCAGGTTAATTTTGTTAATTTTTTTTCGGCACCTTAAAACATGAAAGGGCAATCATGACCAGGATTTATGTGCCTCAGCCAATCCCGGAGGTCGCCGCTTCTAAGCTCAACAAGCTGGGCGAGGTGACTACGTATCCCCATGTTGATCGCATGATTCCAGAATCAGAGCTGCTAGAAGCTGTGCGCGACAAACATATTCTTTTTGGCATAGGGGAGATTCCCTTTAACGAGCGAGTGTTCGACGCGGCAAAAGAGCTGAAATTTGTCTCTGTCATGCATGGGTCCGCGAAATTTATTGATTTTGCGGCTGCGACGCGCCGCAATATTCCGGTCTCGGGGCAAAAAAGCATGACGCAAAAAACAACCGCAGAATTCACATTCGCACTTTTGATGGCGACAGCATGGCGATTGCCGGAGGCGGATACATTCCTCCGCGAGGATCGCTGGCGACAGAATCAATCGATGGCATTCATGGGTACGCGCCTCTTCGGCAAGACACTCGGGATCGTCGGGATGGGCCGGATCGGACAACTTGTCGCCCGTAAAGCCGCCGCTTGCGATATGCGCATTACATACAACAAGCGCACCCCCCTCAGCCCGGCGGAGGAATTTGTTCTCGGTTCAGCTGAATTCCGATCCCTCGACGATTTATTTGTCGAATCGGATTTCATCGCATTAACCCCGGCGCTCACCAAAGACACCGTGGGTCTCATCGATGAACGGCTCATCTCTCTCATGAAGCCGAGCGCCATTCTGATTAACACTTCGCGCGGACCCATTTTGGATGAGGCGGCTCTAGAGAAAGCTCTGAGAGAAAAACGAATTCGGGGCGCCGGGCTGGACGTCTATCAGACCGAGGTTCCCGAACCAAATCCAGGGCCGATATCGGGGCTCAAGTCTCTGCCCAATGTTGTTCTGACACCGCACATGGGCAGCGCTGGCCGCGAGACGCGCGAGGAGATGGCTTTGCGCACGGTGATGAATATCGAGCGCTTCCTCGCCGGCGAGCGCCCGTATGACGTCTTCAACCCCGAAATTTATGGCGAGGCGGCCATCACGGACGAGGTCATCGGATAATCAAAAAGTGACCTGCCATGTGCTCCACAATAATTGAATCCCATGTAGAATGAACTTATGTCATTATGGGGGATCTTCCTCCGCAGGTAAACGGTTAAGAATTCTCTTGACAGGTC
>DNYS01000022.1:0-1199 GCA_003506735.1 Nitrospinota bacterium
CATCATGGTCACCGAAATCGCCTCGTCATCGCTTTTCCTCGTTTTTTTTCTGGTGATGATTGCCTCCCTTGTACTCGGAATGGGGCTTCCGACCATCGCGGCTTACATCCTTTTGGTGATTGTGGTGGCACCCTCGATTACCAAGCTGGGGGCCCCGCTCGTTGCCGCCCATATGTTTATCTTCTACTTCGGGGTGATCAGTTCGATCACACCCCCGGTGGCGCTGGCTGCCTACGCGGCTTCGGGCATATCGGGAGCCAACGCGATGCGAACGGGATTTACCGCTTGCCGGCTTGCGATTACCGCCTTCATCGTGCCCTACCTGTTTGTTTATTATCCCGAACTGCTTCTGACTCAGGGAACCTTCGGGGAGATCGCTTACCGGCTCACCGTCTCAAGTGTAGGAATAATTTTTGTCGCGATGGCGGCGATGGCGTATGGCCGTTCCTTGTTGGGGGCTGGAGATCGCCTGGTCATGGCGGTGGCGGCGGCGCTTCTTTTTCTCGCCTCGCCGTGGCTGAATCTGGCCGGGTTATTGATAGGTGCGGGGCACATGGTTTTCCTGCAAAAAAGCGGAAACGCGCCAGCGGCCGCTTTATAGGTCACTTGAAAAAACGGGGGAGGGAGTGAGCATGGAAGTCGAGCGAGGCCTCGATTTGGGGCTCTTTGCCCCCAACTACGACGTCGAGGCGGATAAGGTGGATGCCTACCTCGAATGGCTCCACGGAGAACATCTTCCAAGAACGCTCGCCGAGGGTTCGTTTTCCGCCATTTCTCATTACGAGGCGATTGAAGCACCGAAGCAGTTCCAGCTTCTGGAGATCATGCCCTCATATTCCAGCTTTCACAGCGCAGGCAGGCTCGATGCAGCGAAACGGCTGCCCGAGAACGTCGCCGGCATGATGGCGCAGCGCCTCGGGCAGGTGAGGTGCCACTATGCCGAGGTGTCGCGGGTAAACGGACCCTCGGATTACGCTCGTGCCGCCAGTTTGGCGATTGGTCCAGCCGTTTGCCTGATGCGTTTTGACGTTGCCTTGGAGGTCCGGCCGGACTTCAATGCCTGGCTGGGCCGGGAGCATTTCGGCGAGGCGGCGAAAATGGAAGGACTGCTCACCCTCCGGCGCTACCTGGCTGTGGAGGGCGAGCCGGCAAATCTATTCCTCTATGAATTTGATTCCGTTGATGCACTCCGGTCCGGA
>DNYS01000022.1:1260-5593 GCA_003506735.1 Nitrospinota bacterium
AAACTCAAGAGTTCTCTATCGCCGAATCTGGAGCCAGGGCTAGGTCCGCGCGGTCTACTCGACGATGGTTCTCGCCCCGATGGCCGGCTCCCCGTGGCCCAGGCCGGGCAACTCCCAAACTCCGGCGCCGACGGGGTTGCCTTCCCCCTGGATGTTCGCGTCGATGACGCAGGGCTCGTTCGCCGCGACAGCCTCCTCCACCGCTTCTCCCAGATCCTTTGCTTTATCGACCCGGAGACCTTTCAGCCCCGCCGTTCGCGCCATGGCGGCGAAGTCCGGGTTATAGGGCTCCGCCGAGTCCGGATACTTGAAGTCGGTGACAAGTTCGCGGCCGCCGAGGTAGCCGCGTTGAAGGCCACGGATGGAGGCAAAAGCGTAGTTGTTCCATACCACCCAGATAGCCGGAATTTTGTACTCGACCGCCGTGGCCATGACGCTGGCGTGCATCAGGAAAGCCCCGTCTCCGCAGACCGAGATGCATGGTCTGCCGGGCGCGGCGATCGCGGCCCCCAAAACCCCGGCCACCCCGAAGCCCATGGCCCCGAATCCCATCGATCCGATAAGGGAGTGTGAGTCCTTCGGGCGGCAATACTGGATGAGCCAGTTATGGTGGATGCCTACGTCGCTCACAATGATGGCGTCGTCGGGGAGCGCCTTGTCGATTTCATGCGCCGCGCGCTGGGGATGAATCGGTGTGGTGTCCGCCTGGTAGCCGGGAGCGGTCCATTCCTCCCACTCATTGCGCCACCCGTCGATGTCGCGCAGCCAGGCGCTCTGCGCGGCGGGAATCTCGTTTGGCGCGCTTCTGGCATCGAGTTCTCCGAGAATCTGCCGGAGAAACGTTCTCACGTCTGCCATGAGGCCGAGAGCAACGGGGTAGTTTCGGGCGATTTCATCCGGATCAATATCAACATGAATCAGCTTGGTGGGAGGGATATTGAACGAATACCCGGGGAGCCAGCTACTCGAAGTTCGGTCGTCGAACCGCACGCCGAGGGCGAGGAGAACGTCGGCCTGCCGGGCAGCATGGTTCGCGGGATAGGTGCCGTTCCGGGCGATGAGCCCCAGCGCGAGCGGGTGGGCCGCGTCGATGGCGCCCATGCCGCTCGAGGAGCATACCACCGGAATTTGCAGCCGCTCGGCCAGCCGGAGCATCTCTTCGGTCGCTCCACCGTATTTGACCCCTTGGCCGACCATAATGACAGGCCGCTCGGCCTCCAGGAGCAAATCGACCGCTTTTCGAACGCCGTCCGGATCCGCACCGCAGCGGCACGAGATATTGGCGTCCCAATCTTTCGCCTGGGGCATTTCGACATCGGTTTCTTCCTTGAATATATCGAACGGCACGTCGAGCACGACGGGCCCAGGCCGTCCGGTGACCATGGTTTTCCAGGCCTGGCGCGTGAAGAGGGGAACCTGTTCGGCCCGCGTGGGCTGAAAGACGTGCTTGCAGAAGGGCCGGACGGCCGATGGAAAGTCGGCCTGATAGTGACGGTAGGCCTCCTGGAAAGCGCCCCGGTTGAACTGGTCGGTGGGGATATTTCCTGTAATGGCGAAGAAGGGAACCGAATCGAAAAAAGCGTTGGCCAGACTGATGGGCAGATTGGCCGAGCCGGGGCCGCAGGAGGTGAAGGTGGCGGCCGGGTGGCCGGAGACCCGGTAGTAGACATCGGCCATGAACCCGGCGACGGATTCGTGGCGCACCGAGTAGGAAGTGATCTCGTCGGAGCGCTCATAGAGCGCATCGATGAAGCTGATGTTCCCGTGGCCGCACAGGCCGAATACGTCGGTCGCGCCTTTTTGGATCAGATAGTCTACGATGATTTGGCCACCATTCATGCGGGTCACGGCGCTGCTCCTTCGAGAATTCGGAAAAGCCCCCCTAGGGCAAATATTTCGAAACGGTCCGGGAGGACGTGCGGTCATATTCGTGAAACTGCCGCCAAATGCCGGGACTTTCGTGCAGATTCGCACGGCCCCTAAATGCCAAAAGACAGGACCCGCGCATGGATTCGCCCGGCCCCTATATGCCCCCAACTGCCGCCAGACGCCGCCAAACTGACAAAAACCTGCGCCATGATTCGCCCCCGGCCACATTCGGCCATCGCGCCCCACCAGGCGAATCCGCACCGGGGGGTATGCCCCGCCCCTCCGTGGATGTTCGTTCCATGCCGTCCGGAGCACCGAGAATATCACACGAATCCCGGCCCGGCCACGCTCCCGCCCCCTTTTGAATCCCGCGCCCCCGCGTTAGGATGCGCTCATCCGGAAATTGGGTCGAGGTTCAGGCCCGAGCGGCTCGCCGGGGGGTCTTGTCCGGAACATTTCGGGCCAACGCCGTTTTTTGCCAGCACCGGGTTTTGCGATGCAGGTTTTTGCGATGCCGTTTTTCGGACGGTGTTGAATTTGACGATACTGATTTTTGACGATGCCGATTTTGCCGGTGCGGTTTATCGCCAAATTCCTGAAATTTGCCGGCGCCGTTTTTTATTGATTGGCGGCCTCGGCGCCGCCTCCTTCATCCAAGGAGCCACCATCATGGGAGTCAGTTTCAGCCTTCACCTCGTCCCCGACGACATCCCCCTCCTCGCCAAACGCGCCAAATTCGCCGAGGACAGCGGATTTGTCCAGGTCTGGGTGGCCGAAAGCCACCTCACCTGCCGGGATCACAACGTCGCCCTCGCCGTCGCTATCATGAACACCTCCACCATCCCGATCGGCCCCGGCGTCACCAACCCCGTTCTGCACGACAACTCCGTCTCCGCCAGCGCCATCGCCACCCTTGACGAACTCGCCGGCGGGCGCGTCCTCTTCGGCATCGGCTCCGGCGACACCCCCGTCTACATCCTCGGGAAAAAGATGGCCCGCCTCGCCTCCATGCGCACCGCCATCCACCAGATCAGAAGCCTCACTCGGGGCGAGACGGTCGAATACGCCGAAGGCGTCAACGTCAACATCTGGAGCCAGCGCGACATCCCCGTCTACACCTCCGCCGAGGGCCCCAAGACCCTCCGGATGTCCGGTGAAATCGCCGACGGCGTCATCGTCGGCTCCGGCGTCTACAAGGAAACCGTCGAATGGGCGATGAAACACCTGAACGCGGGGATCGCCGAGCGCCAGGCCGGCCTCGGCGAGATGGACATCATCTTCGGCGCCGTCGTCTCCGTGGACCGCGACGCCCGCGCCGCCCGCGAAAAGGTCCGCCCCCGCGTCGCCAACCGGGCGCATCACAACTTCAGGATGACCCTCGACTCCGTCCCCGAGGAGTTCCGGCCCGAGATCCAAAACCTTCTCGACAATTTTGACGTGACCAACTGGCGCCACCCCAAACACATCCCCCTGATCACCGACTACATCCTCGACCGATTCACCATCACCGGCACCCCCGAGGACTGCGTCCGGCGCATCAAGGAGATCGAAAGCTTCGGGGTGAAAAGCATCATGATCGACCCCCCCTCCCAGGATTTCGACGAATCGCTGGAGCTTTTCGCCAAGGAGGTCCTGCCCCACTGCGTCTAGGGTTTGGGTGGAGGCGGGGAGGGGCCCTTTGGGCGGGATTTTTCACTCCCGCCGCCACCGGGGAATTCAGCGATCATGCGGGGGCGGGGTTGGTTAGATTCTATTTTTTTTGAAAATTTGGAAATACGGATATCCGGTATCCCGAACCGGTGCGTCCATAACCCTGAAACCCCGCCCGAGGGCAGGGTTTCAGGGACACCGTACATCTGAGACCCCACTAGGCTTGTCGTCGCCATATTGTGGGGCCTGCCGCCCGGTTAGGGACGGTCTTCCATGCCCGCCGAACCGGTGACACTATTAATCTACATCAATTTATCGGCTCTGTGGATACATTTGTACCACAAAATTATAAACCCTTTAATATCAGTTATGTAGATAGAGAGCATGGCGCACGCAATCCTGAATCCCGGCCATCACCTCGGATGGCAGGACCGCGGTAAAATACTGCCATTGCCCATTCACCCATTTGGTTCGGACCAGATTGAGCCTTTGATAGCAAACGGTGTCAATCATGTCGCATTTTACCCAAGAATCTCCATTATCCATCTCTGCCGGGAGAATACCCTCCGGCATCTTGTAATGGTGGGTTTCGATATGGCGGGGCGCGGTTTTGCTCAGAGGGACGATCGTGCATGTTCCGGGGTCGAATCTCCGATATCTTGAGATTAAGATTACTGGCCTCCGCTTCACCATCTCGGGCTCTGTCCGCCCCTTGTAATCACAGAAAAGAACTTGGCCTGTTCTCGGAAAGAGCCTCTCGTGGGAGGAGATGGATTTGTCTGAATGCTCTAGGTGTACAGCTAGTCTTCTTCCC
>DNYS01000022.1:5737-6004 GCA_003506735.1 Nitrospinota bacterium
TGCTTCCTTTGCTCATCCGGAAGCCGCTTGAAGAGGATGAACCCCCCCAGAATCAGTATGAAGATCAGCATATCCATGGTTTTCTCCCAATCAGCCTAGAGAATTGGCTCAGAGACTCGGCCCAAAGAGCGCCCCCCGGCGGACAACTTCGAGCGCCCGGGCTGGGCTGGCCGCCATCGCCTCGCCGCGGCCGGCCTGTCTCTCCCGGCGCATTCTAACCGGAATGATGCAGGAACGCTCTCCCTTTTTCAAAATCCGGGCCATTCA
>DNYS01000120.1:0-403 GCA_003506735.1 Nitrospinota bacterium
GAGAGGTATCTGCGGGTGAGCCTGCTTTACGGGCATAAAGGTCTCCGATAATAGTCCTTGCTATTGGACCTCGGAGGCTATCATAAATGCTGAATATTCAAGAGATTTCGGCCAAACGACCTCACCACAAATTCGCTGGACCAGGACAGACGCTAAAAGCCTTAATTTCGTGTGGGATTAAATTTTTGCGGAGTACAGGGGGAGAAGTGAAAGTTTTTATGGAAATAATAATTTTTAAAAAAATGATTTCGCCTTTCATACTTCAATTTCTGTTCTGGGGTGCTATCGGCGGTACGCTTTATGGAACGTACGTTTTACTCAAGTTCGATCATTGAGCATGGCCGTATCCATTAATCTTCGGAACTTTAGGTGATCTTCCCCTCTCAAACCGGTCCATGCTGAA
>DNYS01000120.1:430-4753 GCA_003506735.1 Nitrospinota bacterium
ATGCTGAATGAGAGGATTTTCGGTACTCTTCCGGTATGACAGTAATTCGTCATGAACGGGTCCATATTTTTTGGAGCACAGGCCTTATTCCTCAGACCTGTTCAAGAAATCGGATGCATCTCACAGAAAACACACCTGCTAGAGCGCCATTGGAGGAATGCTGTCAGGCCACCTCGTAGCTATCCCGCTTGATGTTATCCATGTTGGCGCCCTCGATTCTAATCAGGCGCGTCTCGTCCTCTCGTTTCGGAGAATGCAGTTCCCCAACGTCGTAGGCAATCGCCTTTCCAGGAGTCAAAAGGGAGATTTTCACCGGTTCCACTTTTCCGGGTTGATCGCCGTCGGGTTTTTCCAGCAGCCGGTATTCGGTCATCTCAGTTGACCCTTTTACTTGGCCATAGATGGCCCAAGAGGGTCCGTGGTCGTGTGGTGGGCTTCCGCTGGCGTCCTGATGTACATGGGCAATGATACAAAATCCCAACTCCGGGTCCTCGTAAAGGATATCCCGGCGCGAATCTTGATCTGGGCCCAGGTGCTCTGCGACGAATTCTTCATTGACCAGAATTTTTTCGAGTTTTTTGCAGACTTCCTCCAAGCCATCTCGGCCAGAGTCTTTTTTTAGGATGTCATGACATTCAGCCGCGAATTGGTCGAGGATAGCGCCCATGATACGAATCTCCCTAGATGGAACTGCGGTGAAAAGATTTTAAGATACTTGCCCGTGCTGCCCAGCGGCGTGAGGCCGTGGACGCCCTGTTGGATCAGATGGTCTACGAGGCGGGCGAGGACCTCCGACTTCACCTCGCCCCCTTCATCCACCGGTGAGACCAGGTAGGGGAACACGCCCCGGAACGCCGCTTCGGCCACCGACCTCTCCTTCACAATCGTCTTCAGATAGAGCCCTACAATTCGCCCCTTGGATAACCGTAGGGCCCACCAATACCAGCCAGGGAGTGCCTTTGAGGGGCCACCCCACTAGGCTTGGTTGCGCTCCAACATGGCCAGCACATCGCCCGTCTGTGTCACCCAGCCGAGTTTCGACTCGAAATTGTAAAGGGTGGCCTGTCGGGTAAAGTCCGGCCCGGTGTGGTCCATCGCGTCCTCGATGAGGATGGGCCAGAACTCGCGAAAATAGGCCTCGCGCGCCGTGCTCTCCACGCAGACGTTTGTGGCGACCCCGGTGAAGAAGATGTGGCGGATGTCTAGGCCGTTGAGTTGGTTTTCCAGCGTCGTGCCCGCGAAACCGCTGTAGCGAGCCTTCTTTACCACGAGGTCGCCCGGCTCGGGCTTGAGCTCGTCGATTATCTCCCAGCCCCAGGTGCCCTCGACGATGAGCTTATCGCGGTCCTGCGGGCGTTCCTTGATCATCTTGATGGCCATCTGCTTGCGGATGTTGGGCGACTGCGGCCCCCCGGCGTCGCTGAGGTCGGGCTTGTATCCGAATTGGAGATAACACACCTTCACACCAGCGGCGCGCGCGGCAGGCAGCAGACGCTGGTTGGCCTCGATCACACGGTTCGTGCGCGATTCGTCAATTCCCGTTCCCAGATCGAGCATACCGCCCTTCTTCGCGTAGGCGTTCTGCATGTCCACCACCATGATGGCGGTTCGAGCCAGGTCGAATTCCACGTCCTGGGGCCTCGCCTTGAGGATCACCATGCGTCTTCTCCTTGAAGATCACGACAAGAAACTGTCCCCCCGCACACTCTCGCCGAACAGCTCCTCCACCTCCAGCCGGCGCGGGGTGAGCCCCTGCTGGTGGGCATAGAGAACGACCTTCTCTACGGTTTTGCGGTTGGCCTCCATTCCGTAGGGCCAGAAATCCTCTCCGAAGATCTCCCGCGTCTCCTCCATCACCGCGGGCAGTAGGGGCACGCTGGCCGAGAGAGCGCCGTAGTCTTGGATGTTCTCCAAGGCAAGGGCCTTGGCCTCACACAGGGCACGGTAGAAACTGCGAAGCGCCCATGGCGCGCGCCGGTGAACATCGGCCCGCACGACGGCGCAATGCATGATGGGAAACACCCCCGTGCGGCGGTAATAGTCGACCTCGGCTACTTTGAAATCCTCGAACAGCCGCCGCACACGGGGCGAGCCCTGCCGGTAGCACGCTGGCACCTGATGAATCAGCGCGGCATCCACAGCCCCGGAATCAAGCATTCCTGAGAGAGTCTCGCCCCTTTGCATGGTGCGGATCCGCATCCCCGCAGGATAGCGCAGGGGGACGCGCGGCTCGCTCTCCTGTACCCAGTCTACCGAGAGGATGTCGAGACCGTACTCTTCGGCCAGGATTCCAATGATCCACACGAAGGCCGTTTGCCCCCACTCGCGGATGGCGATGCGCCTCCCGCTCAGTTCCTCGGGCCGTTCAATCCCCGCCTCATTGTTGACGTACACCATCGAATGGCGGAACACCCGGCTGGGAAAGGCGGGGATGCCGACAAAGGGGCTTTCCCCCTGGCCCAGAAAGAAGCAGTGCGAGCCCATGGACATCTCTGAGACCTCGAATTCCTGATAGCGGCACATGCGGTAGAAGATTTCGGGAGGATAGAGGGTGAGGCAGGTGAGATCGATCCTCTCCGGGCGCACGCTACCCGAACGAAGGGCCTCGGTTCGGTCGTAGGGGCCGAAAGCGCCCGTGAGGGTCAGCATGTGCCCATCCCCCCCTAGCGGTCGATAACGCTGCGGTATTCGGCCGATGGAGTGTGTTGGGCGGGCCAGTTCATCCCATCCTCGAAACGGGCGAAAACACTGGCATGGCGGGCGAAGCCCCCCTCCAGAAGTGCGACCGATACGATCTCCACGATGGCCGCGTCGTCATACCCCGCCTCGCGCAAGGCCCGGAACTCCGCGTCCGTCATCTGCTCGTTGAGGGTCAGCTTCCGCGCCACGCGGAAGACGGCTTTCTCTGCCTCGGGGAGATCGGCGTTCTCAAAATTGTGAAGCTTCTCCACCTCCTCGGGGTCCATCTCCATGCGGTGGATCAGGTCGGTTTTGTGGAAGGTCACGCAGCGAGGGCAGTCCGAGGCCACGGCGCACACCATGGCGATGCGGTTGGTCAGATCGCGCGGCACATGGCCCTTCACCACCTCGAGCTGCTTCTGTAGCTCCCACCACGCCTTCAGGAGACCCGGCACATGGGCAAAGAAACCGAACAAGGGGCCCAGCCAGCGGGGGTCCTTCATTCGGCAGATTTCCGCATAGACTTTCTCGACTTCCTCGCTTCCCTCGCCCGGCTTGACCAGGCGCACCACCTCAAACCCTGGCTGGCTCATCGGCTGACTCCTCCCCTCGACTCCTCCGGCCTCCACGGCGGTCCCAGGATACGGCCACCAGAGACAACCCCTTTGCCTTGACCTGCCCCCGATAGTGGTACCAATCCTTTCCTACGTCACTCGGCGCTTCCCTCCTGGAAGGCGATCCGCCCACCGGGGGGCTCCACGACAAGATGAAGCGCCTCGGCCACTCGGCCCGTCATATTCCACATCCCGCACAGGACGGTGAGCGAAACGAGTTGCTCGGTGCTAAAGTATCGTCGCATCTCTTCAAACGCGAGGTCGTTTTCCTTCGCTGTCAAGTTCGACACCTCTTCAGCCCAGCGGATGACGGCCTTTTCCTTCACGCTGAAGAGGGAGCTTTCTTTCCAGTCGTCTCCTTCCATAAGGTCGATCTGATCCTGCGTAACGCCCTGAGCCCGACCGAGCTCGACGTTGTGTCCCAGTCAGTTGTTGCACTGCGTCAAAAGCGCCGTCTTGATGATGACGAGTTGAGGCATCCGGACATATTCGGGGTCGCTATCGCGGTGACGCACCCGTAGCCCACCGTCCATTTTCTGCCAGCCTTCAACAAAGCCGGGCGCCCAGCCGAGGAGACGGATGAAGCGTGAGACCGTCCCCCATCGCTTGATGCCCCGCTCATAGAGGGGGGCAAGTTCGGTTCGCAGGTGTTCTGGAATGTTGTCCGGATCGATTAAAGGCACCCGGGGAACCGGGCAGGCCATCATCTCATCGGTTACGCCCATCTCCGCGGCAAGACCTGTAGACTTGTTGATCGGCATCGTGGAACTCCTTCAAATACCTATCCAGGAATATTTTACCATTCGTATCTGTCCGCGCCTCGGGACAGCAATCGATATATTGAGACCCCTACCAAATTTTAAAGGAAAGGGGTGTCCTGGTCCAACGAATTTTACCCTCCAAATTAGTCGTAGATTCTCGCTCCAGAATTGAGGGCTTTTCCTTTTTATGCGAAATAGGTCGACTTGAACAGAATATTCTGGAGCTGTGACGGCAAAAACCCCCAATGCCAGCGACGATCAAACGCACC
>DNYS01000045.1:0-1020 GCA_003506735.1 Nitrospinota bacterium
CCGGCCGCCGCATTGAGCTGGCGGCCGAGGCCCTCCGGAAGCGCCAGACCGCCGCCTTCGCACGCCACTTCAAGGCCTGCGAGGCGGTCAGCATCGACTATGCTGTCATGGAATCCGCCCGCGATCTCATCGTCCTGCCCGCCGACATGGGCTGGGACGACGTGGGGAGCTGGACGGCGCTCCGGGGCGTGCTGCCCCTCGACGGGGCGGGTAACATCTGGATCGTCCCCGAGGGGGGGCATGTCCACGCCGAGGAGACGCGCGGACTCATCGTCCGCACGACCAAGCCGCTCGTCGCCGCGATCGGGGTCGAGGACCTCATCGTGATCGAATCGGGGGACGCCCTTCTCTTGTGCCGCGCCTCGAGCGCCCAATCGGTGGGAGAGCTGGTCAAAAAGCTTGGCAAAAAAGGGTTCAAACGCTACCTTTAGCTCCGGAGACCGGAATGAGCGAAAGCATCACCTGGGCGCAGGCGGCCCTGCTGGGCATCCTCCAGGGGATGACCGAATTCCTGCCCGTCAGCAGCTCGGGCCACCTCGTCCTGGGCCAGGCCCTCCTCGGCTTCGCCAAGCCCCAGCTTCTTTTCGATATCCTTCTCCACGTGGGCACCCTGGCGGCTGTCCTCGCCTTTTACGGAGCCGATGCCTGGCGAATCCTCCGCGCCTGGGTTCTGTCCCTGGCCAGAAATAACCCGGACCCCGCCTCGGCGCGGACGGCCTGGTTCATCCTTCTGGCCTCGGTCCCCGCTGGCTTTGTCGGCATCCTCTTCGACGATTTCATCGAGGGCCTCTTCGGCAGCCCCCGGTTGACCTCCATGGCGCTCCTGGTCACGGGCGCCTTTTTGTTCTTCGGCAAATCGCATTCCGCCGGCGGCCGGGGCGAGAATGAGATGACCTGGCGCGACGCCCTCATCATCGGCCTCTTTCAGGCCCTTTCCATCACGCCGGGCATCTCCCGCTCCGGGGCGACGATCACCTCGGCCCTGTTTCTGGGGATCGACCGCGAGATGGCCGCCCGCTT
>DNYS01000045.1:1121-2008 GCA_003506735.1 Nitrospinota bacterium
GGCGGGCATCCTCGCCCTCGGCTGGCTGATCCGCCTCGTGAAAAGGGGAAATTTACGGGGGTTCGCGTACTACTGCTGGGCGCTGGGCATCGCGGGGATTTTATATTTCTAATGGCGGCTTTCCGCCCGCCGGACAAGCAAATGCCCCCCGATCTCTTTCGCCGGAGACCGGGGGGCGATTTTGTCGAGCGCTCACCGCACGGGCGGCGCGGGCGGCCACGCGGGGCCAGCCCTGGTTAGGCATAAGAAAACCTAGTGCATGAGCGAATAAGGCCCCGGCACCCAGATTTCGTTGTTCTGGGAAACGAGGAAGGGTCTCGAGCCGGGAGGCCAGTTCGGCAGTTCGCGGCTTTTTTTGCGAATCTCGGCGCGGTGGTTCAGGTCATCGTAGGCCCAAATATGAATCCATTCGTTCAGCGGACCCGACTCGGACATGAACAAGGCGGCCAGCGGCGAGAGCTTCTCGCGGGCCTCGATGGCATCGGTCCATTTTGCAAGGACGTCTTTTGTCGTGCCGGGAAAGAGGGTGTAGGTGCGGACCTCGTAGACGCCCCCGTTGTTGCCGAGCCGGGGCTCGGGACGGAAGGGCGGCGTGGTCACGATCTTGGTGGTCTGACTCACGAGAAGGTCCCCGATGGGGGGCGGCCACCAGTCGAAGGTCAACGACTTGGCGCGGGTCTCCTCGCGGTGGCCGGCGTTATCGTACTCCCATATATGCATGACCCGGTTCAGATCGCCGATCTCGGTGTTGAAGATACCGATCATCCGCGAGAGCTTCTGGCGCTCGTCGAAGGCTTCGTGGAATTTTTCGTAGTACTCCTGAACCGTGCCCACCTTGATCGTATAAGTCCGTATTTCGTAAATCATCCTTCTCTCCTCTCGGTTGA
>DNYS01000045.1:2033-3536 GCA_003506735.1 Nitrospinota bacterium
TTGAAAATCCTCCGGGTTAAAAAAAGCGGGAATCCAATATTCGCGATTTTCCCTTATTCACCCAGCCGTCTTTATTCACCCAAATAGGCCTCGCGGACCTCGGGCGAGTTGCGCAATACCTCGGGGCTGTCGCCCATGACCACCCGGCCCGTTTCCATGACATAGCCCCAGTCCGCGAAACCCAGTGCGAGGTGGGCGTTTTGCTCGACTAGAAAAATCCCGGTCCCTTCGCTGCGGATTTTGTCCAGGACCTCGAAAATCGTCTCGATCACTTTCGGGGCAAGACCCAGCGAGGGCTCATCGAGAAGAAGAAGCCGGGGCCGCGCCATGAGCGCCCGGCCGATGGCCAGCATCTGCTGCTCGCCGCCGGAAAGCGTTCCGCCCCGCTGGCGGCGGCGCTCGAAAAGGATCGGGAACAGGGAATATACATGATCTAAATCCTGAGTCACCTCCCCCCGGTCGCGCCGGAGGAAAGCGCCCATTTCGAGATTTTCCAGCACCGTGAGGTCCGGAAAAATCCGCCGCCCCTCGGGCACCTGGGAGATCCCCCTTCGGACGATCTGCTCGGGCGAGAGCCCATGAATGGCCTCGCCCTCAAACCGGATGGCGCCCCTCGAGATGCGGTTGACCGCGCTGATCGACATCAGGGTGGTGGATTTTCCCGCGCCGTTGCTTCCGATGAGACAGACCACTTTCCCCAGCGGCACTTTCATCGAGACGCCCTGGAGGGCGTGAATTTGTCCGTAGAAAAAATGAATGTCCTCGATTTCAAGCATGGGAGGCTCCGAGATAGGCTTCGAGGACCTTGGGATCCCGGCGGACCTCGGCGGGAGTTCCCTCCGCGATTTTAACGCCGTGGTCGATGACGATGACCCGGTCCGAGATGCCCATGACGACTTTCATGTCGTGCTCGATGAGCAGGACGGTCACGCCGCGCTCCCGGATGGCGAGAATGAGATCGTTCAGGTCGCTTTTTTCCCGGGGGTTCATCCCCGCGGCGGGCTCGTCCAGGAGAATGACCCGCGGTTCGGTCGCCAGGGCGCGCGCGATCTCCAGCCGGCGCTGATCCCCGTAGGAGAGCGTGTCCGCCCGCGCTCCGGCGTGTGGTTCGATGCCGGCGAAGCGCATCAGCGCCATCGAAAATTCGGCGGCCGCCCGCTCCTCATTCATCACCCCGGGCGTCCGCAGGACGGCGCCGACTGGCCCGGCCCGCAGTTTTCCGTGCCGCCCCACCATCACGTTCTCCAGGACGGTCATGCCCCGGAAAATGCGGATATTCTGAAACGTCCGCGCGATGCCCAGACGCGTGACGGCGTCCGGTTTGAGGCCGACGATGCTCCCCTCACTGAATCGCACATCGCCCGCCGCCGGTTGCATCATCCCGGTGATCACGTTGAAGGCGGTCGTCTTGCCCGCGCCATTCGGGCCGATCAGGCTCAAAATTTCACCGGGCCGCACCTCGAAACTCAGCGCATCGAGCGCCATCACGCCGCCGAAGCGCCG
>DNYS01000180.1:0-4066 GCA_003506735.1 Nitrospinota bacterium
CGCCCACATGGCCGATTTCGGGGCCGAGGCGATCAAGGTCGAGCACCCGCGGGGGGATTCGCTCCGGAGCTTCGCGCCCCAAAAAGATGGCATCTCGCTCTGGTGGAAGCTGACGGGGCGGAACAAAAAATCGATCACCTGCAACCTCTCGGCGCCCGAGGGCCAGGAAATCCTTAAGAAACTTGTTGTGGACGCGGATGTCCTGATTGAGAATTTCCGGCCCGGAACCCTCGAAAAATGGGAGCTTTCTTGGGAGGTCCTCCACCGCCTGAACCCGAAGCTGATCCTGGTCAGATGCAGCGGCTTCGGCCAGGAGGGACCCTACGCCCGGCGGCCGGGGTTCGGCACTCTCGCCGAGGCGATGAGCGGGTACTCGCACATCACCGGAGAGGCGGAGGGGCCGCCGACGCTGCCGGGATTCGCGCTGGCGGACGGCGTCAGCGCCATGTGCGGCACCTACGCGGTCATGATGGCGCTCTACCACCGCGACATGCACGATGCGCCGGGCCAGGTGATCGATCTGGCCATCTACGAGCCGATTACTACTCTCCTCGGGCCGCAATCGCTCATGTACGATCAGCTCGGAACCATCCAGGGACGCACTGGCAACACGCTTCCCTTCGTGGCGCCCCGGAACACCTACCGCTGCAAGGACGGACGCTACGTCGTCCTCTCGGGCAGCGCCCACAGCATCTACAAGCGCATCATGGCGGCCATCGGCAGAGAAGACCTGGGCGAGGACCCGAGAATGCAGACCCAGGAGGGGCGCGTCGCTCACATGGAGGAGCTCGATGAGGCGATTCAGGCCTGGATCGGGGAGCATACCCTGGAGGAGACCATCGCTCGTTTCCAGAAGTTCGAGGGCGCGCTGGGGCCCATCTACGACATCGAGCAACTATTGAACGACCCCCATGTCCGCCAACGGGGCACGTTCATCGAGGTGGAGGACGAGGAGCTGGGCACCTTCCGGATTCAGACCCCCAATCCGATCATGAAAGACACGCCCGGCCGCATCCGCTGGCCGGGTCCTCCGAAGGGAAAGCACACCGAAGAGATACTCGGCCACCTCGGCTACGGCGGCGAGGACATCTCCCGCCTCCGTGAGAGCGGGATCGTCTAGTGGCCGCGTTCATCTATCATCCGGACTATTGCGCCGACATCGGCCAACACGTTCTTCAAGTAGAGAAGTTCCGTAAAACTTTCGAGCGCCTGCGGGCCGGGGGGATCCCGGAGAGCGCCTTCTTTGAGCCCGCCGAGGCGGGGGACGCGGAAGTTCTCCTGATCCACACGAAAGAATACCTCGCCGATATGCGCTCGGGCGTGCACACCGAGCGCACGCTCCCGAGCGAACTCCCCCTTTCGCCCGAGATTATCCGCTGGGTGTTTCTATCGGCCGGGGGCACTCTCCGGGCCGCCCGCGAAGCGCTGGCGAGGGGGCTGGCGCTGAATCTTTCCGGCGGGTTTCACCACGCGTTTCCCGATTGCGCCGAGGGGTTCTGCTACGTCAACGACCTCGCCCTGGCGATACGGGTCCTGATGGCCGAGGGGGCCATCTCCCGCGCCGCCGTGATCGACTGCGACCTGCATCAGGGAAACGGGACGGCGGTGATTTTCCGGAACGAGGAAAATGTGTTCACCTTCTCCATCCACCAGGAAAGCATTTATCCCCGCAAGCGGCGGAGCGATCTGGACATCGGCCTCGCGGATCTGGCCAGCGACGGCGAGTACATGGAAAAGATCGAGGCGCACATTCCCCGGATACTCGACGGCCACCGGCCCGAACTTGTCATCTACCAGGCGGGCGCGGACCCCTATATGGACGATCAGCTCGGCACGCTCAAACTCTCCAAGGAGGGCCTCCGCCGCCGGGACGATTTCATCCTCGCCCAATGCCGCCAGCGGTCGATCCCCGCCGCCGGTACGCTCGGCGGCGGCTACGCCAGAAACCCCGAGGACACCCTGGATATCCACGTTCAGACGGCGATGGCCTTCTGGGAGGCTTAGCGCAAGCACCCGCGCCATTGTGCGCCGGGGCAAGGGAGGGCTAGAATAGCCTAGGTTTACTTATTTGCCGGGATTCCGGCTATTTTTTTTCGGATTCATTCTTCACCGGTCGCCCCGCGAAGCCGGGGGCGGGAGCCCGCCACCCATGACCTCGACCGCGCAGCCCCGCCCGGCGCCCCGCCTCTACTACGGCTGGATCATTGTCGGCCTGGGCTTCGTCACGCTGGCCTTTCAGGTTGTCTACCGATTTTCGTTTTCCATTTTCCAGATCCCGCTCATCGCCGAGTTCGGCTGGAGCCGGGGCACGCTCAGCTGGGCATTCTCGCTTTCGCTGTTGATCTACGCCCTATCGTCCCCCTACATTGGCTCGCTCCTCGAAAGGCATGGCCCCCGCGCTATCATGCCCTGGGGATGCGCCCTTGTGGCCGTTGCTTCCCTGCTGGGCTATTTCATCAACACCATCTGGCACGTTTATCTCGTGATCGGCCTTCTCGGCGGGATCGGGCTTGCGCTGAACGGGTTCGCCACGAACTCGGCGATCATGCCCCGCTGGTTCATGCGCTTCCGGGGCCGCGCCACCGGCATCACCCTGTCGGGAATCGGAATCGGGATTCTCGTCCTCCTTCCGCTCACCGAAAGAATGATCGCCCTGTGGGGCTGGCGGCTCGCCTATGTGGGATACGGGCTGTTCGTCCTCCTCGTCATCACGCCGATGAGTTATTTCGTGATGCGGGACCGGCCTGGGGACGTGGGGCAAAACCGCGACGGCGCCGCCACCGAGCCAGACCCCGGAGGGAACGGGGACCCCTCCAGCCAGGCCCCCGTGGACAAGAGCGTAAAAACCGTTTTTCTCTCCCTCAAGGGAGACCACCGCTTTTGGTGCATGATGTTTGTGTATTTCGCCGTCGGCTTAAACAACAACACGATCATCAGCCTGATCGCGCTCTACCTGAAGGACATCGGGTTTTCGGTGGCGGCCCTGGCGTTGATCATCGGCATGGTGGGCTTTTTGAGAACCTTCGGAAGCATCTCGGGAGGCTGGCTGGGCGACCGGATCGGCCGGGGACCGGGCACGGCAATCTCGGCGGCCGTGGTGGGCCTGGGGCTGGTTCTGCTGCTCTTTCTTCCGGTCTGGGGCGGCGGCCTGCTCCTGGCATACATCTTCGCCGTCATCTACGGAATCGGGATCGGCGGCATGAGCTCGTGCGGCTCCGCCCTGGGCGGCGATATCTTCGAGGGGCCCACTTACGCTGTCATCGTGGGATTCACCGAAATCGCCTACGGCATGGGCGGCGTCGTCGGCCCGCCGTTCGCGGGGTATTACTTCCAATTCACGGGAAGTTACGTCGTTCCGATTATTCTCATCATCCTTCTTATCCTGATTTCCATCCCGGTGGTCCTTCATCTCCAAAAGACCTTGGGCCCGCGCCAGGCCGGAGACGCGGGCTGAACCGAACCCCCGCGCACTGGCTCGATCGAATCCGCCGCAATTTTGTATCCGGCACGCCTTCCGCCGTCAGGGAATCCGGTCGGGATATTTTATAACCTTGTATTCGGCCGATAGTTTGGCCAGCATGGCCTCCAACCGGCGGGCCCGCTTCGATTTTCCCAGGCTCTCCTCGATGGATTTATGAACCTCCTTGAAGGATAGCTGGCGCACCTTTTCTTTTTGGGACGTATAAACGATGTGCCAGCCGAACTGGCTCCGCACGACGCCGCTAAACGATCCCGCCTTTAATGAAAACGCCGTTTCCTCGATGATGGCCGGAAGGCCGGTCGTCCGGTGCTGGCCCCGGGTCATCGCTCCGAGGCTCCCCCCCATCTGGCGCTCCGGGGCCATCGAATATTTCTTTGCCAATTTCGCGAAATTCGCCCCTTTTTTCAGCTTCTCGAAAAGCTCCTTGGCCTCTTTTTCCGAGACCACCATGATGTGCGAGGCGGTGACCTTGCCGAGCTGATGAAATTTTTTCTTGTTCCTTTCGTACTCGTCTTTCAATTCCCTGGCCGTCGGCGCCCATTTTTTATTGAGATCGCTCATCACCACGCGAATCATAATCTCCCT
>DNYS01000180.1:4108-4845 GCA_003506735.1 Nitrospinota bacterium
CTCCCTCCGCGCCCGTGCGACGTAATCCCTGACGGCCTTCCGGTTGCCTGCGCCGAGTTTCTCGGTTTGCCGGAATATCAGCCGGCGGTTGAGCAGGCTGTCGAAAATATCTTTTCTCCGTATCCGGGCCATCCCCCGAATTTTCTCCGGCAGACCCTCGATGAGGGCATCGAGATCGGCGATGATGAAAAAGACTTTCCGAATGAACAAATGTTTCGCGGCATTTTTTTGTGCGGGCCTGATTTTTCTCATGGCAGCGCCGGGCCCGGCCACGGCGCGGGGCACCATCGAGTGCCGGAGTATCCACCCCGCACCAGAAATGTGCATGGCCGTCACTCACACGAGAAAAGATCTGTTCAAAAATTTGAGACGCGCCGGGAAAAGCCCTTCCTACATCGCCGGGCAGTTGAAATCCAAATTCTGGGCTGGCGCGACCTCTATCGCCAGGATTTTCAAAAGTGGGGGAATTTCCGCGTTCAGTACGATTAAAACCCTTCGAAATAAACTGAGCACATCAACGAACTCGGCCGCGAATATCGTGAAGAATGTTTTCAATATCTGAAACAAGGCCCGAATCGCGAGCGCGCTGAAAAGCGCGGGCTACTCGCTGAAGAATATCGCCCGGACGGCGAAGGGCAATCTGAATATGTCAACGGCGGCCCTTTTAAGGTGGCTGAAAGAATCCGGGGGGCAGGGCAATAAAGGGGCCGCGCGGATCATGAAGAGAGCCAGGATGG
>DNYS01000133.1:0-1159 GCA_003506735.1 Nitrospinota bacterium
CGCGAGGGAGGGGGCGGCTTTTCGCTGGAGATGGACTACTTCGCCTTCCACCGCTCGACGACGACGAGTTACAGCGAAAAGTTCATCGAGCTCCTCGGCCCCGCGCGCGAGCCGGAGAGCAAATTCTTCACCCGCAGCTCGGGCTATCCCTCCTACTACGGCCCCAAGCCTGCCAACTACGAAGCCGCCTGCCGCCGGAACGAGCACTACGCCGACGTGGCGGCGAGCATCCAGCGCGTGACCGAAGAGCTGGTGCTAGACATGGCCCGCGAACTGCACCGCTCGACGGGCCTGGATTGTTTGTGCATGGCGGGGGGCGTCGCGCTCAACTCGGTGGCGAACGGGCGCATCCTCAAGGAATCGGGTTTTAGGGAGATCTATATCCAGCCGGCGGCAGGAGACGGGGGCGGCGCCCTGGGGGCGGCGCTCTATGTGCACAACGCCCTGCTCAAGGGCAAGCGCTCGCCCGTGATGGGCCACGCCTACTGGGGAGAGGAATACAGTGCCGCCGAGGCGGCCGGGCAGCTTCGCGAGATGGGCGCCGAGTGGGAAGAAATCGAGGGGGAGGATCTTCTCCTGGGCCGCGTCGCCGAGCGCCTCATGGCCGGGGACGTCATCGGCTGGCATCAGGGCCGCTTCGAGTGGGGCCCCCGCGCGCTGGGCCACCGCTCGATCCTGGCGAATCCCACGAGCGAGGAGATGAAGGAGATCGTCAACACCAAGATCAAGTTCCGCGAGCCGTTTCGCCCCTTCGCCCCCTCGGTTCCGGCCGGGCGGACGGGCGAGTATTTTGAACTCATTGATCCCGAGCGCCACTACCCGGCGCGGTTCATGCTGCTGGTCGTTCCGGTGCGGGAGGAGAAAAGATCCGTCCTTCCGGCAATCACCCACGTGGACGGCTCGGGCCGCCTTCAGGTGGTGGTCCGCGAGGAAAGCCCCCTCTACCACCGCCTGATCGAGACCTTCGGGGAGGCCTCGGGCGTGCCGGTCGTGCTGAACACCTCGTTCAACCTGCGCGGGGAGCCCATCGTGAACACGCCCGCCGACGCCTACCGCACCTTCATGGCCTCGGAAATGGACGCCCTCGTGGTGGGCAACTTCCTCCTCACGAAATAAACCCGCCCCCGCCGGGATTGCTCCTCTGGAGCCCGGCGGAAAG
>DNYS01000133.1:1222-1668 GCA_003506735.1 Nitrospinota bacterium
AGCCCGGCGGAAAGTGGCGCCGCGTTTTTATGCATTCCGCGCGGCGGCGGATCATATTTTCGAATTCTCCGCTCCTCGTAAACCGGTAGGCATCATGGATCGAGAGAGGGTTTCGATGCGGAACTGGGCGATAGGCATATTGTCCGTCTTTTTGGCCGGATTGGCGCTTCAGCTCGGAGCCGATTCGGACCCCGGGCCGCTCCGCAAGCGGATTCCGGTATCGGTTGCCGCCGCACCGGCGGGCTGGAGCCCTCCCGCCCTGCGCCACGGGAGGCGCGAGGTCATCGAAAGCCGTTCGGCCCGCCCGAAGCTCCTGATCCGGAGACCGGCCGCAGATGTCTACCGGGTCCGCCTCTTTTATCTTCTCGAGGGAAGTGGACCTGGCGCGGTTCGGCTTTCCGGGAAGCGGGCCGCTCCTCTGGAGCCCGGCGGAAAGTGGCGCCGCG
>DNYS01000133.1:1772-2647 GCA_003506735.1 Nitrospinota bacterium
GGGAGCGGCCGCCTCTATGTCCGGCGGGTCGATGTCCGGAACTATCTGTTTCGAATCGAATCGGTTTTTCTCGTCAAGCCGGCGGGCGGAGCCAGGACGCCGCCCGGCGCAGCGTGGTGGCTGATCCTCGCGGCCCTGCTGATCGCTGTGGGGGCCGCCGGCGTATGGAGGAGGCGAAAGAGGGAGAGCCTGCCGGACATCATTGCTGGAATCTACCTTCCGGCCGGATGCCTCGGGCTGATCGGCGTCCTGTTCCATCTGGGGTCGGGCTACGCCATTCATGTGCATCCGGCCTTGGGTGGCGTGCTGTTCGCCGCTGTTTCGGCGGCCGCTGCCTTTCCGCCGAAGCGGGCGGGGAGGGGCCTGATCGCGGGGCGGCTGGCCATCGCCGCCGCCACCACCGTCGCGGCCCTGGTGATCGCCGAGGCAGCCCTGGTCCTGTGGGACCCGCCCATCGCCCGTCCCCGCGTGAAGAGCTATGCAAAATACTCCCCCGAGTTCGGCTGGACGAACCGCCCGAACGTCCGGGGATGGCACGTGGATATTGGCTACCACATCCGCATCAACGATTTCGGCCATCGGGGGCCGGATCATACGCTGGAGAAGCCCAAGGGCGTGTTCCGCATTCTGGGCCTGGGCGACTCGTTCGCGTTCGGTTGGGGGGTCGAGGAAGGGGACACCTACCTGCGCGTTCTCGAAAAAAAGCTTCGCGAAAAAGGCTGGCGCGTCGAGGTCATTAACGCCGGCGTTCCGGCCTGGCACAGCGTCCAGATGCTCGAATATCTGAAGAAGCGCGGCCTCCGGTTCAAGCCGGATTTGGCGATCGCGGAATTTTTTGTGGACGATGTGTATTTTGAGAAATTGGAGAAATTTTT
>DNYS01000133.1:2721-6643 GCA_003506735.1 Nitrospinota bacterium
CCGGCGCGCCTCTTCGGCCTGGAAGCCGCGCCTTTACCACCTCGGGTTCAACTACCGGAAAATCCGAAAAGCCTCCAGAGAGCACCTCCGGCGGAACCCATACCCCGATTTCGAGTCCGAGCGAAAAACGCTCCACAGGGATTTTGACAAATATCCCGCAAAGGTGGCCGGCCTGGAAAAATTACTCTCCGCCTGGCGGCGGGTTCGGGACAAAACCGGAGTTCCCATCATCTTGTTCTTCATGCCCCCGGGCGGGGCGATTCAATCTCCCCCCCATCAAGGGGAGTTCCGGGCGCTGCGCCGGGCCGCTGCCGCTCAAGGTTTTCCGTTTCTCGACGTAGTGAAACTGTTCGAAAACCACCCCGCCCCCCGGAAGCTCTACCTCCACCCGCGGGACGGGCACATGAGCGCGAAGGGCCATGCCCTGGTGGGCGATGCGCTCGCGCGGATGATGCTCAAGGGAGGCTGGCTGAAAAAGTAGGGAGTGGGAATATAAGCTGGAGGGAAGATTAGAGTTTTTTGAGAGAGCGCTGGCGGACGCGCTCTTTTTTCGAGAGCCGCCGGGGGTTTCCCTTCTTTTTGGTCGAATGGCGGGTGGGCCGCTCGGCGGTTTCTCCTTCGCCGCCTCCTTCTTCCATCGCCAACAAAAGACGGTCTGCGAATTCGCCCGATCGGACCAGGGCACCCGCCATCGGCTCAGCGGCGTCGCGGAGCCCGCGGTCCGAGGTCACAAGGGTTGCGCCCCACATCTCATTTTTCAAAAGCCGCAGAATCAGGTCGTCGGCGATCTCGTTCCGGGAAAACCGCACGCCAATCCCGTGAATCCGCATTGCCGTGTCCCCTCCGGGATTGCGCTTCCCGTCGAAGATGACGGTGATATCGAGCGGAGCGGACGAGGCGCGCTTGTACTCTCCCAAGAGAGAGAGGAACGCATCCCGCCCCTCCTCCAAATCGCTCCGGAGCTTCCGGCCCAACTCGGGGATGGCCGGAATGACGTTGTACCCGTCGATGAGAAGTTTCATGAACCCTCGGCGAAAGGGGCGCTAGAAGGAGCTGAAAAATATTTTCAAGAACGCCTCGGCTTTTTCCTCACTTCCCTCGATCCGCAGGGCGCCGGATGCGCGCCTGGCCTGGATGTCCGCACGGCCGCAGGCGAGGAGGATCATGTCGCTTGCCGATGCCGTGAGGCGCACATCGGCGCCAGTTCCGTCCGGGGGCCGGAGGGCGGCCGATCGGTTCCGGATCTCGAGGCCCCAGGCGTGCGCGGGGTCCGTGGTTTCGAGGCGGAAAAACCCTTCGAGATCGGGATCGGGCGCCTGGTTGTAGAAAAACGGCAGCCGCTCTTTTAGAATTTCGGCCCCGTGATCCAATCCCTCCGGGATGATCGAGGTCTCCGGTTCGTTCCGAATGTCCCATCCGTGAAGGATGAGTTCGTAGAATCGCTGAGTAGGGAATAACCGGATGGGGGTGGGGCACCGGGGATGCCAGGCGGGTTTATCCAGATTGTCCGGGAGAATCGAGGCGAACGCTTCCTGGAGGCCGTCCACCGACTCTTGAAAGCGGCCAATCCGCTCTTCTCCGGAAAGAGCGGTCAGCTCCTCCATCCGGGCGGCGCGGATTTGCCTGAATTCGGGGATGTCTTTCGCGCCGAAGGGGATCGACTGAACCCCCTCCTGACCGTTGCGCACCGTGTGGGCGTAAAAATGGGCGCCCAGGGTCATGTGGCCGATGACGTGGGCCGCGGTCCAGCCCGGGCAGTAGCTGGGTTTCCGCCAGTCATCGTCGCCGAATTCCTTCAGGGTGGAAATGAGGAGTTCGTTGTGGCGATCAAGGTGAGAAAACGAGGGAATCAAAGGGTGCTTTCGGTCATGAACCAGCCATCCGGGCGGCCCGATCGAGGGCGCGCCTCGTCCACACCTCGGCGAGATGCCGGCGGAACTCCGGTGTCGCGTAGAGGTCTTCGAACGGCACGATATCATCGGCCGCATATGCGGCGGCGGCCTCTATATTTTCGGCTGACGGGGCTTTTCCGGCAATGGCCTCTTCCACCGGGGTGGCGCGGTAAGCCGCCCCGGCCACGCCCGTGATCCCAACGCTGGCTTTTGAGACCAGACCGTCATCTCCCAATTCGACGAGGGCCGCCACCCCGCACACGGCGAATCCGCTCGCCTGCTGAGCCGCCTTGCAATAGCTTGCGCCGGTCCTGCGCCCGAGAATGGGGATATGCACCGAGGTGAGAATTTCATTCGGCCTCAGCGCCGTCTCGAATGTGCCCTCGAAGAAATTCTCTGCGCGGTTCGAGCGGGCCCCGTCGGGACCGGTGACCAAGAATTCCGCGTCCAGGGCAATCAGCGGCGCCGGATAGTCGGCCGCGGGGTCTGCGTGGGAGATACTCCCGCCGATGGTCCCTCGGTTGCGCACCTGGACGTCTCCAATTTGGGCGGCCGTCTCGGCCAGGAGGGGGCACAATTTCCGGACCTCGGGCGAACTCTCGATCTCATGATGGGTCGTCAGGGCGCCGATGATGAGAATCTGTTCTTCTTCGAGGATCCCGGAAAGAGCGGGAATCCGGCTGATATCCACGAGCATGCCCGGCTGGGCGAGACGGGCCTTCAGGATGGGCAGCAGGCTATGCCCGCCGGAGATGATCTTCGCCTCCTCCCCGTGCTCTTGAAGAAGCTGAATGGCCTCCTCGAGAGTTTCTGCCCTTCGGTAATCGAATCCGGCGGGAATCATCTCAACCCTCCTTGCCGGCAGCGATTCGCCAGATCCGTTCGGGCCGGACGGGCATGTCCAGGTGCCTGACGCCGAAAGGAGAAAGGGCGTCCACGACCGCGTTCACGACGGCGGGGGTCGAGCCGATGGTGCCCGCCTCGCCTACTCCCTTGGCCCCGAGGGGATTCACGTCCGTGGGGGTGACAGTTTGATCCAGTTCGAATCTCGGAAAAAGGCTCGCCTTGGGCAGCGCATAGTGCATCAGCGAGCCGTTGATGGGCTGGCCACCGGTTTCGTAAAGCATTTCTTCTTCTAATGCTTGCCCCGCTCCCTGGGCGATGCCCCCGTGAATCTGGCCCGCGACCAGGAGAGGATTGATTTGGTTTCCCACATCGTCCACGGCGATATAGCGGAGAATTTTCACATCCCCGGTCTCGGGGTCCACTTCGGCCAGAACGACATGGGCGCCGAATGGGAAGGTGAAGTTGGGCGGCTCGAAGAAGTTCGTCTCCTCGAGGCCGGGCTCGGTTCCCGGTGGCAGTTCGATTGCCGAGTAAGCCATGGCCGCGATCTCGGCGAATTCGGCCGAGCGCTCCGGTGCGCCCGCCACATAGATTTTTCCGCCCGCGAACTCGATATCCCCCACGTCGGCTTCGAGCTTCATCGCGGCGAAGCGGGCCATCTTTTCGCGCACCTTGTCCCGAGCCATGACGACCGCGGTGCCGCCGACCACCGTTCCCCGGCTGCCGAACGTGCCGACTCCGAAGGGAACGGTGTCCGTGTCCCCGTGGATGACCTCCACGTCCTCTATGTCGATTCCAAGGCCATCGGCCGCGATTTGGGCGAAGGACGTTTTTTGACCCTGGCCGTGAGGCGAGGCGCCCGAGAACACGGTCACCTTGCCGCCCGGCTCGACGCGCACCCGGGCGCTCTCCCAGCCCTGGCCGCCGAGGGCCGCCGAGGGACCCATGCCGCAGACTTCGACATAGGTGGAAAGCCCGATTCCGAGGTAGCGGCCTTCCTTGCGGGCTTCCTCCTGTTCGCGCCGCATGTCGGCGTAGCCCGCGTTTTCGAGCGCCCGATCCAGCGTCATGTGATAGTCGCCGCTGTCGTAGGAGAGCCCCGCCGCCGTGTTGAAGGGAAACTCCGATTTGTCCGGAAAATTTTTCCTCCGGATTTCCGCCGGGTCCATCCCCAACTCGGCGGC
>DNYS01000133.1:6807-6931 GCA_003506735.1 Nitrospinota bacterium
TTGTAGGGTCCCGGCAGCATGAGTCCGGTGAGGGTGAAGATGGTGACGGTCAGGTATTGATAGTAGGCCCCGCAATCGGCCAGGACGTTATAGCGGATAGCGGTGACGGTCCCGTCCTTCATGA
>DNYS01000133.1:7149-7310 GCA_003506735.1 Nitrospinota bacterium
GCCGAAGCCGCCCCCGACCTCGGGGGTGATGACGCGGAAGCGATTCTCCGCCATGCCGAGTTGCTCGGCGACGTGGGTGCGCACCTTGTGGGGCACCTGGGTCGAGGTCCAGAGCGTGAGCTTGTCCTCGCCGACATCGTACCGGGCCAGGACGCCCCTCG
>DNYS01000133.1:7564-7819 GCA_003506735.1 Nitrospinota bacterium
CCGTAACGGGTTTCGCACACGACCGCCGCCACGGGCTCTCCGGCGAATTTAACCAGCCCCTCGGCCAATACAGGCTGGACGGGCACCTTGGCGCCGGGCACCAGGCCCGCCACCGGTACGGGACCGACCTTGCCCGCCAGATCGGCTGCGGTGTAGACGGCCACCACCCCTGGGGTATCGAGGAGCCGCGAATAGTCGATGTTCCGGATGGCGGCGCTGCCGTAGGGGCTGCGGACAATGGCCATGTGAAGGGTG
>DNYS01000133.1:8022-8702 GCA_003506735.1 Nitrospinota bacterium
TTGCCCTCGATGCCGTGGCGGATCTCCTCCTCCGAGGGCTCCGGATTCCGGTCGAGGAGTTGATAGGCGGAAAATATCATTCCGGGCGTGCAGAAGCCGCATTGAAGGCCGTGCTTTTCCCAGAATTGTTTTTGAATGGGATGGAGTTCGCCCTCACCGGAGAGCCCTTCGATGGTCGTCACCTCGCATCCGTCCGCCTGTACGGCGAGAACGGTGCAGCTTTTCACGGCCTGCTCGTCCAACAGAACGGTGCAGGCGCCGCAGACCGACGTTTCGCAAGCCACATGGGTTCCGGTCAGGTTGGCTTCATCGCGCAGCAAATCGACCAGGAGGGTTCTTGGTTCAACGTCGAATCTTTGAATCTGACCGTTGATGCTCAGCGAAATTTCCACGATCAATCCCCGGAAATTAGCGGCCGCGGCGCCGGATGGTCCAGGCTGCGAGCCCACCCGAACCAAAGCGGCTTTTCCTTTGGCGATGAACGCCAGGAGCAGATTCAATTCATTATATACTGATTTATCCGGTGGGGAAAGTATCGGGAGGAATGGTGGGAGGTGTCAAGATAGGCAGGGGAAAATATCGAATTTTTCTGGATAAATGCAGGCATCGGCGGCGATGGAGCATGCCCGAAACGAAAATAATGCCACTTATCAAACCGCTTCCGGCCGGATTTTACCTTG
>DNYS01000133.1:8750-12388 GCA_003506735.1 Nitrospinota bacterium
TGGCTTTGCCACGCCCGGGGGGACCGCCTCGTTTCGCGATTCGTTTGCGGTCCAATCCGATTCGGGCCATTTCAGGGAGTGGGACGATCTTTGGCTGTCCTCCATCGGGATTGGCACCTACCTGGGCGAGGCCGACGAGGAGACCGACGCCGCCTACCGAGATTCGGTGGCCCGGGCGGTGCGGGGCGGATGCAACGTCATCGATTCGGCGATCAACTACCGGTTCCAGCGGAGCGAGCGCTGCGTCGGAGAGGCGCTGGCCTCCCTCCTCGGGGCCGGGGACGCCCGCCGGGAGGAGGTCTTTCTCACGACCAAGGGGGGATTTATCCCGTTCGACGGCGCTCCGCCCAAAGATGCCGAAGAATTCACGGACTACCTGAAGCGGACCTTTTTCGATTCAGGGTGCTGCGGACGGGAGGACATTGTGGCGAATTGCCATTGCATGACGCCTGCCTATCTGCGCCATGAGCTCGAAGCCAGCCTGGGGAATTTGGGAGTTGATACGGTCGATGTATACTATGTCCACAATCCCGAAACACAACTCCAGGAAGTTTCGCGGGAGGTTTTTCGAGATCGGCTGACCGCGGCATTTTCGGAGCTCGAAGCGGCGGCCGGGGAAGGCAAGATCCGGAGCTACGGAACGGCCACCTGGGCCGGATTCCGGGCGGATCCGGCGGAGGTGGAATATTTGTCGCTCGAGGAAGTGATCGGGTGCGCCGAGGCGGCGGGCGGGGAGGGGCATCGTTTCAGGGCGGTTCAGATTCCCCTCAACCTGGGGATGCCCGAGGCGTTCTCCAAACCGAACCAGACCGTCCGGGGCAAGCGGATGAGCTTTCTCGCCGCGGCCGCACACTTGGGCGTTGGAGTGATGGCGAGCGGCTCGATTCACCAGGGGAGGATGGCGGCGGGCCTGCCTCTGGATGTGGCCGAGGCCTTTCCGGGCCTAAGCACTGATGCCCAGCGCGCGATTCAGTTCACCCGGAGCGCGCCGGGCGTGACCGTGGCGCTCGTGGGAATGCGCCAGACCGCCCATGTGGAAGAAAATCTGGCCGTTGCCGAAGCGGCGCCGGCCTCGTTCGATCAATTCATGAAACTGTTTCGGCCAGCGTGAAATCGCAATATAGAAGATTCACCATTTTCCTTCCTTCCGTGCATTCATAAAAAGGGAAAAAAATGTCCAGACCATATTACAATCCAACTCCGATCAGGGGCGGGGGTCCCGAGGCCTACATTGGGGTGGACCATCAACTCACCGAGCCCTGGCCGGAGGAGAGCCGCAACGTCCGCCTGGTGGCCCATTCCGACCTGAACGGATGGGGCGATGCGTTCCAGATCCAGGTGGGAGGCGGCATCTGTTATGTAGCGGCCTCGGGCGTAAACGGCCACGACGGGATGACCATCCTCGACGTGAAGGACCCGGCCAACCCGAAGATCGTCAATCAGATAGTGGACAAACCGGCCGCCCGGACGCATAAGGTGCTCCGGATCAACGATGAAGTCCTCGTCACGAACAGCGAGATCCGGCCCAAGTTCAAAGATGATCCCGAGGTGGTCGGCGGGCTCCGCCTTTTCGACAACACCGACCCGTTCCATCCCAAGTTCGTCAACTACGTCGAAGTGGACGGGTTCGGCATCCACCGGCCCATCTACGACCGCAAGCGGCAGTTGATGTACAGTTCGGGGTTCAAGGACGGCTATAAAGGGAAGGTCCTCCTCGTTCACGACATGAAGGACTCCTGGGCGCCCGAACTCATCGGACACGGCTGGCTTGAGGGCCAAAAAGAAGGCGAGTCGCCCAGCTGGGACCCCGAGATCGTCGGGGACGGCGCCTGGATTCACGAGGGAAACCCGTTCGGCAACTATGTCACCTGCGGTTACTGGGACAGCGGCATCGTCATGTTCGACCTAACCGACCCGGCCAAGCCCGAGTTCATGTGGCGCCAGAACCCCCACGAAACCCACGGCTGGCCCGGCTGCTACCACAGCTTCCTCGTCCCGGACGGCTCCGAGTTCGGCATCGTGACGCACGAGACGACGACAGTGAACTGCGACCATCCGCCGGCGTTCGTCACCTTCTACGACATGCGGAACATCCAGAACCCCATCCCGGTCAGCACCTTCATGCCGCATGAGACCGATCCGATCGAGATGCGGCCCGTGGACAAGAAATGGAGTCAGACGGGTTCGCGCTACGGCGCGCACAATATCTGGCTCGACATGACGAAAGACGATCTAATGTACATCTGCTGGTTCAACGCGGGCCTGCGGATCGTGGACTGGTCGAATCCCTTCAGCCCCAAGGAAGTGGGCTACTACATTCCCGAGGGGACGAAAGAGCGTTGCTGCCCGCAGAGCAACGACGTTCAGGTCGATAAGGATACGGGCCTGATCTACGTCGCCGACCGCTGGGGACTGGGGTTGCATATCCTGGAATATACGGGGTAGGTTTTTCACCCGCCCCGGCGGCTTTGGGCGGAGGGCCCTTGGCCGCGGGAGGGCGGTTTTCAAGCGGCGGACAACCGACGGACTCGAATCGAGCAAACAGGGAGGCCCGCGCCGGATCGGTAAATTCGTTCCGGCGCGGGCTTTCGTTTACGGTGAGAGGGTGAGAGGAAGGATGAACGGGTCGAATGATAAACAGCAACCGGTCTGAATGATGGAAAAATCATGGGTCCAAATGGGAAATCCGGGAGGTCATGAATGTTAGAATGCATCCAACGAAGGAATCCAACAGGAAACACCGGGCCGGAATAGGGCCCCGGTTTCACCGGCAGGGTGCCGGGAATTTCCCCCTGCTATTATCCGGTGTGGCATAGCTGCCGGGTCGGATGTTCTACCGGGCCGGCATAACGAGAGGATCGGATGGCCTCCATCGAAGAGCATATTCCCTCGATCCCGTGGGTTGAAAAAGAGAATCGCCGGTTTATTGCCATTTTGTGCGGGTTGGACGAGGCGGGATGGCGGCGTCCGACCTATTGCTCCGGCTGGTCGGCGGCGGATGTCGTCGCCCATATGACGCTCGGGGCCCGGTTTTATGCGCACGTGATACCGGCGGGAATCGAAGGGCGGCTCGAAATGCCCTTCGGGGCGAAGGATTTGGAGAGCTTCTGGGTCCACCGGGATCGGGTGGGCGCCGAACTGGCCTCCTTGCCCGGCGGGGAGCGCGTGGACCGCTTCGAGGAGGCGGTCTGGAATCTTCAGGCGGTGTTCGAGGCGGTTCGCCCCGAAGACATGGAAAAGGAAGCATGGCACTGGATGTGCCCGTGCCCGGCGCACTCCTACCCCGGCCAGAGGCTCTATGAACTCATTCTCCACGATTGGGACCTCCGGAACGATCCGGAGGGCGATCTCCATCCCGATGCGCTGGGGGCGGCGGTCGATATCCTCGATTTCCGGCTGCCCTTTTTCTTCAACCATGCCCCGGACCCGGAACTGACGGGCACCTTCTGGTTCGAGACAGCCGGCCCCGTTCGAAGTTGGGCGATGCGGGTCGAGGCGGGGAGCGCGCACCCGGTTTCTCCGGAGGAGGGGGTGTTCGACGCGGAGATATTTGTCTCCGCCAGCGATATCCTCCTGCTGACAACCGGGCGGGCCGATCCGGTTGCAAAAAAAGCGGCGGGCCGCCTCCGGATCGAAGG
>DNYS01000193.1:0-162 GCA_003506735.1 Nitrospinota bacterium
TGGATGCCGACGAGCCCGATGGGCGCGATCTCTACGGAAGCGGGCTGGCCCTCATCCGCCCGGACCGGCACATCGCCTGGCGCGGGGACCGGCCGCCGGGGGACCCGGACGCCCTCCTCGCCCGCCTCACCGGCGCGGCCTCTTGATCGAAAGGATATAATG
>DNYS01000193.1:168-289 GCA_003506735.1 Nitrospinota bacterium
GGTTCTCGTCGCGGGAGCGAACGGCAACACGGGCTTCCGGCTCGTGCGCCTTCTTTGCGAAAAGGGCCACGAGGTGCGGGCCATGATCCGCGACCCGGCCCAGGCCGGGCGGATGGAAGGG
>DNYS01000193.1:371-5407 GCA_003506735.1 Nitrospinota bacterium
GGGCGGGCGCCCAAGCCTTCACTGCCGACCTCGAGGGTGAGGTCGCCGGCGCCGCCGATGGCTGCGATGCGGTCATGTTCGCCGCGGGCGGCGGCAGGGGGAGCGGCCCCGAGAAAAAGGAGACCGTCGATCACATGGGCGCCGTCAAGCTCATCGAGGCGGCCGAGGGGGCGGGCGCGCGGCGCTTTATCCTGCTGAGATCGATCCGCATCGGCTACCCGGACACTTGGCCCGAGCATCTGCAGGCTTATCTCATCGCCAAGGAAAAAGCCGACCGCCGCCTCCAGGCGAGCGGGCTGGACTACACCATCGTGCGGCCCGACCGGCTGGCGGACGCCCCCGGGACCGGATGCGTCGAGGCCGCCCGGAGCCTGGGCGGGCGGAGCGGCGAAATCACCCGGGACGACGTGGCGGCGGCGATGGCCGCGTGCCTGGAGCTGAAGAGCACCCGCCGCCGGGCGATCGACATCCTCGCGGGAGAGACTCCCATCCGCGGGGCCCTGGCCGCGATATGAGGATGCGCATGAGGACACCCGCTCTCCGCCGCACCATGGGGATATTTCTCACCGCCGCGGCGCTCTTATCCCCTGCATACGGAGACGATTCTCTCAAGTCCTCCCCGCACGCTCCAAGACAGGAATGGGCGCGTCCCCCCGCGGCAAAGGTCCCCCCGGCCCAAGGCCGCTGGATCCCCGGCCTCTACCTGAACATCAACATGGGCTGCCTCAAGAAATGGATTTGCGACTGCGGCGAGGTGAACCTCCCGAGAGGCACGCGGCTCGAACGCACCCCCTCCGTGCGCAGCGCCGGGATCTGCAAGGCCGACGCGCGCGGGGAGTGCATCTCCTGCAACGCCGGGCCGCCCAAGAAAAAGTGCGAGTGCAATCCGGTGCCCCGTTAGGGCGGAGCGTTCCCCTCTGAAAAATTCGCCCCGGGGGAGCCCTTTTTCCGGAGGGCCGTCCAATCACGAAAAACCGCGATTGCCCATGCGGAAAAACGATGCCATGATTTGAGGGGTGTGCCGGATTGACCTGCCGCGGAGGGCTTTCGAGATGAGGAAACTTCTGGCCGTTTTCGTTCTTTTGGGTGTAACGATCGGGGTTCAGGCTTCGCGCGCCGAGGCCGCCGCCATACAACTATTCAGAAACTCCAAGGGGACCCAGTTCATCCCCGGCTGCGGGTTCAGCGGGTACAAAAAGGTGCGGATCGACTTCACCCAACACAAATTTTGCTGGAACAATTCCGCCCGGGCGGTTCGAATCATCGGCCCCTTGCGGGCGGGCACGCGCATCCGCCTGTTCGCCTCGAACAAGGGCAGCGGAAAATTCGCCTGGCTGGATATCGCAGTCCGCCGCCCCATCCCGGCCGGGGCCAGGCTCTACATTCCCAATCTGGAGCGAGGCTACACCGGATACTTCCTCCAGATGAAATTCCACGTGACCCGGGATATCGGAGCGCTCAACGGCAACGTCTCGCGCCTGGAAATCTATCCGGGAAGGAAAAGAGCCGCCGCGAGGTAAGCCTCTCCGCAACCGCGCCGCCCTCGGACCTTCGGCCGCCCCCAGAAGAACGGCCACCGCCGCCATCAAACCCTCAGGGCGCTTCGGCCGCTCCCAGGAGAACGGCCACCGCCGCCATGTCGAGCCCGCCGAGCCCGCCGCGCGATGCCATCCGGTAGACCTGGTTCGCCGCCGCCCCGGTGGGACAGGGCAGCCCGAGCGCCATCAGCGCCGAGACGGCGAGCGAGATGTCCTTCAGCATCAGGTCCACCGTGAAGCCCGCCTCGAAATTCCGGCTCGCCGGGGAGCCCTCCACCAGCCCCGGGCAGGGCGGGTCCTTTTCCATCACCCAGCCGCCCCCGCTGCTCGTGCGGATGACCTCGTGGAGCACCTTCGGGTCCACCCCCGATGCCTGGCCCATCGCGAAGGCCTCGGCCGCCGCCACCATCGTGACGCCCGCGATCAGGTTGTTGCACAGCTTGGCCACCTGGCCCGCACCGTGGCCGCCCACGTGAATGAGGTTTTTCCCCAGCTTTTCCAGAACCGGCCGCGCCCGCTCGAAGGCCTCCACCGGCCCCCCCACCATGACGGTCAGGCTCGCCGCCTCGGCCCCCATCACCCCGCCCGATACGGGCGCGTCGATGGCCACCGCGCCCCGCGCCGCCGCCGCCTCGGCCACCCGCCGACTCGTTTCGGGCGCCACCGTCGAAAGATCGATGAAGAGTTTCCCCTCGCCCGATGCGTCGATGAGGCCGCCCTCGCCCAGATACACCTCCTCCACATCCTTGCCCATGGGCAGCGATGTCAGAACGGCGTCGCAGGTCGCCGCCAGCTCGGCCGGGCCCGAGGCTTCTTTCGCCCCGGCCGCCACCGCGCGCGCGACAGCCTCCGCGCTCACGTCCACCACGCTTACCTCGTGGCCCGCGCGCACCAGATGCGGCGCCATCCGGCCCCCCATCGCCCCTACGCCCACGAAACCCAGACGCATCATGTGCAAAGCCCTCCATGAAAACGGGAAAGAAATCCCCCAAGAAATTCCTGCTACCGGATGATTTTCCCTGAGCGGGCATTCTGCCACAGGAGCGGGACATGCGGCACGGGATCGGGTCAGCGCAAGGCCCGGACCCACCGCCCGAGCCGCATGTAGAAGGCCGCGCCCCCCGCCCCGGCGGCGAGGCAGATCGCGCCCAGGGCCCCGAATCCGCCCCAGGCGATCGCCAGACCACCCAAAGAGGCGCCGAGAACGAACCCCACCTGGTTGCTCGTGGCGAAGACGCCGATGATGGTCCCCCGGTCCTGGGGGGCAAAATTCGAGAGCGTGTCCACGAGCGTCGAGCGGCTCATCCCGGTCAGGAAGGAGAACAAGAACCCGGCGGCCATGGCCGCGGGGAGCGCCGGTTCGGCCGCGAATTTCCAGGCCAGCGCCGCCCCCTCGATGAGAAGCACGGCCACGAGGCCGGCGTAGCGCCAGGAGCACCCCATCAGAAACCCTCCGGCCAGGCTGCCGAAAAAGTTCCCGGCCGTTATCGCTGTCAGTATCCAAGCGAGGACAGCCATGGAAACCCCGTAGCGGCGAATCATAAACGCGGAGACATAGGTGATGAACACGGCGATCATCAGGCGCTCGAGCACGTTAGCCCCGATCCCGTACCAGGGGCCCGCCGAGCGCATCCAGGCGAAGCTGTTCAGGTAGCTCTTGGGCGATTCCCTTTTCTTGCCCGGAGGAAATACGGCGATCATCAAGAGAAACGTCCCGGCCGCGAAGATCGCCGCCAGGACGAAGGTCCACCGCCAGCCGAAGCGTCCGGTGAGGAACGCCACCAGCGGAAGCGCGACGAGCCAGCTCGTCGAATAACCCGTCGAGCCGATGGCGATGGCGTGGCCCCTGCGGCGGCCGGTGAACTGGTCGGTCAGGGCGGCCAGGCAGGAGGGGGGAACGAAACCGCCGCAGGCCCCGGTCAGGACCCGGCAGGCGGCCAGGGTCAGGTAATCCGGCGCGGCGGCCGCGGCCGCTCCCGAAATCGAAAGCCCGGCAAGGCCGATGAGAAGAATCCGCTTGCGCCCGTAGCGGTCCGAGATCGGCCCGATGAGGGAGGCGGACACCCCCCAGGGGAGAAATGTCAGGGTGGCGAGCTGGCCCAGGGCGGGGACCGACATCCCGAACTCGCTCCCCAGGGGAACGAGCATGGGGCCGATCATGGCGCTCATCGAAAAGGCGGTGCAAATCCCCAAAAAGCTCGCCGCGAGCGGCACCCAGGCCTCGAGCAGGGTCTGCTCGGCCGGGGAGGACTCTTTGACATCTGAATACACGCGGCCTCCAGGAACTTCCCGGCCGTCTCTATCAGCCGGCCCGCGGGGGAAACGAGGAGAGGCGAACCGCCCAGCCACACAAAATTTCCGGCCGTCTCTACCGGCCGCCCTTGCCCGCCGCCATTGCCGGGCGCCCTTACCGGCTGCCCTTATCGCCCACCCTTACCAGGAAACCTGGACCGCTAGGGTTTTCCGAACGTCGCGATCCGGTCGATTCGGCATTCGAACAGCACCCGCTTTTCCTCGATGGCCGGATCGCGCAGGGCATAGGGCGGGTCCTCGCCGGTGTACTTGGTCCAGATCCGGTCGAGCTGCTCGCCCGCGCGCTCGCCGCCCGGCTCCCCTTCCCGGATCTCGTTTTCCACCGTGCATTTGATGCTGACCCAGTGGTAGGGATTGTCCGGGTTGACGATGAGGAGGGTGAGCTCGGGGTTCTTTCTGATCCACCCGCATTTCGACCGGTGGGCGGCGGTGTTGACAAGAATCTTATCGTCCTCGTGGTCGAACCACATCGGGGTCAGATTGACCCGTCCGTCCGGACCGATGAGGCCGAGGATGATGGTGATGGGGCGGTCCAGGAGTTCGCGGTAGATCGGGTCGAGATCGGCGAGCCCGGACGCCCGCTTTCGTTCCCCGACCGAGAATTGCCCCTCCTGCAGCCCATCGGCGACGGTTTTGAAATTCGCGACGGTGAAGGCATTCGGCATGGCTCCATCCTCCCTGTTGGCATTTTTCATGGGTGTGCTCATTCTGCATCCTACCATCTTCGGCGCGGCGGGTCGCCCAAATCATGCGAATCGTGCGGCTTATTTCAGCTAGAAAAAACGCCTCCGCCCGACAGTGCAAAAAGGGCGGCGGGGGATCTATCCTCCGGCGCCGGCCTTCATGGCCTCGATCACCTGGTCCATCTCGGGGGTCGTGTCCCTCGTCAAAAATTCGACCTTGGGATGGGTGTACGGCGGACCACACGGCCAACCAATACCTTTTCCAAGAAGCTGGAAAATTTGCAGGCCATGTTGGCGCTCCATTTCGCATGGTAGAATTTCGTGCGGATATATCAAATGGTAAGGTTACGCCAACGATGGAGGCGGGGATTGCAGATCACGTGGGGGGGCATGGGAGAGTTGCTTATAAGCAAAGGGTGAAAGTTTCTTTGTTCATTATAAATACGACTTTATGCAAAAAATCCCTACCAATAATAACGTCATACTCGCTTCCTCCCCGCGG
>DNYS01000193.1:5563-8272 GCA_003506735.1 Nitrospinota bacterium
AGGGAAGAAGACTAGCTGTACAGTAATAGCTCTCAGCGACAAAGAGTTGGTCGCAGACTGTGAAACACAAGTCATGCTTGCACCCGAGTCTATGAGTGCGTTGTAACCAATGAGATCGGCCCCCGTTCCTCCCACGGAGCGCGCTTGAGTAACACCAACCCGACAAATTGGTCCCCTTGCCAGGTCGTATGGCAGGGTAAAAGTGGGCATTTTCAGGCGACGTGACTGAAAAA
Organism: Nitrospinota bacterium; assembly: GCA_003506735.1. Lineage (GTDB taxonomy): Bacteria > UBA8248 > UBA8248 > UBA8248 > UBA8248 > UBA8248. Next base: position 5,797 of record DNYS01000193.1, read on the forward strand.
GCCTAGGTCAATTTTCTTGTTGGTTACTTCTTGAACAGAAATAATTTCGTCTGGGTGTTGGCGGGTGCCCGCTTTTACTGCATCGCTAACGGTGTCAAAATAGTCCTCTATTTTACCACCATGCATCAGGGCAAACTTGCCATGAAATTCTTCGATTATATTTGGAAGTATTTCCTTGAAGGCGCTATAATTTCGATCTACCTCCCCCTGAAAAACATTTCTTTTCATTAATCATGCCCCCCTCCTGGGCATTTGGCTTGACATCCACTTGCCTCCGAATGTTAGCCCCCTTTACTGGGATCATCAAGATCATCGACATCATTACACCCTGATCAAAAAGCAAATATCGTTCCATTTCATTATTACAAATTAGGACACCATCATTTTTTCAATGAACTTTCGTATTTCGGTCGGTTTTTTGAGTGACGATGATTTTTCGGACGATGATGATTTTTTGGACGGGATGAAACCTACGCCCTCCCCTCGGCCTGGGCGAGGGCTTTTTGAAACGCGGCGTCGGCGTGTTCGGCGACCCGCTTGAAGAGCTCAGGGTGGCCGCGCATCTCCTCTTCGAGCTTGGTCAGGATGGCCTCCCGGGCCCCCTCGAAGGCCATGTTGAACTGAAGGCGGAGGCGCTCGCCCGAGATGCGCGAGTATTCGAGGCGCGAGATCATCTGGGCCAGCTTGTCGGGGGGAAGCTTGGACATCGTCTCGGTCGGGATGTCGGCGACGGCCTCGACGGCCTGGGTGAGGAGCATCCGCCGGGCCAGGGCGGCGACCTTCTCGCCCGGATCGCAGCCCTCGTAGTATCCCTCGTGCTCGAGGATGCGGTCGATCAACATCTCGATATTTTTCGTCCGCTCCCCCGCCTCCTGGAGACGGCGGTTGTGCTTCCACATGGCCGACCTGCCGATGTGCTCGCCGGTGAACTTCTCGAACGCCTCGCAGCCCTCCTGGAGGGTTCCTCCCGCGAGGAGGACGGGGTTGACCGCCTCCTCGGCGCCGTGGCGGCGAATTTTCGATTGGGGCCCTGCGCGGGGCTTGTCCATCAAAGCTCTCCGATAAGAATGTCGGGCTCCCCGGGGAGGGCGCCCTCGAGCAGGCCGCGCCCCTTCCGGGTGAGGCAGATCTCGTAGTCGGTGAGCAGCCGGCCGACGGCGCCGGGAAGGATTTTGCGGATGAGCCCCCGCCCGGCGAGATCATCGACGACACTCCCGATCGCCGCGCGCTGGAGGGGATGGCCCTGCTCGCGGTGACCCGCCTCGTTGAGGGAGGCCCAGAGCATGAGGCTGCCAACGCTGGTGGACGCGGCGAAGGCCCCCTGGTAGTAGAGTAACTTCAGGATGTCGCCCCGGAAGATGGGGCCGGTCAGCTCATTCAATTCCATCGCCTCCTCAGGTGACTTTCGGGTTCCTTGCCGGGCGCGCGGCGGCTCACTCCTCGCCGGCCCCGCCGCGCAGGGCGGCAATGCCCTCGTTGGCGCGGCGAAGCTCGGAGAGTACCTCGGCGAAGTCTTTGCGGATTCCCTCGAGTTCGCGCGCGATGTGTCCCGCCGGGCGTAGCGCAGGTGGATCTCGTCGACGCGCCCCTCGGCCCGGACCAGGCGGCCGCGAAGCTCCTCGTCGGCGGCCTCGACCTGGCGGCGCAGGGTGGCCGCGACCTGCTCGACCCGGCCCCGGAGTTCTGCGTGGAGGATGCGGCTGAGGATGCCCGCGAGGGTGAGGGCGAGCACGAACCCTCCCCAGAGGGCGGCTCCGGCCCAGTCGGTCGTCCATCCGGAAAACATGCGGCCCCTCCCCCGGGCGGTCGGTCATGGGCTGCGGCGGGCTCCCCCTCCGCCCGGTGAAATGTAGGTGATGTGCCCGAATTCGCAGCAACAGAAACTGCGGGGAGATTCGCGGCGGATAAAAGGAGGAACGGCCTATCGTGAAAAGAGCGGCGATGTTCGGTTGGCGCGGGGCGCTGGCGGCGGGGGCGTGGCTGGCCGGGGCCGGGGCGGCGCGCGCGCACGGCTCGGGCGAGATCGAAATCTTCTCCTACCTGCTCGAGGAGCCGGGTTTTTTTCGCCTGACGGCGGGGATCCTGGGGACGGTCCTTTTTCTGCTGGGCGCCTTCATCGCCTGGCAGGGGCGCCGGGTGTGGCGGTGGCTGGCTGAGGAGCCGGGAGACGGGGAGCCGGAAGCCTCAAGGGCGCGGATGATGGCGCCGGGCGCACTGCTCGCCCTCGCGGGGGCGGCGATCATTTTCGCCGCGGCGTTCATCCTGCCCGACAAGGTGGTAACGGGCGGGCATCATCCCGCGGGCCAAGAGAAGGCGAACCAGGGGCAGCCCTGACCGGGCGGCGAGGCTTTCACCCGTTCAGCGCCGGCGGAAAAACCGCACACCGCTCCCCCCCTGAATGAGGGACGCCTTCAAAACCCTTAGAATCGGAATTATGCGGCAACGCTCTCCTTTTAGCAAAATCCGACTTTTTTAT
>DNYS01000179.1:0-6871 GCA_003506735.1 Nitrospinota bacterium
GCCCCCGCTCAGGGCGCTTTCACCCGCTCGATGTAGTCCCCCGTCCGGGTGTCGATTTTGAGCACATCGCCTTCGTTCAAAAACAGGGGGACGGTAACCGAGGCGCCCGTCTCGACCTCGGCCGGCTTGGTGCCGCCCGCGGCCGTGTCGCCCTTCACGCCGGGCTCGGTCTTGGTGATGGCCAGCTCCACGAAGGTGGGAAGTTCCACCGAGATGGGCGCGCCATTGTAGAACGTGATGTCGCAAATGGATTCCTCTTTCAGCCATTTGACGCTCTCGCCGATATCGTCCCGGTGCAACGATGTTTGCTCATAGTCGGAGGTATCCATGAAAACGTACATTTCCCCGTCGCGGTAGAGGTACTGCATCTCTTTTTGATCGATATCGGGGGTACCCACCGACTCTCCCGAACGGAAGGTTTTTTCGAGGACGCGCCCCGTCTTGAGGTTTTTCAACTTCGTCCGGACAAACGCGCCGCCCTTTCCCGGCTTGACGTGCTGAAATTCGACCATGACAAACGGTACGCCATCCAGCTCGATTTTGAGCCCGTTCCTGAAATCGCTCGTCGAGGGCATCCGCCTTCAACCTCCTTGCCATTCAGCGCTTTATAAAATGACCAGTTCCTTGGAAATAGACCGGGTGAGCACTTCCCTCCCCTTTTCGGTCACGATCACCATATCCTCGATTCGCACCCCGCCCCAACCGGGAAGATATATGCCCGGCTCGATCGTCACCACCATGCCCGGCTCCAGCTTGTCCTTCACGCCCGGCGCCAGGCGCGGGCCCTCGTGAATATCCAGGCCGACCCCGTGGCCCGTTCCGTGGCCGAAGAATTCTCCGTAGCCCGCCTCCCGGATGATGTCCCGGGCGGCGGCGTCCACCTTTTCGCCCTCCACGCCAGGGCGAACCGCGTTCACCGCCGCGATCTGCGCTTTGAGTACAATTTCGTATATATCGCGCCCTTTCCGGAAGGGCCTTCCGAGTGAAAAAACCCGGGTCGTGTCGGCGTGATAGCCGCCCACAACCGCGCCGTAATCGATGGTAATCAAGTCTCCCCGGCGCATTTTCCGGGACGAGGCCACCCCGTGCGGCAATGCCCCCCGGGGACCCGAAGCCACGATGAAATCGAAAGAGGCCCCGGACGCCCCTCTCCGGCGCATGGCCATCTCCAGGGCCAGGGCCACTTCTTCCTCGCGCACGCCGGGGCGCATCATCTTTGCAATTTCGAGGAGCCCCTCGCGGTTGACCTTCGCCCCCTTGCGAAGGAGGCGGAGTTCTCGCCCATCCTTGCGCAGGCGAAGGCGCTCGATGAGGTCCGAGACCGGCTCCAAGCGAATCCCCTTGGCTTCCACTTTGAGGCGCCGGAACAGCAAATAGGTAAGCCGCGCCTCCTCGAATCCCAGCTTTTTCACCCCCCTCTTTTTGGCCTCGGCCGCGATGCCGGGGATGGGGTGAGTGTGCTCGTGGAACCGGAACGGCTCCGCCACCTCGCAGGCGGCCTGGGATCGATACCTGAAATCCGAGACGAAAACGGCGGCGCGCGGCGTAACGAGGCATCCGCCCGCCGAACCGGTGAACCCCGTCAGATAGCGGACGTTCCGGAGATCGGTCACGGCCAGGGCCGGAAGCCCTTCCTTGCGCATCGCGCGCCGAAGGGCGGACAGCCGCCCTCTCACCGATCGGCCCCGGGAGGAAACCCGGTCCCCCTCACATCGCGATCGATGGCCGCCCGCAGGGCCGAGAGATAGCCGTACATGCCCAGTCCGATGAACGAGCCGGCGGCGACGGGACCGATCATCGATCGGTGGCGAAAATCCTCGCGCGCCAGCACGTTGGAAATATGAACTTCGTAGACGGGGAGCTTGAGGCCGCCGATGGCGTCCCTGAGCACCACGCTCGTGTGCGTGTATCCGCCCGGATTGAAGATGCAGGCGGCGCACTCCCCTCCCGGCGGAAGGTCCGGCTCGGGAGGTTTCACCCCGGCGGCGCGCTGAAGGGCATCCACCAACTTCCCCTCCACGTTGGATTGAAAACAATCCAGATCGACGCCCTCCGCCTGGGCCGCCGCGCGGAGGGCCTCCTCCAGTTCGGCCAGCGTCGTTCCGCCGTACACCTCGGGTTCCCGCAACCCGAGGAGATTTAAATTCGCGCCGTTGAGCAATAAAATTCGCACCCGATTCCCTTTCCAATAACCCATTTCAAACGAAGAGCGATCGTAGGCCAGCCGCCGCCGAAGCGTCAACGATCTGCGTGCGGGAGAGAGCGAAAGCTACCGGGCGGGAGGGCCTCCGGCCAACGCGGCCCGCCACCCCGCCGGGGGCACATCCTGGCCCGTTTGCACCTGGCCGATTTTTTCCATGAGGACGAATTTCGGAAGCCCCCCTCGGGTCTTCTTGTCGCGGGCCAGCGCGGCCTTCAGTGCGCGGCCGCTCGGGGGGTTCCGCATCGAGGTGGGGAGGCCGAACCGCCCCAACAGAGCGGCCAGACGGGACGCGTCGCCATCGCTGCAATTCCCCGCCGAGGCGGAGAGCCGCGCCGCCGCCGCCATGCCGATCGCCACCGCTTCTCCGTGCAGCATCCGGTTCGAGTAACCCGCCATCCACTCCACGGCATGGCCCAGCGTGTGGCCGAAGTTGAGGGTCTGGCGAAGGCCCGCTTCACGTTCATCGGCTTCGACGACACGCGCCTTGATTCTGCAATTCACGGCAACGACGTGCTCCATGGTCGGCACCTCCCGCCGGAGCACTTTGGCGGCGTTTTTTTCGAGGTACGCGAAAAAACGCCGGTCCGCGATGGCGGCATGCTTGACCACTTCGGCGAGGCCCGCGCGGTATTGACGCTCCGGAAGCGTGGCCAGGGCGCCCAGCTCGGCGATGACCGCCGAGGGCTGATAAAAGGCGCCGATCAGGTTTTTTCCCGTTGGATGATCGACGGCCGTCTTTCCCCCGACACCGCTGTCCACCTGGGCCAGCAAGGTGGTGGGCACCTGGATATACGGCATCCCCCGCAGGTAGGTGGCCGCCGCAAAACCGGCGAGATCGCCGACCACCCCGCCGCCCAGGGCGACAATGCCGCATCCGCGCTCCATCCGGAGGGCGGCGAGCTTGTCGAATATTTTCGATAGCTGGGAGATCGATTTGCTCCGCTCCCCGGCCGGCACGGCGAAAAGCGAGGCTTCGCACCCGGCCCGGGCGAGCGCCTTCAGGACCCCCGGCCCCTGGAGCGGGGAGACATTCCGGTCGGTGACAACGAGCGCCCTTCCGCCAGGGAAAAACCGGCCCGCCTCCTCGCCGATGATTTTGAGAATGCCCTTGCCGATCGAGATCGAATAGCTCCGGTCCCCGAAATGGACACGAACCTTTTTCATGCCGCCGCCAATGCGCGGTAGGCAAGCCCGGCCCCGGTCGCGGCGATGGGCCCGAGGCTCTCGATGAAATCCGGATCGAAGGCGCCGTCCGGGATCTCCACCTTCCGGAACGGCTGGGCGAGCTCCACCGGGATATCCAGCGAGGCGGCCAGAAAGGAGGGAAGCCCGTCCAGGTGGACTCCGCCGCCGCTCAACACCATCCGGAGGATTTGATCCATGGGATGAATCTGGGAGTGCATCTGACAGGTCCGGCCCACCTCGCGCGCGAGGCGCTCAACCTCTTTGCGGATGGCCTCGGACACCGCCCGGGGGCTGGGCGAGGGCCGGGTCCCCAGTTTGATGCCCTCGGCTTCGAGGCGCGATACGCTCAGGCTCTCGCCGATGGTCTGGGTAATCTGTTCCCCGCCAAAGGGGATCAGGCGCGTCATCAGGGTCCGGCTTCCCTGGATGATATGAACCAGGGTCTCCGAGGCGCCGATGTCCACCAGCGCGGTCGGATCACCGTCCTGGTCCACGCCCGAAAGAGTATAGGCGCTTTCAATCGCCAGGAGATTGAGGTCCACCAGCATCGGCTCGAATTTCAGATGCTTGAACAGATCGACGGCATCGCGAACCGCCTTTTTCTTGACGGCGATGATTAGGTATTCATCCATCATTTCGCCGTCGATTTCGACTTGCCTGAGCCGCTGACGGCGGAGGCGGGTCTCATCGATGGGAAAGGGCAGCATTTGTGCGACCTCGGCCTCCACGGCCTCGGCGAGCGCGGGACCTTCGGCCGGAGGGATATGAATGGTATTTACGATGGCCGAACCGCCCGATAGGCCGACCGCCACCCTCTTTTCCTTGATCTTTTCGGCCGTCACCAGTTCCTCGACCGCGCGCATCACCTCTTCATGCTCTCGCACTTCGCCATCGGCGACCGCGCCATAGGCGAGAGAGGCCATCCCCAGCCGGGCAAGGACAAGCCCTTTTTTGCCCTGGACCAACTGGACCAACTTGACGGCGTGGCTGCCGATATCGATGGCGAGAGGAAAACTTTTTTTACGAAACACGGTCTCGGGTCCGGACGGGAAGGGTTACCATGGAATATAGATGGGCACCCATGTAAAAGTCAGCAACATCAATACCATACACGAGCATCCCAGTAAAATCCGCCCTCGACCCAGCGATTCATCCGGCTCCCAGAGCGGGTAGCGCCGCCGGCGGCCCATGAACAGAGCCACGGTCGCCCAGAGGAGCCAGCCCGGCCACCAGTAGGACAATCCGAGCAGAATCACCCCCGCCGCGATCGAAATGGTCCGGTGCCACCGGGTCAAAAGAGTATAGACGATATGCCCCCCGTCGAGCTGGCCCGCGGGAATCAGATTCAGCGAGGTCACGAGAAATCCGCACCACCCCGCGAAGGCCACCGGGTGAAGGCCTATGCTCTCTCCAATGCCTTGGGAACCCAGAACGGTCCATCCCGCCGCTTGAAACAGGAGAGAGGAGCCAAGGCCCAATCCATGGCCCCCGCCCAAGCCTCCCACCCGGACAATTTCCGACATCGAGAGTCCGATCAAGGTGGCCGGCAGGGCGACCGCCATTCCCGCCAAAGGACCCGCCACCGCCACGTCCAGCAAGGCCTTTCGGCTCAAAATTAGACTCTTGATCCGAATTACGGCCCCGAAGGTGCCGAACAGAGTGGCGGGCGCCGGAATAAAATAGGGCAGCGTGGCCTGGATTCCCCAGGCCCGGGTGGCGAAATAATGACCCAGTTCATGAGCGCCCAGTATGAGAAGCAACGTCCCCGAAAAGGGAAGCCCATGGACGAGCAAGGCCGGATTCGCCCAAACGGCGGAGAGTGAAATATTCAGCTGCATGGCCCCGGCCGCAAGCGTCGTCAGGCAGGTCAGGAGGAATAGAAGGACCGGGAGCCAGATTCTTAAATGAAGAGAAGGAAACCGAAGGCGGGTCTTTTCCCGAACGGGGGGAGCGGAATAGCGCCCGCCCCTGAAGCCGTTTTGATCCCGCACGGGAGCGGGCCATCTCAAAGGGTCCGGCGGCGTCCCCGCGGGATTCGACTCCATAGGCAAATTCCCTCCTTAAATTAACGGTTTGAGACTACCGCGCACCCCGTTCATGCGCAAACGCATGCGGTTCATGATAAAATTCCTCCGCGAAATCCGAAATGGCCAGGAGCCGCGCTTGACGGTCCGGATGGGCAGATGGATTTTTTCTTCGTATGATAGGGCCATGAACCGATGCCACCTTCGAATCGCAGCCCCTCTCGTTGGGGTCATGCTGGCCGCCGGCGGATGCGCCGAGGTTTCCGCGCCGATCCGCCGCGCGCCCGCCAAGGTAACGCGGGCAAAAGCACCCGCCCGGTCTTTGGGACCATCCGTATCTCCGAGCCTCCCCAAACCGGTCCGGCCCGGAAGATGGGTGGCATCCCCCCCGCCCCTACCGGAGCGCTCCCGCCGGGAACTCCGGGCGCTTCTCCGGGCCGCCCCTAAGGGGTCCCAGTCCGACGGTATTTTATATGACCTCGCCGTCCAGGATTTTACCCAGCGGCGGTTCGATACCTCCATCGGGTATCTGAAAAACCTCCATAAGCGATTCCCTCTCTCCTCCCGATACGAGGACAGCGAATATCTCCTCGGCCTCGCCCTTCAGGCCAGCGGGAGATACCAGGCCGCCTTTCTCCCCCTCCGGGGGAGCCTGAGCCGGGAGAAAAATCCGCTGCGGCGCGGCCTGTTGCACGCGGCCCTGGGTGAGGTGTACGAGGCGCGGAAAGACCCTTACGCGGCGGTGCTCTCCTATGCCCAAGCCCTGAAGCATCACCCCGCCCTGCCCAAGGCCACCCTGCTTCGGGCCCGCGTCCTTTCCCTGGCCAAAACGGGCCTGGCTTCCCATCAGATTCAGGCCGCCGCCAAACGCTTCCGCAAGGGACCCGCCGGGCCCATCCTGCGGCTCGAGTTCGCTCGACGTGCGGCGGCCGAAAACCGCCCCGAGACCGCCTTGGCCGCCGCGAGAATTTTTCTCAAGGATTACCCCGGCCACCGGGATCGGCCCGAGGCGGCCAAACTGGAAAAAAATCTCCGGGAAATTCTCGCCGTAAAGCAGGGTCGGGTCGGCGTCCTCCTCCCCCTTTCGGGCACCGCGGCCGCGGCCGGGGAGCGGGTTTATCAGGGGATTCAACTCGCCCTCCGGCATACCCTCGAGCGGAACCCCGAGCTGCGGCTCCAGCTGGCCGTCCGGGATACGCGAAGCACGCCCCAGACCGCCGGGAAGGCTGCGGAAAAGGCGGCCGAACTCATCGACAAGGAAAAAGTGATCGCTCTCATCGGCCCCTTTTTCACCGCCGCCACCGAAGCCGCCGCCGCCGTCGCCCACAAAAAGGGAACCCCGCTCCTGACCCCCTTCGCCATTCATTTAAACATGGAGACCAGCAGCCCGATGGTATTCCGCAATTCCTTAACCAACCGGCTCCAGAGCATCGGAATCGCCGTTTACGCGGTTCAAATT
>DNYS01000179.1:6897-8073 GCA_003506735.1 Nitrospinota bacterium
GACCAATGATTTCGGCGCCCAGATGCGGGCGCTGGGCGGGCTGTCGGACGCCCAGGTGAGGCGGCGCAAGAGGGCCCTGGGCCTCGGGAAAAATGCCCCTTATCACTTCAATCTCGAGTTCGAGGCCCTCTTCGTTCCCGCCTACCACGAGAAGGCTGTCCTCATCGCGCCCCAGGTCCCCTTCTACAATATGCGCGGGATCCGCCTTCTCGGCGGGCGTGGATGGAACAACCGCGATCTCATCCGGTACGGAGAAAAATACGTGGATCAGGCCATATTCGTGGATGGCTTTTTCTCGGATTCGACCGAGCCCCGGGTGGTTCGCTTCGTCAACGAGTTCAACCGGCTGTTCGGCCGGAAACCCGACATATTCTCCGCGCTCGGCTATGACGCCGCGATGATCATCTTCTCAGGCCTGACCCAGGGCGGAACGACGCGGAATGCAATGCGCTCCTACCTCGGCCGCCTGAAAAGTTTCGAAGGAATCATGGGCCTGACCGACATGGGGCCCGACGGGGACACGAAACGCCAGCTTTTCGTCCTGACGGTCAAGAAGCGGCGCATCGAACATCTTCAGATGGTGACCCCCCACCGCATCGTCAACCCGGTGGACGGCGCTCCCCTCATCGTCGATAAAGATCCGCTCCAGTCCGCCCCCCGGCGCCCCTAGATGTGGAACCCGCCCCTAGCTGGGAATCGCAGATTGGTCCCCCTGTTCTCGCCGGTGCCAACCGGCTGGAGGTGAAAAAAATCTCCTCCAACTCCCGAAACTTCCCTCTCGGCGCACATTTCCTCCTTTGCCGGCGGACCTTCCCGCCAGCGCGTGAAACATATCGCCTTTTGCCCAATTGACCACTACAAGAAATTCGCGGAGGCGCCGGGAAATGCTACCGGCGGCGGCTCTATTAACCGCCCCCCCCGCCCGAGCGAAAGGGATCGAACGTGGGCGCGGCGCGGCGCCCCGGGCGGGGTTTTTGCCGGGAGGGAATCGTGGTGATTATATCTCCGATCACGCGCGATGGCTTGGAGGCACCCTTCGGGGGGGCGGCATCTTCCCTGAAATATCTCGAAACGCCCTTCTTTTTTCTTCTCGAACCCGGCGATACGCTCAACGGCTCCGAACCCCTGACGAACACCTGGCGCACAGACCCCTCGGTCCCGCGCGGCACCCGAATC
>DNYS01000179.1:8087-10009 GCA_003506735.1 Nitrospinota bacterium
CATCGTAATAAACTCCACCTTGCCCGGCCGCCGGAAACGCCGTCTGGGAAGCCCCTCGTGCACCGCCTCGGTAATGTCCATCCATATCGGAAGCGCCGCGCGCGAGCCGGTTTCCAGCCTTCCCAGCGACGATTTATCGTCCATGCCGACCCATACCCCCGTGGAATACTGGGGGGAGACGCCGACGAACCACGCATCCTGATAGTCGTTCGTCGTCCCCGTCTTCCCCGCCAGGGGCCGCCCCAGCCGCTTGGCCTTTATCGCCGTTCCCGATTGAATCACGTTCCGGAGAAGACTGAGCATCACGTACGCTTCTTCGGGGGGGACGGATTGGATCTCGGCCGGCTTCGCGTTCCAGATCGATTTGCCTTCCGAGTTTTCCACCCAACGAATGATATGGGGCTCCACGCGGCGACCCTGGTTCGCCAACGTCGCATAGAGGGAGGTGAGTTCGAGGAGGGTGATGCCGCTCGACCCCAGGGCAATGGAGAGGTTCGCCTGAAGCGGAGAGCGGATGCCGAAATCCCGGGCCCGTTTGATTACTTTCGCTACGCCAACGGCGTTCGCGAGCTTCACGGTAACCACGTTTCTCGACCGGGTCAAAGCCTCCCGGAGGGTTGTGGGACCGTAAAATATTCCCTCGAAATTGGTGGGTTTCCAATAACCCCGGGGGCCGTTTTGAGGAAAAATAATCGGCGTGTCCATGATGATATCCGAAGGCGTCCAGCCGTCGCTGAGCGCGGCCGAGTAAACCACGGGCTTGAATGCCGACCCCGGAGGGCGGACGGCCTGATAGGCGCGGTTGAACTGGCTCCGCTCGAAATCGTACCCGCCCACCATCGCCCGGATGGCGCCCGACTCCGGTTTTGTCACCAGGGCCGCCCCTTGCACCTTGGGTTCCTGGACCAGGGCCACGGGGACAGGCTTGCCCCGGGCGCCATCGTCCATCTTCTCCCTCTCCAATCGCTCGACGAGAACCACATCCCCGCGCCGGAGGATGTCCCTGAAATCCTCGAGTTTGGTCCCGGTCCAGTTCTTCCGGGGATCGAACGGCCGCGCCCATTCCGAATCGTCGAGGCGAAGGACCGCGGGCCCCCTCTTCAGCCGGAGCTTGGCCTCATCTTCGTTTAAATCGGCCACGACCGCCGGCATCCAACGGCCCGTCCGGAACTCCCGCCGGTGGTCGCGGCCTCCCATCAACTTGGCGACCATCCGCCATATCCGCTCCCGGGGCCACCTCAAATCGACCGATCCGATAGGCCCCCGGTACCCCCGGCGCCGATCCAGGGAAAGGATTCCTTTTCTGACCGAGGCGTTCACATCCTGTTGGATGCCCCTTTGAATGGTGGTGTACACCTTCAGCCCGCCCCGGTAGAGCATGGCGCCGCCGAACAGGCGCTCTAATCTCCGGCGGACGAATTCCACCGCGTAATCGGTCACTCCCCGTCCGGGCAATTTTTCCACCAGGCGAATGGGCGACACCTCGGCCCGCGCCCAATCCCGTGGGGTGATGAAATTCTCGTCTATCATCCGGCGGAGCACATGCGCCCGGCGGCGAAGCGCGCGCCGGTAGGATTTGAACGGGGAGTAAAACGAGGGCGCCCGGGGAAGCCCCGCCAGGAGAGCCGCCTCCGCCAACGTGAGCGATTCCGCGTTTTTCCCGAAATACACCCGTGCGGCCGCCTCGATGCCGTAGGCTCCCTCGCCGAAGTAAATTTGATTCAGATAAAGGGTCAGAATTTCACGTTTACTGAAAGTCCGCTCGATGCGGACGGCGAGGATGGCCTCCCGAATCTTTCGGTCGATGGACCGGACGGGACTGAGGAACATCGATTTGGCCAGCTGCTGGGTAATCGTGCTCCCGCCCTCGACCATTCTCCAGCCGATAATGTTTTTCACCGCCGCGCGGACAATGCCGATCA
>DNYS01000179.1:10057-12506 GCA_003506735.1 Nitrospinota bacterium
GATCACGTCAACGCCGGGGTGATCCTCGAAGCGGGCGTCCTCGGTCGCCAGAATGGCCTTGATCACCACATCGGGAATCTGGTCCAGCGTAACGAGAAACCGCCGCTCGACATAAAACTCCCGGAGGAGGCTTCCGCTCCGATCGAAGACCCGGGTCACCAGGCTCGGCTTATGCTTCCTGAGGACGCTGACGTCGGGAAGGTCGGAGGCCACGTTTTGGTAATAATAAATTCCCACCCCGGTCGCGGCGACTCCGCCCAGAACCGCGACCAGCAAAACAAAGGAGAGCGAAAAACGCACAAACCGGCGGAACACACGGAAAACTCTCCGCGATCCCAGTGAAAATGCTCTCCGCCTCTGGCCCGGCGGCCGGCGGCCGGCCCGGGGGGGCCTCGCCTGGGCGGGAAGCTTCCGGCCCTTGGATGCGGAGGCGCCGACCGACCGAAGCCTCCGGTGGGTCTGCGATGGTTGGGTGCGGGCCCTGGCCCGGCGCCGTTTGGGCATTGCCTTCGTATACCCCCGCCAACGGGAAAGAGGCGATCAAGACGCCACTGATCAAGACGCCACTGAATAATTAAATCTGCACCGATCCGCATGAAATGGTAAACGCTTGGCCGGTGATTCCCCCGGCCGCGCCGCTGGCCAGATACACCGCCATAGCCGCGATTTCGGAGGGATCGAGAAACCGCTTCATCGGGATACTTTCCCGGAACATGTTCATGGTTTCCTCCTCGCTGCGCCCGTCTCCGGAGATCCGAGCGAAATCGCTTTTGGCATCGGATATCATCCGCGTATCGACGAAACCCGGACAAATCGCATTTACGGTCACTCCGCTGCCGGCCACCTCGAGCGCCACCGAGCGCACGAAGCCGATCACCCCGTGCTTGGCCGCGTGATAGGCGCTCCGGTAGGCCCCGCCAACCTTTCCCGAAACCGAGCTCATGGCGATGACCCGGCCCCAGCCCCGCTCGGCCATCGGGCCGATGGCGGCGCGCGTCGCCCAGAAAACACCGCTCAGGTTGACCCGGAGGGTCTCCTCCCACATCTCGTCGGTCGTTTCGCCCACCGCCGCGTGGCGCATCATGCCCGCATTGGCGACCAGAACATCGATCCCCCCCCCGAGGCGGGCGGCGGCTTCATCCACAGCGGCGGCGACATCATCCGAGCGGCCCGCGTCGCACCTCAAGGCGGCACCCCGGGTCCCGAAGGCCTCGATTTCGGCAGCCACCGAATCGATTTCCGCCCCGGTGCGGGCCAACACGGCGACATCGGCCCCCTCTTCCGCAAAGGCCAGGGCGATGGCGCGGCCGATGCCGCGGCCTCCCCCCGTCACGAGTGCCCGCCTTCCCTTAAGCCGCATGAAGGCTCTCCGGCTCCGCCCGATTCGCCGCCGCGCCGGAGCGGCCAGGGGTTTTCAGGCCTCGCTCCTCCATGGCGCCCTCAAAAAACCGGGCCGTCGCCGACATGACGGCCTCGATGGCCTCGAGGCGGTTGACCGCCTCCCGGAAGGCGGCGCTTCCGGAGATTCCCTTGGTATAGGCCGCCAGATGCTTTCGGCCGTTGAGCACGGCCTGCCGCTCGCCCAGAAGCTCGACCAAGCCGCGCAAATGGCGCAGCGTCATTTCCAATCGCTCGCGCATGGACGGGGGCGGCGGGAGCTCGCCCGTTCTTATCCATTGGGTGAGCCTGGAAAATATCCAGGGATTGCCGATGGCTCCGCGCCCGATCATGAGGCCGTCCACGCCCGTTGCCTCGATCATGCGGATGGCGTCACCGGGCGTGAGGATGCTCCCGTTTCCCAGCACCGGAACCGAGACCGCGCGCTTGACGAGGGCAATCGTCTCCATATCCACCCCGCCCGAGAAGAAGGCCTGGCGAGTCCGGCCATGAACCGTGATGGCGGCGGCGCCGGCGTCCTCGACCGTGCGCGCGAAGCGCTCGGCATCATTTTTCCCGACGGTGTCCCAGCCCGTGCGCATCTTGACGGTCACCGGCTTGCGGACCGAGCGGACCATCGAGGCGACCACCTCGCCCGCGCGATCGGGGTTGCAGAGCAAGGCAGAGCCGGCCTGATTTTTCGTGATTTTCTTGACCGGACACCCGCAGTTGAGATCGATGATATCCGCCCCGGCCTCCTCGACCATCGCCGCCGCCTCGCCCATTTGGACGGGATCGGCCCCGAACAACTGGATCGAGACCGGCTTCTCGGCGGCTTCGCTCTTCATGATGGCATATGTTTTTTCATGCCGCCGGACGAGGGCCTGGCTGCTCACCATCTCGGTGCAAACCATGGCCGCCCCTTGGCCCGATACCAGGCGGCGGAAGGGCAGATTGGTGTAGCCGGCCATGGGCGCCATCACGAGGCGACCGCTCAAGCGCACCCCCCCGATTTCGAGCGGCGAATCGTATCCGCGCGGCGCGGGGGGAACGTCCTCCAACACCATTTCAG
>DNYS01000179.1:12607-21513 GCA_003506735.1 Nitrospinota bacterium
TCCCACGCCGGGTCAGCGTCCATCTCCAGGAAATCCCGAAAGGCGCCGGCCCCATTCCGGAGGAGCGAATAGCCTCCCGCGCAGGCGATCATCGCGGCGTTATCGGTGCAATACCGCCTCGCGGGCAGGTGCAGCGACCAGCCGGATTCGGCCGCGCGCTCCTTCAGGCGGTCCCTCAGCAGGCTGTTGCTCGCCACCCCGCCGCTCAACGATACCGTCCCCAGCCCCTCGGCGCGGGCGGCGCCGTCTACCTTTTCCACCAGGACCTCCACCGCCGCCTCCTGGAACCCGGCTGCCACCGATTTCACCACCTCGGGCGGGATTTCCTGAGGGCGCGCCCAGGGGGGAAGCTCAGGGTCGCTCCGGTAATACCCATTATCCTTCAAATAGTATAACACAGCCGTTTTCAATCCACTGAAGCTAAATTGATAAGGTCGATCCTCAAGAAACGGCCTCGGCAATTTCAGCGGTTCCGCCTCGCTTCCCATCTCTTCGCGGAACTCCCGGTGCAGGCGGTCAATGGTGGCCCCTCCCGGATAGCCCAGGCCCATCGTAGCCGCCACCTTGTCGAAGGCCTCTCCGACAGCATCGTCCAGCGTCCCGCCCAGATGCCGGACGCTTCCGCCGCCCTCGGCGCGAAACAGATCCGTATGCCCGCCCGAGGCGACAAACGCCAGATAGGGAGCCGGGGGAGGTCCGCCCATGGCCCCGGACGCGGCTTCTCCCCCCTGCCCGGGAGGAGGGTTGTCCAGCCAGAGGGAATGAATATGGCCATCCAGATGGTGGACCCCGACCAAGGGGAGCCCCCTGCCCCATGAGAGGGCCTTTGCCGCCGATAGCCCGACCAGAAGCGCCACCACCAAGCCGGGCCCCCGCGTGACCGCCACGCCATCGATGTCGGCGAGCCCCACTCCGCCATCCTCCAACGCGGCGCGGATCACCGGATCGATCATCTCCAGATGCCTCCTGGAAGCCAGTTCGGGCACTACCCCTCCGAAGCGGCTGTGAATATCCTCCTGGGAGGCGACGACGTTGGAGAGAACGCGGGGCGGCGCGTCATTCCCGCCCGGAAAAAAGAGGACGGCGGCGGCCGTCTCATCGCAACTCGACTCGATTCCTAAAACGTGCAACTCCGCCGCCTCCCGCTCAGCCTTCGGCCTTCCTTCACCCTACATTTGGCCTTCAACATACGTCTGGCCTTCATCACATGTTCAGCCAAAAAATTTAGCCGCCTGAATTTCGCTGCCATCCCGAATATGCACGGAAATTTTGGCCACCGTCCTCCGGGCGGCAATCCTGCCCCGGATTTTACCGGCCAATCCTGGTTCCAGGGCCCCACAGGGGAGAGTCCGCGCCCTGCCTCCAGTGAGGAGGATACGGGCAGCGGGCAAGAGGCGGGCACTGATAGAGGAGCCGGGGCTCCTTCGATGGGCCAATCCCATGGGCTGAAACGGGCCGCACGGCGGGCAGGGCCGAGAATCCGGGTAATATCGCCCGGCTCATCCCCCCCCGGCGCCGGGGCCCGAATGCGATCCCGGACTTTTATGCGCCCGATTCTTGGCTCTTCCCGGCCCGGTTCCCCTTGAGTAGATATTCGATCGCCCGCTCCAGCTGGACATCCTTCACATTCTTTCGGCTCGCGCGCGGCCCGGCAAGGATGCCCGGGGCCTTCAACGATGGCTTTCCGGACTTGATTCCCTTTCTCTCGTCCTCGCTCGGCAGGTGACGGGGAAGGTCCTTCTCCCGGATGATGCGGCGCTGGCGGGAGAGCGCACGGGGGGTGGCCACGACGACATCGGGATCGATTCCCTTTCCCTGAATCAGCCGGCCCCTGGGCGTGTAGTAGAGGGCCGTCGTCAAGCGCAGGCCCGAGCCGTCCGTCAGGGGGACGATGGTCTGGACGGACCCTTTTCCGAAAGTCTTCTCACCCATGATGGTGCCCCGTTTCAGGTCCTGAAGTGCACCGGCCACGATCTCCGAGGCGCTGGCGCTTCCGGGGTTAACGAGAACGACGAGGGGCATATTGTAATGTGCATCTTGCTCGGTTGAGGTGTAGCGGTTCTGCTGAACCGGAATCCGGCCCTTGGTATAGACGATGAGCTGGCCCGGCTTGAGAAAAAGGTTGGAGACCGAAACCGCCTGGGAGAGCAGCCCGCCCGGATTGTTCCGCAAATCCAGAACGAGGCCGTTGACATCCTCCTCATGGAATTTCCTGACGGCCTTCTTCACCTCGGCGCCCGTCGAGGACTGGAAGCTCCGGATGCGGACATAGCCGATGCCGCCGCGGAGCTTTCGCGTCCGAACGCTCTTGATGCGGACAACCTCGCGCGTGATGGTGAATTTGAGGGGCTTCGGGGCTCCTTTTCGAAAGACAGTGATCGTCACCTTGGTGTTCGGCCTCCCGCGAAGCAGGCGAACGGCGCCTTGCAGGTTCATCTCCTTGGTGCTTTTCCCCTCGATTTCGATGATTTGGTCGCCCGCTTTGATGCCCACCCGGAAGGCGGGGGTGTCCTCGATGGGCGTGACCACCGTCAGGATGCCGCCCCGAATGGTGATCTCGATGCCAAGGCCCACGAAGCGGCCCGATGTCTCGACCCGCATCTCTTTGTAGAATTCGGGAGACATGTAGCTCGTATGCGGATCGAGGGTGCGGAGCAATCCCCGGATGGCTCCCCGGATGAGCTTCTTGCCCTCCACCTTGTTGACGTAGTTGGACTCGACCAGATGAAGAATTTCGGTGAACGTCCGCAACTCCGGATAGGTAGTGTTCTCCCGCGCGGCCAAATTTCCCAAGGGTCCAACGGCCATTCCGACGGCCAGCCCTCCCGCCGCCGCCAACCAGAGCAGCCAACCACCCAACCGACGCTTATTTGTCATTATCCTTACTCCCAAAAATGCGGCCCGCAGCCAACCTGTGGTTTCAAGGACGTGGCGAAAGCCACCGCATTGGCTCCAAAGGTATCGATCCTCGCCGAATTTCGAAATAAAGGGCCGGGTCGCCCAGGACACCCGTTGTCCCGACGCGCGCAATGGCCTGCCCCGGACCCACCTTTTCCCCTCGCCGGACAAGCACCTTGCCGGCGCCGCCGTAGACGGTATAAATCCCTTCGCCGTGGCGAAGAATCACCATCCGACCATACCCCCGGACCCAGTCCGAGTAAACGACCTCGCCCGGGGCCACCGATTTTACCAGGCTTCCCAATGAGGCACGGATCCGGATTCCACGGCTCCCCCTCGTTCGCCCCGCGAGGAGGACCCGGCCCGTCACCGGCCAGGGGAGGCGGCCCTGCATTTTATCAAACAATGCGGCGTCCCGGTCTATTCGCGAATTTCTGGTCTTCATCAAGGAGACGATTGCATCGCGCATGTCGTCCCGGTCGTTTTCGAGCTCCCGCATGAGCCGCCGGCGGCGAGCCTTGTTCTTTTCCAGGCGCCTCAACCGCCGATACCGGCGCGCATAGAACCGCGCCACCCGCCTTTTTGTCAGGGCCTGTTTGTTTTTGATTCTCTTTCGGCGGTTCACTTCCGCCGCCGCCCGGGCCTCCAGCCGCCGGAGGACCTCCTCCGCCTCGCGGTACCGGCGAATCAGCTTTTTATCGTGCCGGACCAGCCGGGCCACCAGCGACCACCGGTCGATCAGGTCCCACAACGAGCGCGACATCACGATGAGGCGAACGTTTCCGGCGCTTCCGCCCATGTAGAGAGAGCGGAGCCTGACGCGGAGATTTTGCCTCCTCCCCTCCTGCTCCCGGCGGAGTTTCCTGAATTTTCCAAGGGTCATTCGATGGCGTATTTTCGAGCGGACGAGTTTTCGATCGAGGAGCCTCAGGCGCTGATCCTCGACCGCCAGCCGGGCCGAATACCGGTCCAGCTGGGAGAGGAGGGATTCGGTCCGAAGGCGGCCCTTGGCCTCGCGGTCGCGCTCGAGAGCCAGCCGGGCCTCGATTCGGCCTAGCCGCTCTTCATCCCCTTGAATTTCGTGATTCAGCACTGCGAGATCGCGCGATTCGGCCGGTGCGCCGGACTTTTTTCCGGCCGCCCCTTCGGCCTTCGCCGGTCCTGAAAATCCTCCCCCGGTGGCGGACCAAACGACGAGTGCGAGGCCGGCGAAAAGGGCCGGCCCGCGGCGCGGCGCTCCGACGAGAGTTTCAGGGCTCTCCCCGATCATTCTATTCCCTTTGCCTGCGAAGATAATGACTGACCGTTATCGCGCTTCCCGCCAAACCCAGCCCCGCTCCCGTCCCCACGAGCAACAGGCTCAGCGGCCAACCCACGGGCTGAATCAGGAGGCTTCCATCCGTGTAGGTCGACAGCATCGGCAAGAAGAAGGCGTGATACACCAAGAGCAGCGCCAGATAGGCGAATACGCCCCCGAACAAGCCGCAGAGCACCCCTTCCGTCATGAAAGGGGTCCTGATGAAGCCATCGGTCGCCCCCACGATATGCATGACGGCGATGTCGTCCCTCCGCGCATAAAGGGTCATCCGGATGGTATTGGCGATGATGAAAAGAACGCCCAGCCCGAGGAGGACCGAAACCGTCCACACGGCGAGGCGAAGCAGATGAATCACGCCATCGAGCCTCCTCAGCCAGACGAGGTCGTTCCGCAGGCGCTCCACGCCGGCCATTACGCGAACCTGGGCCGTGAGCGATTCGATATTCGCCACGGTCCGCCATCCGGAGCGGAGAATCACGCGGTACGAAAACGGGAGGATCGACAGGCCTAGGCCATTCAGAACGTCGGCGTCCGGCCTCAGCTGGTTCCGGAAACTCTCCAGCGCCTGAACGGCGGATCGCTCGGCGATGCGCTCAACCGCCTTGGAGCGGAGAATCACCTTCCGGACCGCTTCTTTTTGAGCGGAGGTGGCGCTGTCCTTGAAATAGACCTCTATCTGGAACCGCTCGCGCCAATTTTCGGTGAGATGAGCGACGTTGACATGGACGATCCACAGGGCACCCAAAAAAATGAGGCCGATGGTCGTCGTCAGGACAGTGAGGGCCGCTACGGCCCGGCTCTCCCGCATGTGGAGAAGGGCTTCCTTGAAAAAATAGGGAAACGACTGGGACCAGCGTCTCACGGATCAGCCTCGAACGACCTGGCCGAATTCGAGGCGAATGGTCCGGGAGGCGATATACTCGATGACCGAACGGTCGTGCGTGGCCACCACCACCGTCGTTGCCATCCGGTTGACGGAGGCGAAGATATCCATGACTTCCCGCGCCATCTCCGGGTCCAGATTGCCCGTCGGCTCGTCGGCGATGAGGAGGGGGGGGCGGTTCACCAAGGCCCGCGCGATGGCGACCCGCTGCTGCTCGCCGCCCGAGAGAAAACGCGGCAGAAGGTCGCGCTTTTCGGCCAGCTTCACCAGCTTGAGAACGGCGTACACCCGGCGGCTCGCCTCGCGCGCCGGTACGCCGATGGCCCGCTGGCAAAAGGCGATATTCTCGAAAACCGTCCGCCGGGGGAGGAGCTTGAAATCCTGGAACACGACACCGATCCCCCGGCGGAGATGGGAAAGCTCCTTCCGGCGGAGACGGGTAATGTTGCGGCCCGCAATGAAGACCTGGCCGCGGTCCGAGACCTCGGCGCCATAGAGAAGGGAAAGCAGCGTGGTTTTTCCGGCGCCGCTCGGACCTGTGATAAAGACGAATTCACCCCGTTGGACGTGGAGATCGATTTCCTGGAGGACGAAGCGGCCGTCGTCGTAGCGCTTCCAGACACCGGCCAAGCGGACCATGTCCGGATGGACTTCCGGAGCCGCGCCGGATTTCCGGGCAGCCTGGGCCGGTGTCTTCGAGGTTGCATGCGTTTGCAATTCCAACGGCTCCTGGAAGGGCGGGCCATCTCGGCGGAGGAAACCCGGCGGAGGGAACCCGGCGCCGGCCGCCGAACCCCGCGGCCAAATCCAGTATACCCTAACTATTTGCTTTTAATGAGAATAAGGCAAGAGGCCCTGAACCCTATCTGGGGCGGATTCCAGCGGCCCGGCCATTCGATGATGGGCCATCCGCCGCGGCCGGGCCGGATGAAGCCGCGCGCGCTTATTTTCCGGCCAATTTTTTTGCGCGGGCGGCGATGTTCTCGGCCGTGAAGCCGAACTTCTCGAAATTGACTTCGGCGGGAGCGCTCGCGCCGAATCCGGGCATCGCAAGGATATCGCCCGTCTCTCCCACCCACTCGAGCCATCCCTGGGCCGCGCCGGCCTCCACGGCCAGGCGGGCCTTCGAGCCGGGCGGCAACACCTCATCGCGGTAGCTTTGGGACTGCGCCCTGAATAGGTCCCAGCTCGGCATGCTGACCACCCGGGCATCCACCCCATCGGCCGCGAGCGCCTCTTTCGCCTCCAGGCACAACGACACTTCCGATCCGGTCCCGATCAGAATGACATCCGGGGCCGCTCCCCCCTCTTTCGAAAGAACATAGGCGCCTTTCCGTACGCCTTCGGCGCCGCCCAATTTATCCTGGTCGAAGACCGGAAGCCCCTGCCGCGTCAGGACGAGCATGGTCGGGCCGTCCCGGCGCTCGATGGCCGCCCGCCAGGCAAACGCCACCTCGTTTGCATCTCCTGGGCGAATGAGCGAGAGGTTGGGCATCACGCGCAGGGCCGCCAGGTGTTCGATGGGCTGGTGGGTCGGGCCGTCCTGGCCCAGGCCGATGGAATCGTGGGTCATCAAATAGATGACCGGGAGCCCCATCAAAGCGGCCAGCCGGATGGCGGGCCGGGCATAGTCGGTGAACACGAAAAACGTTGCCACATACGGGCGCACCCCGCCGTGGAGGGCCATCCCCGAGGAGGAGGCGCACATCGCATGTTCCCGGATGCCCCAGTGCATGTTCCGGCCCTCGAAATGCCCCTTTTTGAAATCGCTGGAATCGCCGATCAGGGAGTTGTTCGATCCCGCCAGGTCGGCGCTGCCGCCCTGAAGCCAGGGGATGCGGCCCGCGATACTATTGAGCACTTTTCCCGAGGCCGCCCGCGACGCCAGCGCGCCGCCCCCGGGAGCGAATACCGGAATATCCACATCCCATCCGAGGGGCGGTTCTCCATCCAGGGCGGCGTCAAACTGCCGTGCCAGGTCCGGATGGGCGGCCCGGTGGGCCGCGATCCGATCGTTCCAGGCCGCCTCGGCTTTCATCCCGCGATCCACCGCCTGGCCCATGTGGGCGGAAACTTCCTCGGGGACCAGAAATTTTTCGTTCTCGGGCCAGCCGTAACTTTTTTTCGCTCGCGCAATCTCCTCCTCGCCCAGCGGAGCGCCGTGGGCGAAGGCCGTGTCCTGAAATTTCGGGGATCCGAACCCGATATGGGAGCGAACGATGACGAGGGAGGGGCGTCCACCCTCCTCGCGGGCCTGAATGAAGGAGGACTCCAGGGCGTCCAGATCGTTCGCCCGGTCGCCGATGTCCTGGACATGCCATCCGTAGCTTTCAAACCTTTTCGCTACATCGTCCGAGCAGGCCAAATCCGTCGAGCCCTCGATGGTGATGTGGTTGTCGTCGAACAGGACGATGAGCTTCCCGAGGCCGAGGTGGCCGGCAAGCGAGGCGGCCTCGTGGGAAGCGCCCTCCATGAGGTCGCCGTCGCTGGCGAAAACATAGGTGTGGTGATCCACCACTTCGTGACCCTCGCGGTTAAAGACGGCGGCGAGGTGGGCCTCGGCGATGGCCATTCCCACCGCGTTCATCAGGCCCTGTCCCAGGGGACCGGTCGTTGTCTCCACCCCGGGCGTCAGGCCGTACTCGGGGTGGCCGGGCGTCTTGCTCCCCCACTGGCGAAATTGAACGAGGTCATCGAGAGAAAGGCCGTAGCCGCTCAAATGGAGCGCCGCGTAGAGAAGCATGGAGGCATGGCCGCACGAGAGCACGAAGCGGTCCCGGTCGAACCAGTCGGGGTTGCGGGGGTTGAAGCGCATGACCCTGGAGAAAAGGACATAGGCCGCGGGCGCCAGCGCCATCGGGGCGCCCGGATGTCCGGAATTCGCCTTCTGGACCGCATCCATCGAAAGCGTGCGGATGGTGTTGACGCAAAGCTCGTCCAGGGCCGATCCGTTCAAAATGCCGGATGGCCCCGCACTTTCCCCATCCGATTTCAAACCTGGGGACATACCGATTGCACTTTCTGCAGGAGATAATTTTGTCAATGAATAAAAGCGCTAGCTGCCGAGAACAGATCCGGCCGGCCGGGCGCGGGCCAATAAAACAAGGACGGGTTGAGCCACCGATCAAACCGACTCGTCCGGGGCCTCCCCCTGCGGAGACGCGGACAGACGGGCCTTCCGCCGCTCAATCGTCTTGAGCCATCCCTCCAGGGATTTCACGACCTCGCTGGAATGCATCGGAGAGGATGACACCGCTTCTTCCATAACTCCATCGGAGGGCCGGAGCAAGTCTCCTTCCCCGCTTTCGGAGATTCGGGCTTCGAGCTCCTGGATTTGCAAACCCAGCCAGACCGAATCCGGGTCCGCCACCTCCGCCTTCTGGCATACGTCCAGCGCCAGGGCAAAATTTTCTTCCAGAACATATATTTCGATAATACCCCGCAACATCTCCTCGGCGGGATTCGCCGTCCGAGCATCCGGCGCCCCGTTTTGGGCATCTCCGGCCGCTTCAGAGACACCCGCCGCAGCCGGTGGTCCGGACGTCTCCACAGGCTCTTGTCCAGGCTCTTCTCCCGCCGCCCCCTCGGGCAAGGACGGGGAAACCTCCGCCGGGCCGTCTTCCTCTTCCTCGAAAACGACTGATTCGAGAAACAAATCCACCCCGGAGGTGACCGCTTCCGCTTCTTCAGCCGGCTCCGCCCCGACTTCCGCCAAAGAAGCATCCGCTTCTGGAGCTTCCGCCGCCGGGGGGGACACTCCCAACTCCTCTTCAAACAAGGCGTCCAGGTCGCCGCCATCCCCGCCCA
>DNYS01000037.1:0-5466 GCA_003506735.1 Nitrospinota bacterium
CAGGGGTCGCTGAGCCTGAAGGATATCGTCGCGGGCCAGGCGGGGATGCCCTATATCGTGCTTCAGCCGCTCGGGTTTCTCCTGTTCGTGGTTTGCATGATCGCCGAAACCAACCGGGCGCCGTTCGACCTGGCCGAGGCCGAGAGCGAGCTGACGGGCGGTTTTCACACCGAGTACAGCAGCATGAACTTCGCGGTCTATTTTCTGGCCGAGTATTGCAACATGATCACGCTCTCGGCGGTGGCGGCGACGTTTTTTCTGGGCGGATGGCGGGGGCCCATCCTTCCTCCGGTGGTGTGGTTCCTGATCAAGATTTTCGCGTTCATGTTTTTTTTCATGTGGCTGCGGGCTTCGACGCCGCGCCTGCGCTACGATCAGCTCATGGCGTTCGGTTGGAAGGTGCTCCTTCCGCTCTCGATTCTGAACGTGGTGGTGACGGCGGGCGTGATCGTTTTTATGGATTCCTGAGCCGCCGGAGGGGGACCCCCTTTGAGATGCGGCCGGGCGGGGAGATGACATGCTGGGCGAGGTGTTTCGCGGGCTGTGGGTGACGATCAAGCACTCGTTCAAAAACCGGGAGACGGTGCAATATCCCGAAGAGAAAGAGGAGCTTCCGCCTGGCTATCGGGGCCTGCACAAACTGCTTTTGTGGGAGGACGGGCTTGAGCGCTGCGTGGGCTGCAAGCTCTGTGCGGCGGCCTGCCCGGTGGATTGCATTTTCGTCGAATCGGAGGAAAACGAGGCGTCCCGGCCCGTGTCGAAAGGCGAGCGCTACGCCTCGGTGTATGAGATCAACGAGCTGCGGTGCATTTTTTGCGGCTATTGCGAGGAGGCGTGCCCGGTGGGCGCCATCGTATTGGGCAGCGAGTACGAATTCTGCGCGGATGACCGGAGCAAGTTCCTTTATGAAAAAGGCGATCTGCTGGTGAAGCGCCCGGACGAGATTCCGGAGCTCCAGACCCGGTACGACGAGCGGAAACTGCTCACCTATGTCTAGGCGCCGGCGGGAGAGGAAAGGCTAGTGGGTTCATTTTTATTTTATCTCACGGCGGCGGTTACGGTCGCGGGCGCGGCCGGGGTGGTGGCGCTGCCGAACCCGCTCTACTGCGTGCTCAGCCTGGTCGCGGCGTTTCTCGGGTTGGCCGGGCTCTACTTGTCGCTGGGCGCGGAATTTATCGCGGTGGTCCAGGTGGTCGTTTACGCCGGTGCCATCATGGTGCTCTTCCTGTTCGTGGTCATGCTTCTCGACCTTCGGCGCGACGAGCGGATTCCCCTGCGGCTGCCGGTTCAAAAGTTTTTCGGAGCCATGGCCGGGGTGGGGATATTCGGCTTGCTGCTCAAGGTGATTTATTCGGGTTCGCCCCTGACTGGTGCGAAGGGTCAATATTCGGCCGAGCGCGTGAGCGAGATCGGCAATACCCAGCTCATCGGAAAAATCCTGCTTACCGACTACCTCCTGCCCTTCCAGGCGATGGGGGTATTGCTTTTCGTGGGCGTTATCGGCGCGGTGGTTCTGGCTCGCCGCAGAGCGGGTTGATCCCGAAGAAAGGGCAGGCGTGGCTCCTCTGGAACATTACTTGGCCATCAGCGCGCTTTTGTTCGTCATCGGCGTCGTGGGCGTCGTGGTGCGGCGGAACGCCATCGTGGTCGTGATGTCGATCGAGATCATGCTGAACGCCGGGAATCTCGCTTTCGTCACTTATGCCAAATTTCTGAATTCGATGGATGGCCAGCTCATCGTGTTTTTCGTGATGGGCGTGGCGGCGGCCGAAGCGGCGGTCGGGCTCGCCATCCTGATATTGATTTACCGGAACCGCGAGTCCACCGACGTTGACGAATTGAACTTATTGAAACTTTGATGATGAATCCGACCTTATTCATATTGCTGCTCCCGGCCGCGGGAGTCCTGGTAAACCTGATCTTCGGCTGGCGACGGGGGGAGAAATTCGCCGGTTGGGTGGCGGTTTCCGTTATGGGGCTGGCGTTCGCGGCCGCGTTGATCGGTTTTTTCCTGCTCCTGGGCCTTCCTGCGGACGCCCGGGCGATCCGGATCGATCTCTTCGATTGGATCTCGATCGGGACGTTCCGGGTCGGCGCCGGGTTCATGCTCGATCCGCTCTCCTCGCTCATGACGCTCGTCGTGACTGGCGTGGGCACGCTCATCCACGTGTATTCGATGGGATACATGCACGGCGACCGGAGCGCGGTCCGGTATTTCATCTACCTGAACCTGTTCGTATTTTTCATGCTCACGCTGGTCCTGGGCTCGAACTTCCTCGTGTTGTTCGTCGGCTGGGAGGGCGTGGGGCTTTGCAGCTATCTTTTGATCGGTTTCTGGTTCGAGCGGCCCGCCGCCTCCGAGGCGGGCAAGAAGGCCTTCATCGTCAACCGGGTGGGCGATTTTTGTTTCCTGATCGCGATGTTCATCGTCATCGGAATCTTCGGAACGCTCGACTTTACCCAAATCCAGGCCGCCGCGGCGGCCAAGCTGACGGCCGGGAGCGGCGTGGCGGCCGCGATAGGCCTGCTCCTCTTTGCGGGGGCGACGGGCAAGAGCGCGCAGATCCCGCTCTATATCTGGCTGCCCGATGCGATGGAGGGGCCCAGCCCCGTCAGCGCGCTCATCCACGCCGCGACCATGGTCACGGCGGGGGTTTACCTGCTGGCGCGGACCTATTTTCTTTTCGAACTCTCGCCGCTGGCGATGAACGTCGTGGCGGTGGTCGGGGCGCTCACCCTCCTGGTGGCGGCCTCGATCGCGATGGTGCAGACCGACATCAAGCGCGTGCTCGCCTACAGCACGGTGAGCCAGCTCGGGTACATGGTCATGGCCTGCGGGCTGGGCGCCTATACGGCCGCCATCTTTCACCTGATGACCCACGCCTTTTTCAAGGCGCTTCTCTTCATGGGCGCGGGGAGCGTCATCCACGCGGTGGGCGGCGAGCAGAACATGAACCGGATGGGCGGCCTGCGCGCGGCGCTTCCGGTGACGTGCTGGACCTGCACCATCGCCGCGTTCGCCATCGCCGGGGTGTTTCCGCTGGCGGGATTCTTCAGCAAGGACGCCATTTTGTATTCGGCGATGACCTCCTCGCGGGGAGGGATCGGGTTTTGGCTGGCCGGCGCGGCCGGCGCGCTTATGACGGCGTTCTATATTTTCCGGCTGATATTCAAGACCTTCTACGGACGATGCACCCTATCGATCGAGGATCAACAAAAACTGCATGAATCTCCCGGCACCATGACCGGGCCGCTCATGGTGCTGGCGTTTCTTTCCATCGCGGGCGGCTGGGTCGGAATTCCCATCATCGCGGGGGCGAACATTTTCGGCGATTTCCTCGCACCCGTTTTCGGCGGAGGCGCAGAGGCGCATCACGAGGTGATCTTTGAGCTGGCGATGATGCTGTTCTCGCTCGCCATCGCCATTTTGGGGTGGTATCTGGCCTACAGCCTTTTCGTCATGAACTCGGCCGGCGCCGGCGCCAGCGCCTACGCCGAACGCTGGCCGGGCCTCTATCGCCTGGTGTTCAACAAATACTACATCGACGAGATTTACGATGCGCGAATCGTTCAGCCCATCCGGCGGCTTTCCGTGCGCCTCTGGCGGAATTTCGACGATGGCCTGTTGGATGCCTCGGTGAACGGCGCGGGCGGATTTGTCGGCATGGCCGGCTCGGCCGTCCGCCGGCTTCAGACGGGTTACGTAAAAAGCTACGCGGCGGTGATGCTCGCCGGAGCGCTGGCGATTATTCTCTACCTCACCGCGGGCGCGAAGTAGCCGGGAAAGGAAGAAGCGTTTGAGCGATTTTCCCCTGATTACGTGGATGATTTTCCTCCCGCTGGCGGGAGGGCTTGCCCTGGTCTTCGTGAACGATGCCAGCGAGGAGGGAAGGCGGCGGGTGCGCCTCATTTCGATGGCGTTCGTCCTGGCGGCGTTCGCGATTTCCGCCTGGATATATGCCGGATTCCGCGAGAATGCCGAAATGCAGTTCACCGAGAAGGCGGCATGGATTCCCCAGTTCGGGATTTCCTACCACGTGGGGCTGGACGGCATCAGCCTTCCCTTGGTTCTCCTGACGACGTTTCTGACGCCGATCGCCGTTTTGTTCTCCTGGCAGGACGTGGATCGGCGCGTTCGCCTCTATTACATGTCAATCCTGTTTCTCGAGACCGGTATGCTCGGCGTGTTCGTGGCGCTGGATTTTTTCCTCTTCTATGTCTTCTGGGAGGGGATGCTCATTCCGATGTACCTGATCATCGGTGTATGGGGTGGAGCCCGGCGCATCTACGCGGCGGTGAAATTTTTTCTCTACACGATGGCGGGCAGCGTGCTCATGCTGGTGGCGATTCTGTGGCTTTATTTCGCGACCGGCGCGAAGACGTTCGACATCCTGACCCACCTGAGCGATCCGGTCGATCATGCGCTCCAGGGCTGGCTCTTCGCCGCCTTTGCCCTGTCGTTCGCGATCAAGGTTCCGGTTTTCCCGTTCCATACCTGGCTGCCCGACGCCCACGTCGAGGCCCCCACGGCGGGGAGCGTGATTCTGGCGGGCGTGCTCCTGAAGATGGGCACCTACGGCCTCATGCGGCTGGCCATGCCCCTGTTCCCGGAGGCGGCGCGCGAGTTCGCTCCGGCGATCATGGTCCTGGCCGTTATCGGGATCGTCTACGGTGCGCTCGTCGCGATGGTGCAAGACGACATGAAAAAGCTGGTGGCCTACTCGTCGGTGAGCCACCTGGGCTTTGTCGTTCTCGGGCTCTTCAGCTTCACCCTCCTGGGCGCCACGGGCAGTGTCATCCAGATGGTGAACCACGGGGTAAGCACCGGGGCGCTGTTCCTGATCGTCGGAATGATTTACAGCCGAAGGCATACCCGGATGATTGCGGACTTCGGCGGTATCGCCCGGGTGATGCCGGTCTTTTCCGTCTTTTTCGTGATCGCCGCCCTGAGCAGCATCGGCCTTCCCGGCCTGAACGGATTTGTCGGCGAGTTCACGATCCTGGCGGGGGCCTTCGGCCCGCACCCGGTCTTCACGATAGTGGCGGCCTCGGGCGTTGTGCTGGCGGCGGTCTATATGCTCTGGATGCTCCAGCGTGTTTTGTTTAACGGAAATCCCTCGGCGGCCAATCTCGGGCTTCGTGACCTGAGCGCGCGCGAGTGGTGTGTCCTGGTTCCCCTCGTGGCGTTGATGTTCGGGCTGGGTCTTTATCCCAGGCCCATCCTGAAAACAATCGAGCCCTCCGCCCAGAAGTGGCTCCGCCAGGTCAACCGGCGGGTGCTTAGCGTGAAGGCGCCAGCGCCGCGCCTGGCCTCCCGGCGCATCCAGGGGCCCAAGCAATGAAACAGGCCGCCGACTTCGTCATTCCCACGATTCATTGGCTTGAGTTGTCGCCGCTGCTGATAGTGGTGGTCGGGGCCGTTGCGGTTTTGCTCTGGGATACGTTTTTCCGCTCGCGGGACCGGAC
>DNYS01000037.1:5628-7665 GCA_003506735.1 Nitrospinota bacterium
CCATGGCCGGCCCCTCGGGCGGGGCCGTCTCGTTCGGGGGCATGTATGTATTCGACAGATTCACGGCCTTTGTTTTTATCCTGATTCTTTTGGCGAGTTTTCTATCGGTCCTGGTCGCCGGCGCTCAAATGAGCCTCGATGAGGCTCCGGCGGGCGAGTATTTCGCGCTCATCCTTTTCGCCAGTTCGGGGATGATGCTCATGGCGGGGACGCGGAATATGCTGATGATCTTCATCGGCCTGGAAATTCTCTCGATCTCGCTCTATGTGCTGGCCGGCTATCTCCGGTTCGATTTGAAGGGGAACGAGGCTGCGCTGAAATATTTCATCCTCGGGTCGTTCGCCTCGGGATTCCTCCTGTTCGGGATGGCCATGATTTACGGCGCGGCGGGATCGGTGGACCTGGCTGAGATCGCGGTGCATTTGCGCGCCAACCCCGTATCGCGGAATTCGGCGTTCCTGTTGGGTATCGGGTTCCTCGTCGTTGGCCTGGGCTTCAAGGTGGCGGCGGTTCCGTTCAACATGTGGACGCCGGACGTCTATGAGGGCTCGCCCACGGCGGTGACGGCGTTCATGTCGGTGGGGCCGAAGGCGGCCGCATTCGCGGCGTTTTTCCGGATTGTGCTGACGGTTTCGGATTTTTCGGGCCCGAATTTCGTCACGGTCCTTTGGATCATCGCGGCCATAACGATGACGGTGGGCAACGTGGTGGCCATCTGGCAATCGAACATAAAACGAATGTTGGCCTACTCCAGCATCGCCCATTCGGGATACATCCTGGTCGCCCTGGTATCTGCCAGCGAGGGCGGGACCCTGGCCACGGGCGGATTTCTGTACTATCTGCTCGTCTATGCGTTCATGAACTTGGGTGCGTTTTGCGTGGTGACCGTGGCGGGAGCGGGCGGCGGAGAGCGGACCGAGATTGAGGATTACGCCGGGATGGGATTCACCCGACCGGTTCTGGCCGCCGCGATGGCGATTTTCATGGTTTCGTTGGCCGGCCTGCCTCCCACGGGCGGATTTGTCGCAAAGTTTTACATTTTCAGCGCGGCGATCGAGACGGGCCATGTATGGCTGGTTGTGGTGGCGGTCCTGAACAGCGTGGTATCGGTGTATTACTATCTCCGCTTGGTGGTGTTGATGTACATGAATGAGCCCGCCGCCGGCGGGGAGGAGCACCCCGGTCCGGGGGCGGCGGACTGGGCGGGGCCATACGCTTTTTTCGCCTTGTTTTTGGCGGTTATCGCCACCCTGAATCTGGGGTTGTTCCCGGGCGTGGTGATGGAACTCGCCCGGCACTCGAGCCTCCTTTTGAACTAGGCGGCCGGGGCGGTTGGGCTTTGATTTGTCCATTTCCCGTGGTATAGTCACAATTCGTGGAATGAAGAAGATATACAAAAGCTTAGACCATTTTCGCCCTCGTGGCGTATTCATAATCAGCCGGGTATTTACGGGTAGACGCATAAAAAATTCCGGAGCCCGCATACCAATGTTCGAGCCTGAGTGAGGTACGGTTTGCAGGAGTTCTTAGCTGCGTTTTTTGGCGATTACAGCGTGATTAACGGATACGTTCCGTTATTCATCTTCTTGCTTGTGGCTCTCGGCTTCGCCGGCGGGACTCTGCTGGCCGCCTTCATCATCCGGCCGCACAAGCCCAATCCCGAAAAGCTGGCTCCCTACGAGTGCGGAATGCCCCCGCTCATGGAGGCTCACGAGCGGTTTTCGATCCGTTTTTATCTCCTCGGTATTTTGTTTCTCCTCTTCGATGTAGAGGCCATGTTCCTTTTTCCCTGGGCGGTGAAATACGATGCCTTGGGTCTCTTCGGGTTTGTGGAAATGATGCTGTTCATCGCGATTCTACTCGTCGGCTATTTTTATGCCTGGCGGAAGGGAGCGCTGGAATGGGCTTAATCGACGGAAAGCTCGGCGATAATTTTATCACCACGAAATTCGACAGCCTGGTGGCATGGGCCCGGAAAAGCTCGCTTTGGCCGATGACGTTCGGCCTGGCGTGCTGCGCCATCGAGATGATGGCCTC
>DNYS01000223.1 GCA_003506735.1 Nitrospinota bacterium
TCAGATGTTAATAGAGGTTCCCTTGCGTTCATTATCCAGCTACGAAGACCGCTACTTTCCCATTCGTATACATGATACCCCTTATTCGCCAACCACTCTGTCTTTCCCGGTTGAATTTGATTCGGCAAATGTATTCCAAAAATGGCTTTTTTGTTTTCTATGCTCTTCCGTAGTGCGTATGCACACCATATGTCGCAGTAGGTGCTCCGGCCGATCAGAAAAACTGTCAAGGCTGAGTGAAGAAGAGCGCTATCAATCAATTCCTTGGTGGCGCCATCTCCTTTTTCCTCGCTTCATTCCAGACGGCTTCATCAAAAAAAAATGGGACCGGGAATCCGATTTGCTTTGCAGGTATTGTAGACAATGCTCGCATTTTTAAAGTCGGCATAACTGAAGGAAAGGTATATTCGTGCCACAGCTTGTTTGTTTGGGGTGGGCATTTGGTTCGATTTCTCGGGCAGTTCGAAAATAGACAGTGAAATTGTGCGAAAACGGGAGGATCATGTCAAATTGGGAGTTCCCTAAAAAAGGATCTGCTTCACACTCCGGCCATGGCTCCAGGACTCCCATAGGAAGTTGCAAAACCACCGGCGGCAAGCCAGCCAAAAAATACAGAAAACAATTTCGAAAACAATTCGGCCCGGATTTTAGTAGATAACTTTATTCAACGGATACTCGACGATGCCCTCGGCTCCGGCCTGCCGGAGCTTGGGTATCAGATCCCGGACCGCATGCTTGTCGATGACGACCTCGATGGCCACCCAATCCGAATCCATCTGGCTCGAGACGGTGGGGGCGTGAAGCGCCGGGATTTGGCCCGTTACGCCGTCCAGCTTGGATCTGGGAACGTTCATCTTCAGCCCGACCTTGCCGGAGGCCTCGAGCGCCCCCTTCAAGAGCATCGCGAGCACCTCGATTTTCTGGCGCCGCCAGGGGTCCGCCCAGGCATCGCGGTTGGCGATCAGCTTTGTCGTGGATTCCGCCACCACGTCCACGATCCGGAGTCCGTTCGCCCGCAGGGAAGTGCCCGTTTCGGTTCCCTCGACGATGGCATCGACCAGGAGCGGGGCCTTGATCTCCGTGGCCCCCCAGGAATACTCGACCTCCGCCGATACGCCGTGCCCCTGGAGGTACTGTTTCGTTGCCTGGACCAGTTCGGTGGCGATGCGCTTTCCGGCCAGATCCTGGACGGTCCGGACGTCCGACTCCTCGGGGACCGCCAGGACCCACCGGTAGGGTTCCGTCGTGGCCTTGCTGTATTCCAGATCATCCACCTCGACGACATCGGCCCGGTTTTCAAGAATCCAATCCTGGCCGGTAAGGCCCACGTCCAGTATGCCCCGCTCGACGTAGCGGGCAATCTCCTGGGCGCGGAACATCAGGCATTCAATCTCCGGATCGTCTATCTCCGGCCGGTAGGATCGGCTCCGGACCCGGATCTTATACCCCGCGTTGGCAAAGAGGGCGATGGTCGAATCCTGGAGGCTCCCCTTGGGGAGGCCGAGCTTCAGCACACTCATCTTTTTGGGTTCCCTTTCAATCGTTTGGCGCGGCCGGGCCCGTCAGGCATTCCGGCATTTATCGTTTATGCGGAGCAACATAGCACCTCACAGCCTACCCTATCGTTGTCCATCATTCGACTTGGCGCGTTTTGAGGGACGCGCGCCGGCCCTCGGGTGCGGCATCCGCCCTCCACCCAATAACTCAAAATTCTCGCAGAAATCGCCAAAACTATCGTAGGCAGGCCGGGTCAGCCGAGACAGAAAACAATTTTGAAAATAATTTGGCCAAAATTTTTTTGAATGAAACTTCTAAAATGCCGTTCGAACTTTTCCTTTCATCTAAGCGTCCAGCGGCGGTCCCACTATCTCCATGTTGTATTTCTCGGCCAGGGCTTTGCCTTTGGCAACGTACGCTTCTGTGTCCGTGACATCGAGATCAACCGCATCATCAAATAACTTCTCAAATCCCGCTGGAGTAAATATGGCGAGTAACTTGGCGGGCTTTTGCTCGACCCGGGCAAAGGTGTGACGCATTCCCCTGGGGATGCGCACGAATGAACCTGCTTTCGCTATAACGGTGCCCTCTCCCAACAGAATTTCAACCTCTCCCTTCAGAACATAGAAGGCCTCATCCTCGTTTTTGTGTATGTGTTGCGGCGGTCCGTCGCCGACGAGCTCAACTTCGAGCAGTGAATACGCGCCGTCCGTGTCCGCTCCAGTCACCTTGTGCGTTACCTTGTGACCTGGCACTAGAACTATTTTGCCCTCTCCCGGTCTGAACACTAAATTCCCGTCGTCAGACATGACTTGTCCTCCATCAAGCGACATTCCGCATTTGGATTCCTCGAATAGAGACATTCTAGCTTGAATCGGCGGCTCCAAAGCAGGGTTCTTTTCCGGGTCCGGAAAGAAAATACGCCCTCCCTCCCCCTCCCTGCGCGCCCGCGCCCGGACGCGCCAGATGGCCCCAACGCTGATGAGGCGGGCGGCGCCATGGCGGCGAAGACCCAGGTCCATCCGCCGGGCACAGCCATGGAGAGCCAGCCGAAGAGCCAGGCCTGGAGGGCGCCGTAGATGTAGCCGTGAACGCTGAGGAGGCCGGCCCCGCTTCCGGCGAGGCGGCGGCCGACCAGATCCAGGGCCAGGGCGGGGAGCGGGGCGAGGTTGATGGTGAACCCGGAGAGGCAGAGGAGGCCCGCGGCGAGGGGGATGTTGTCCGGCGGGCTCAGGGCAATCCCGGAAATGGCGGCGCAGCTCAGGAGGCCGGCGAGCATGATGACACGCGAGCGGTTGCTCCCGAAGAGGCGGTCGGATATGTAGCCGCCCGTCAAAGGCCCGAGCATGATCCCGAGCGGGTAGGCGAGGGTGATGAAGGACATCTCCTTCAGGCCGAACCCGCCCGCCTGGGCATAGTAGACCGGGGGCCAGGAGACGACCCCGTAGCGGACGAGAACGTCCAGGCCCCGGACGTGGCAGGCGGCGAGGAAGCGCCAGTTGCTCATGACGTGGAGGTAGGCCGCCAATCCCTTTTCGGCGCCGGCCGAGGCCTCCTCGGCGTCGCGCGATACCTCCTCGGACTCGATGTAATCGGGCAGCTCCACCTGGCCGGGCCGGGCGCGGGCGACGAAAAAAATCATCACCCCCATGAGGGAGACCAGAAGCGGGGGCCAGCGCATGGCCGCGCGCCAGCCGTATTCGGCGGCCACCCAGGGCGCGATCAGCCAGACGAGGATCATGGCGAGGCCCGCCGCGGTGCTGGCCAGACCGACGGCCCGGCCCCGCTCGCGACGGGACCACCACTGGGCGATGAGGCCCAGGCCCGGGGCCAGGGGGCAGCGCCGAAAAACCCGGCCAGCGCCCAGGGGACGAGGAGGCCGTTTACGGACGTGGCGTGGCTGGCGATGAAGTTGAAGAGGCCGATGCCGGCGGCCCCGTAGAGAAGGAGCACCCGGTAGCCGATCCGCTCGGCGATCCGCCCGTGGAGGAGGCCGCCCAGGGCGAATCCCCAGAACATCCAGGAGTTGATCCAGCCCGTATCGGCGCGCGTGATTCCCATATCCGCGATGACGGCGGTTTGGATGAGGCTGAAGTTGAAGCGCCCCAGGTAGCTCAGGGCATAGAAGGCGCAAAAGGCGAGTAGGACCCGCCATTTCCAGCGGCGATGGGCGGAGGTCTGGCCCTCTGGCTCGAAGCGGGGCTCGAAGCCGGGCGCGATCATCGGGCGGGCCGTTTGTTTTTAAACACAAATTTTTCGAAGATCATTTCAGGACATTTTTATACCGGGCGGGCGGTTTTCGAAAATCGAGACGGTCACAATTGTGGGGAGAACCCGGACCGGGCGCTCACGCCTAGCGGGGGGCCGTGCGGCGGTCGGGCTTCGCCTCCCAGACCTCGACGGGATCGCAGACGTTTTTCAGGGATACCGGGCCCATATATTTGAGGTGGAATTTACCGCCGAGGCGCTCGGCCGTCTCCGGGCCGAGGAGAATCTGCCCCTCGGTCGCGGTGCCGCAGAGACGGGCGCCCACGTTCGTCACCGGCCCGGTGGCGGTGTAGAGGTCCACCGCTCCCCCGCCGCGCCCTTGATCCGGGTGGAGCCCACGTGGGACACCCCCGAGCCGATTCCGATGTTCACCTGGATGGGCGGGTGCGATTTCCGCGCATCGTCGATGGCGGCGTTGGCGACGGCGGTTTTTTCCGCGATGGCGAGGGCGGCGCGGACGGCTGTGGAGGCGTGCTCATCCGGATTCTCGCCCTGGAAGAGAATCATGAGGCCGTCCCCGGGGTCTCGTTGATATCGCCGTTCTCGTTATGGATATCCGTAATAAAGAGGGAGAAATAGCGCTCGATCACTTCGTTCAGCTGCTCGCGAGGGAGCTGTTCGCTGACGCGGGTGTATCCCTCGATGTCCAGGAACATGACGGTGAGGTCTTTCGCCACTTTCTCGAGATCGGGATCGTCCGGATTCTCCTCGACGAGGCGGCTTACCGTGTCGGGCACGAAGCGGGCCAGCCCCCGCTTAACCTTTTCGAGAAACTCCACCCGATCAAGCGCCTCGGCCAGCTCGCGGTTCCGCTCCTCGAGGGCTTGGTAGCTCTCGGCGAGGCGCTGGGCGGTGAGGTTGAAGCCCTCCTCCAATGTGCCGATCTCGTCCGTCGCGCTCACCCGCACGCGCGCGGAGAAATCCCCCGCCCGCAGGCGGGCCATCGCCCCCTCGAGGAGACGTAGGGGGCGGTCCATCGAGTGGGCGACCGCCCAGGCGAGCCAGGCCCCGCCGAGGACGGCGGAGGCCCCGATGAGCACGATGACGAGGATGACGCGGTTGAGAATCGGGTCGTTCGCCGCGGTCAGCCTGTCCATCTGGATGAGAGCGGTAAAGACCACCGCGCTCAACGGAAGGAGGCAGATGGCGATCATCTGGAGGAACAGGCGGTGGACGACGCGCACCTTCCAAACCGGTGGTTCCCCTCGATCTCGGTATTGACGAACAGGGTGGGCCAGACGTACCTCCGGCAGAGATAATCGGCGAGAAAATAGACGGTGGCGGCCGCGATGAGGCCGGCGAGCAGGGGGAGGCCGAAGAAATGGGCGGCCATTCCCAGGGTGATCCGGGGGAACATCGTCCAGATGCGGAAAAAGAACAGGATGTCGATGAGGACCCAGGTCATCAGGCAGAAAGCGGCAAAAGTGACCGGCGCGTTCCCCCCCTCTCGACGGCTTCGAGGGACGCGGGGGGGGGGGGGGGGGGTGTCGAGCGGAGTAAAAAAAAAAAAAAAAAAGAGAAGAACAAAAGCCGGA
>DNYS01000204.1 GCA_003506735.1 Nitrospinota bacterium
TCTTGATTACCCACGATATTGGCCTGGTGGCGGAGCATTGCGACCGAATCTACATCATGTATGCGGGCCAGATCATTGAGCACGCTGACACCTTTACCTTGTTCGCCGACCCGAAACATCCCTATACGGAGGGCCTCTTGCGTTCGACACTTAGCCCCGATAAGCGGGTTGAGCGATTTGAAACCATTGAAGGGCAGGTGCCAAACCCGACAGACCTGCCGTCAGGTTGCCGCTTCCATCCGCGTTGTCCCCACGTCAAAAACATCTGCCGTGAAAAACTGCCGCCTTCCGTGAGTATAGAGAAGGGACGGATGGTAGCTTGCTGGCTTTATGAATGACCTCGCATCAATGAATCGTCCACTCTTGCAAGTGCGCAGGCTAACGAAACACTTTTCCGTCAATGCAGGATGGTTCCAGCCTTCTCGCCATGTGCACGCCGTGGACGATATCAGTTTCTCGATTAGAGCCGGTGACTCGTTCGCCCTGGTGGGTGAAAGTGGCGGTGGGAAAACAACAACAGCCCGCTTGCTAGCAAAATTAGAGAAGCCGGACGATGGAAGCATCCTCTTCGACGGACAAGAGGTCGCGGAATTGAGCGGACCTGTCCTCAAGAGATACCGTCGCGACGTACAAATGATCTTTCAGGATCCCTTCGAATCCTTGAATCCCAGGCGCACTGTGCGGGCAATCCTGCGCCAGCCTTTCCTCAATCATGACGCAGCAGATAAAAGGGAGATTGATAAAACCATCGTTCGGCTCCTTAACCAAGTGGGCATGGAACCAGGCGAAGTCTTCATGGACCGCTACCCTCACCAGCTCAGCGGTGGCCAACGTCAGCGTATCGGCATCGCGCGGGCTCTCACGCTGAAGCCCCGGCTGGTGATCGCCGATGAGCCAGTCTCGTCGCTCGATATCTCAATCCGCGCCCAAATCCTTAACCTCATGAAAGATCTTCAGGCGCAACATAATCTTTCCTACCTTTTCATAACGCACGACCTGGGGGTTGTGCGCTCGGTCTGTGATGGGGTGGCGGTAATGTACCTCGGTGAGATCGTGGAGATTGCGGCGGTGGAGTCGCTCTTCACCACTCCCTTGCACCCCTACACGCAAGCGCTGCTATCGGCCACCCCGGTGGCAGATCCGGTGAAGGCCAGGCAGCGTCGACGTATCATCCTCAAGGGAGAGGTTCCTTCCGCCCTTGACCCACCGACTGGATGTCGGTTCCATACTCGTTGTCCGTACAGCGAGAAGCGTTGCGTGGAAGAGAAACCGGTGCTGCGAGGGTTCCGCCCTGACCATACGGTGGCCTGTCATTTTGCGGGGGCCGTTGGCGTTGACACCACAGCCAATTCATTCATTTAGTCACCGAGCCTTTCTTTTCCAGTAAATTTGTCCCGATGGTCTTACGTTCGCGCACTTGATTGAGAGGCAGAAGCACAATACGTTTAATGCAAAATAAAGGGTGGAGAAGGTTTTCCCAGAGGATTACCAATGAGCGCTGTTCTCGAAAAGGTGATTTCGCAGGTTCGGCGAATCGATGTGGTTACCCTTCTTCAAGAGCTTATTCAAATTCCTAGCCCCACAGGAGAGGAGGGGGCGGTCCAGGCCCTGGTGCAAAAACGATTTGCCGATGCTGGCCTTGAGGTGGAGGCGTTCGAGGCAAACCTTGAAGAGTTGAGAGAGCATCCGGCGTTTTCGGCCCCTCGCTTTTCGCTGGAGAAGGGTTATGCAGGCCGGCCGAATGTGCTCGGCCGCATGCGGGGAGCGGGAGGTGGTAGGTCGCTCCTCCTATTTTGTCACGCTGACACAGTTCCACCTGGTCCGCGAAATGCCTGGACCCGAGATCCCCTCGGAGGCGAGATAGAAAATAATCGGCTCTATGGACGAGGAGCAGGAGATGCCAAGTCCGGGTTGGCCATCATGATTGCATGCGCCCAGGCCATCAAAGGTGCTGAAGTACGTCTCAGGGGGGATCTAACTCTCCTCTCTACCATCGAAGAAGAAGAAGGAGGCGGAGGGGGTATGCTGGCGTGCGTTCTTCGCGGCCTTAATGCAGATGGAGCCGTTTACACTCATATGAAACCAGGAGGATTCGGCGGCGTAGATGTAGGTTCAGGCGGCGATGTGAGTTTCCGGATCACCGTGCCGGGTCAGGCCGGTCACAAAGGTTCGTCGCATCTTTTCGTCAACGCCATCGAGAAAGCTGAGAAGATCCACGCTGCTCTCCGGGAGCTGGACGCGCAAAGAGGAGCAATGGTTCGGGAGCCACTAGTGGAAAAACGCTTCGAGTTAAGCGGACTTCAGCCTCGCACGGTGAACCTTGTGGTGACCATGATCCGTGCAGGTGTGTCCATTGGCCAACTCCCAGCCGAATGTGTACTGGAGGGGGTGGCAGGGGTGGCCCCAAGAGAAAGCCTTGAGGAGGTACAAAAACTGGTGGAAAACCATGTTGCCCGAACCGCTGAGGCCGATCCATGGCTTCGCGAGCATCCGCCCCGTTACGAATGGACAGAGAGACGCGCGCACCCTTGCCTCACCGACTCCGAACACCCGTTTGTTAGAACAGCTTTGTCTGTAGCCGAACGGGTCACAGGTCGTCCTTCCCAGCTCCAGGCCCTGAATGGGACAACGGATATGCGATTCCCGATTCTCTACGGTGACACTCCCACTATCATGTTTGGAGGAAATTGCCCACGGGGCCACATCCCCGACGAATTTACGCATCTGGACGAGTTGCAGCTCTCTGTTGACGCATTGCTCAACTTAGTTCTTGAGTGGTGCGGTGTGGCGTAGGCGAGTGCTCGGCGCCTTGCGGATCCCGCTCTCCTATATGGGGAGATAAGTACATCGGTAAGGGGGCGAGGCAGCCTAGCAGTCAAAGGTGTGCGTCGCCTTATGATGTGTTTGCATGTTGTTTATCTGGAATTATGCGGCAACGTTCTCAAATTAGCAAAAATCAACCTTTTTA
>DNYS01000228.1:0-3303 GCA_003506735.1 Nitrospinota bacterium
CGCCCGGGGTCGCGGCGGCTTTTAGGCGACGGCCGCCTGGTCCGCGAGGCCCATGGCGAGCCTGATGGCGTTCTGATCGAACTGGTAGCCGCGCTCGCGATAGATGTGCAGCGTTCCTAGTATGCGTCCCTCCACCCCAACCGGGACGCACATCAGTGCGCCGGTCCGCGCTTCCCGGTTCGCCTCGCGGTGAGCGTGAAGGAGGCGGGAATCGGTCGGTGCATCCGGCGTGACGATGGCCCGGCCGCTCACCGCCACTTGCCCGGTGATGGACTTCCCCACCCGGACCGCTTTCCTTGCCATCACGTTATCTGCGCCCGGGGTCGCGGCGGCTTTTACGAGTTCGCCTCCCTCGAGAATTCGGATGCCCGCGTCCCCCTCGAAGAGCGAAGCGGCGGATTCGGCGATGGAGTTGAGCACCGATGCGAGATCCAGCTCCCGGGTCAGGCGCTGGGCGACATCGACCAGGGTGGCCAGGCGTTTTCCCTTCTCTTCCGACTCCTGGAAGAGGCGCGCGTTTTGAATGGCCGCGCTGCCCAGGTTGGCGAGCGACTGGAGAAGATCGGCATCGTCGCGGGAAAAGGAAACGGATTCTTTTCCCATGCAATTCAGCACCCCGATAACGCGATCCTCGTGGAAGACAGGGACGGCGATGAACCCGCGTAAACCGCTTTCCTCGGCCCAGGCCTTTTCTTCGAACCACTCGTCTTCCAATATATTCTGGATGAGGACCGGCTTTCCCGTCTGGAATACGACTCCCCGCAGGCCTTTTTCCGGGCGGTGGGCATCGAATTTCGGGGGCGCCCCGATGTCTCCGAATTGGGTCCTTATTTGAAGGAGCCCGCTTTCCTCGTTGAGGAGGTAAACCCGGCTGAAGCTGCCGCTCAATAGCTCTACGGCCGAGCGGGCGACGTTCTCCAGGACCTCGCCCAGGGCCAGGTTTTGGGTGATCTTCAAGTTCACTTCGTTCAGAGAGGCCAGTCTCACGGCGCGCTCCTCGGCCGTCTGGTAGAGGGAGGCGTTCCTTATGACTGACCCCAAATGGCCGGCGACCGAAGTGAGAAACTCCACCTGGCCGCCGGAAAATGCGTTCGTCCTGGAGCTGGTGAGGCTGAAGTGAGCGATACAGGTACCATCCTGAAGGATAGGGACGGCGAGAAGGCTATTGAACCCGGCCCGCATCTGGCGCATCGACCATGGAGTCTCGAGTTCTCCAAGATTCTGGAGGTAGGCGGTCTGATTTCGTGAATAAACATTCCGAATATACCATTCGATCGCCTCGGTTTTCTCTTCGGTGCTTATCGGCGGCAACCCAATCTCACCACCGGTATGCCAGTAGCTGAAATTCGGCATCTCGGTTTGGTCTACTTTGCCGATCACGCATCGCTCGCAGGGGACAACGCGCAGAATTTCGTCCACGATAGTGCGGAAAAGTTCCTCCGGGTCCAGCGTCGAGCCTACGGCCTTGGCGATGTTACCGACGAATTCGAGGCGGGTGGCCCGCTCCCGGGTATCGGAGAAGAGACGGGCGTTTTCGATGGCTCCGGCGGCCTGGGAGGCGAGCACGCCCAGGGTGCTTAAATCCTCCTCAGTAAAGAAGCCCTCCTGCCGTGACATGCCATTGATATATCCAATGATCTGTCCCCGATGATGGAGGGGCTGGCAAATCAACGCCCTTATTTCTTTCTTGGGAACCCACTCCCATGGCAAATCCTCCCAGAACGGATTCTTCAACACGTCAGGGACAAGCAACGACTCACCTTTTTGACTGGCCCATCCAGTGACACTCTCTCCCATTTTGATGGAAGCCACCCGTCCGGGCGGAATGGGAATTCGCCCATGCGAAGCCCGGAGAACAAGCTCTTGTTCCTTCTCATCAATCATGAAGATCCGGGAATAGTCCGTCTTGAGGATTCCCGCCACAGCGTGGACAATTCTATCGAACACCTCGGATAGTTCCAGGTTCCCGGCGATCTTTTGGCCCATATCGTTGAGGGCGGCCAGGCGCGTGGCGCGTTTTTCGGTTTCTTGTAAATGCGAGGCGTTCTGCAGTGCCACGTTGATGTGACCGGAGAGAGAAATTAGTTGCTCCAGTTGGTCGCCGGAAAAAGCATCGACGCGCGTGCTGGACAGGGCGAGATGGGCAACGCACTGACCATCGCGTACGATGGGGACAACCAATTGGCTCCGCAGGCCCGCCTTCGCGAAATCCTGCGCACGGCGATAAGGAACTTTCCGGATATCTCCATAATTTAATGGGCGCATCTTTTCGTATAATTCCTGGTACCACTCCAACCGGGAAACATCGTCATCATCTACCGGTGGAACCTTCACATCGGACTCGACATGCCAGTAAAAAATTTCTTCCGTCTCAAAATTTACGGAACCGATGAACAACCGCTCGCAAGGAATAATTCGGCGAATCTCGCGCGCTATCGTAGGGAAAAGATCTTTCTCCCGAAGAGATGAACCCACGACTCTGGCAATTCGGTCGACAATCTCCAGCCGCTCGTTGGATTCGCTGAGTTCCCGGGCGGATTCGTCGGCCTGCCGGAAAAGGCGGAACATGCTGATCAAAAGGCCGGTCAAGACGAGAACATAGCTGACCTTTTTCAGGAGGTGGGCGGCGTCGAACATGAAGTCGAAAAGGCGCCCCGAGAAGGACATGTACATAACCTGGCCCATGAAGCCGACGATGATCGACATGACGAGCCAGTGCTCGAATTGATCGTGTTTCCAGCCGCCCTTTTTTAAAAACCCAATCAGCACCAAGAGGAAGAAAAACGCCGGAAGGAATTCCTCGGGCCTGTGGAACAGAATCTCGGGGTAGTAGGCCCTGGGAAGCGGCGTGAAGGCAAAAAAGGAACAGCTCGCCAGGGTCAAGATGGTGACGGCCCAATAAACCACATCCTCGGTGATTCGGCCCGCCTCGCCGAGGCGCTCCTTCCTATTCCATGCCAGATAGCTCAAATACAAAAATACCGACAGAAAAAAGCGCGAGGCAACCCAGCTCCACGGGATGAGCGAAGAGGGGACCGGGGGGAAATAAGTGTCGAAGAAGGCCGATGTCACGACGGCGTGGTAGCCATCCAGAAAGGCCGTTCCCAAAAACGCCGCGCCGATGAACAGAATCGTGTTGTTCTTTTTGGAGTAAAAGGGGATCAGCGCCAGCACGCCCACGGCCAGGGCCAACAGGGTGGCGATGACTTCCATGATGGTGTGGAGGTGCTTTGTGCCCTGCCAGGAGATGCCCCGAAGGAGGAAATAACCGAAAAAGAGTAGGACAAACAACCCGATGTAGAT
>DNYS01000228.1:3461-3828 GCA_003506735.1 Nitrospinota bacterium
AAAATTCGCGCCTCAGTGGAAGCGGGGATTCCGGAGCGGCAACACCCATCGCGCGCTATCATCATTCTCATAGAGAGCTTTCTGAAATGATTTGAATTCATAATCCTTTCCGCTTCTGGGATGCCGGCATTTAAAAAAAGTGCGGGGCCCGGGGCCCCGCATGGAGACTTGTTAGTCTGGGTGGGAGACTTGAGAGGNNTAGGACAAACAACCCGATGTAGATGTTGGTCCTTCTCCGGCTGACGGCCGCCGCATCTATCGAATCGGTCCTTCTCCGGCTGGCGGCCGCCGCATTCATCGAATCGCTCCCCGGGTCCATAGCCGGCAAAATGAATGCGTCTCCAAAATTCGCGCCTCAGTGGAAGCG
>DNYS01000228.1:4102-4223 GCA_003506735.1 Nitrospinota bacterium
GAAATCTCATTTTCTTGTCACTTTTCGGAAAATCGGACTGGAAGGGGCCAGAAAGGGTTGAAAATGGGCAAAATGGCCGCACGCTCGCCGTCAAAGAAAAAATCGAAAATTCATTGTGAAT
>DNYS01000228.1:4330-6157 GCA_003506735.1 Nitrospinota bacterium
TTTCCCAAACACCGGCACCTCGCCTGGAAAATCGCCGAAGCGGCCGCCGATCCCGCGCCCGTCGATGCCGATGTCCAGGAGATGGTCATCAACCGGATAATCGACAACGCGGGCGTGGCTCTGGCTGCGATCAACCGGACGCCGCCGGCCAACGCGCGCTCCCAGGCGCTTGCCCATCCCCGCCCGGGCGGGGCCGCGGTGTTCGGCCTCTCCCCGGAGCGGCTTTTCGATGCCGAGTGGGCGGCCTGGGCCAACGGAACGGCGGTCCGCGAACTCGATTTTCACGATACCTATCTCGGATTGGAATTCGGGCATCCGGGCGA
The DNA here is from genome assembly GCA_003506735.1 of Nitrospinota bacterium. GTDB lineage: Bacteria > UBA8248 > UBA8248 > UBA8248 > UBA8248 > UBA8248. Next base: position 4,654 of record DNYS01000228.1, read on the forward strand.
TTCCATCCCCGCCGTTCTGGCCGCCGCCCAGCAATGCCGAAGGAGCGGGGGAGACCTCATCCGGGGGATTGCGGCGGCCTACGAGATTCATATCGGCCTGATGCGGGGCATCGGTCTCCACGAGCACAAGATCGATCATATCGCCCATCTTTGTCCGGCCATGGCGGCGGGCCTGGGCGCCCTCCTCGGCCTGGACGTGGAGACCATCTACCAGGCAGTCCAACACGCCGTTCATGTTTCCTGCACCACCCGGCAGTCCCGGAAGGGGGAAATATCGAGCTGGAAGGCCAACGCCCCTGCCCATGCCGGAAAGCTCGCCATCGAGGCCGTGGACCGGGCCATGCGCGGGGAGAGGAGCCCGTCCCCCATCTACGAGGGAGAGGACGGCTTTATCGCCTGGATGCTGGGCGGCCCCGGCGCCGTCTACGAGGTGCCCCTGCCCGGACGGGGGGAGCCGAAGCGCGCCATCATGGATTCCTACACCAAGGAGCACTCCGCCGAATACCAGGGCCAGGCGTTGATCGATTTGGCGCTCAAAATGCGCCCCGGGCTCCCCCGCCTGGAAGATATCGAGCGCATCACGCTGCACACCAGCCACCACACCCACGCCGTCATCGGGCGGGGAGCGAACGACCCCCAGAAGATGGATCCCAAGGCCTCCCGCGAAACGCTGGATCACAGCGCCATGTATATCTTCGCTGTCGCTCTGGAGGACGGGCGGTGGCATCACGAGGAGAGCTATCTGCCCGAGCGCGCCGCCCGGCCCGCCACGGTACGCCTTTGGGGGAGGATCGAGACGGTGGAAGATCCCGAGTGGAACCGCCGCTACCATGATCCGGACCCCAAATCCAAGGCCTTCGGCGCGCGCGCCGTGATTCTCCTCAAGAGCGGCGAAACCGTGGAGGATGAATTATCGGTGGCGAATGCCCACCCCTCGGGAGCCAGGCCGTTCGGGCGGGACGATTATATCCGGAAGTGGGAAACGCTGACCGGGGATATCGTCCCCGCGCCGGAGCGGAGGCGTTTTCTGGATGCTGTCCAGCGCATGCCGGAGCTTGGGGCCGGCGAATTGCACGCTCTGAACCTCGCGGCGGAGCCCGGTGCGATCGCCCGCTCCGAGCGCGACCGGCGGGGGATTTTTTAGGCGCTCCGCGCCTGCCTCGCCGCGCTGGCCTTGCCGCGTCCGCCTCGATTACGGAATTTCGAGTTCCACCAACGGGCCAAACTGCTGGCCGCCGTAGCAGTCCGCGTCGTCGAGATCGCCCGAAAAGCAGGGGCGGGGGATCGATATTTTGATCGCCCGGGCGGCGTCGTGATGAACGAGCAGGATTTTTTCCACGGGCAGGTTGTAGATCCGCCCGAAAGTTTCCCGTGTCAGGGCGCCCGATCCGATGACCCTCCGGTAGGTCTCCTCCTCCTCGAACATGATGTCGAAGGTGAGGTTGAAGGGCCCCGCGTTTTTGGAGCGGATGAGTTTGGCCAGCTCTCCCAGCGTAGCCATCAG
>DNYS01000228.1:6234-7373 GCA_003506735.1 Nitrospinota bacterium
GCCATCAGAAGGCGGCCTCTTCGTATTCGATGGGGAACATCTCGCAGGGATCGTCCGGAAAAACGATGTGGTTCATGTTGAAGCGGTAGACGGGCCCCTTGTCCATTTCCGCCGGGGCGAACGGGAAGGCGATGCCCGAGATCAGGCCGGACCACTCGGGAATCGGATAGTGGACGGCGAAATGGCTCAGGGTGGAGGCCAGCGTCCGGGCGGTTTCCTGATCCCCGGCCGTGATCTCGAATAAAAGGCCCACCTCGTGGGGGATTTCCCCGGCGAGCGGCTCGAGAGGCCCCATCACCGCGTCGCGGCCATAGACGCGGATGACCAAACGGTAGTCCGGCTCCTCGTCTCCGTCCGGGAGGATCTCGCGCGCCCGTTCGGCGAACCCGGCGCGCATGCCCGAGAGCCACGAGTCGAGCTGGCGGAGAATGTAGGGATCGCGCACCCCGCCGACGATGACGCTCTGGTAGCCGGCCAGTTCGGCGCCTTCGAGCTTGATGGAGTAGGAATCGGCCATGTGGTAGGCCGAGCCCCGCACGCTGACCGAGCGCTCGTCCACGGCGGAATAGGCGGCCTCCGTCGTGTCGAGTACCCCGCCCGGCTCCAAGATGTGGAACGGATCGGCGTTTTCGTAAAGGGTGTGCGAAGCCACGCTTTGGGGTGTGCACCGCATCTCGGGGTCCAGCGGCTCGATGGCAAAATGATCGTCCCGGATCCAGGCGAAGACCCCGTCCGGGCGCTTCCGGGAGACGGCGCAGGCGGCGCCGCATTCGAGAATCTTCGCCGCGTGCCAGGCGAGGCCCCGGTCCGCGCCCATCCGGAGTGGGACGCAGGCGAATATCGAGGTGTCCGAAGCGCGCCCCGCCAGAACGACATCCGCCCCTTGGCCGAGCGCCTCGGAGATGGGCTCATCTCCCATCATGCCCACGATATGCGCGCTGCCGTCGATAACCTCTCCGGTGAGTTCGGGGGCCGGGTCGAGGGGGGCGATTCGCCCCTCGGCCATGCGCGTTTTTAGGTACTCCTTATCCTGCTCGCCGTGGACCAGCGCCAGATGGAAGCCGAGGCCCTCCTCGCGGGCGATCTCGAGGCAAATATCGCGCATCCAGCCAAGCCCCGCGTCGCCGCCCGCCGTGCCG
>DNYS01000295.1:0-7132 GCA_003506735.1 Nitrospinota bacterium
GGCGTGATCGTCAACATCTCCTCGATCGCCCGCCAGGGCAGCTTCGGGCAGACCAACTACGCCGCCGCCAAGGCCGGGGTCATCTCGTTCACCCGCGCCTGCGCGGCCGAGATGAGCGGGCGCGGGATCCGCTTCAACGCGGTTTTGCCTGGGATGATCGAAACGGACATGAGCAAGGCTGTCCGCAGGCGTGCGAGCGATAAGGTCTTGGAGCGGATTCCCTCGAAGCGCTTCGGCCAGCCGGAGGATGTGGCGGGCGTGGTGGTTTTTCTGGCTTCTCCCGCCGCCAGCTATATCAACGGCGAGGCCATCGCCGTGGACGGGGGCATGCATATCGGCTAGTCGCCGGGGAGCGGGCGTGCGGATATACCAGGGCGTTGATTTGATCGAGATTGACCGGCTCCGGGCGGCCTATGATCGCCAGGAGGCGTTCGGACGGGACATCTACACCGAGGCCGAGCTGGCCTACTGCACCGCCCGGCCCGATCCCTATCCGCATCTTGCCGGGCGGTTCGCCGCCAAGGAGGCATGCCTGAAAGCCTTCGGCGTGGGGATGGGCGGGTTCGGGGCCACCGGGCGTTTCCGGGAGATCGAGATCGAGTCCACCCCCTCGGGAAAGCCCGTCCTCCAGCTGCACGGGTCGATGGAAAAAATGGGCCGGAGGCTGAAAATCCGGCAGATGACCGTTTCGATTAGCCATGCCGACAGTTTTGCCGTCGCCATGGTCATTCTCATGGGCGAGGCCACGGCCGGAGAGGAAGAATAGAGGAGCCGCATGCGCTATTTGATGGTGGACCGGGTGACATCGTGGGAGAGCGGAAAGTCCATGGAAGGGGTGAAGAACGTCACCCTGAGCGAGGATTATCTCGAATTTCATTTTCCCCGGTTTCCGGTCATGCCTGGCTCGATGATCCTCGAGGCGCTCATCCAGCTCTCGGGGTGGCTCGAGGCCGCGAGCTCGGGGTTTTCGCGCTGGTTCCTGCTCGATCAGGTCCGGAGCGTCAAGTATTACGGCTTCGCCCTTCCGGGCGATCAGATCGAACTCCGGGTCGAGGCGGCCGGAGAAGAAGAGGGCCGACGCCTCTACAAGGGGCTCGCCTCCATCGGGGGCGAGCGCAATGTGGCCGTGGACTTCGCGGGCCGGGTGGCGGACCTGGCCGGCTATGAGGACCCCGGGGAGCAGGAGCGCCTTTTTCAAATCCTCACGCGCGCCATCACGCTGTCTTGAGCGGGTAGCCATGACCGAAGGCAGGGAAGTCTGGATCACGGGCGCCGGGATGCTTTCCCCGATCGGGAGCGGTGTGGATGCGAACTGGGAGGCCGTCCGCGCCGGCGGGTGCGGGGTCGAGCGCCATCCCCAGGGGGAGGGGCCGCCGCTTCCGGAGAATTTCCTTTACTTCGGCGCCGTCGAGGGATACGGGGAGCCCCCCGTCGTTCCTCCCAAGCTGAACAGCCAGCGCAAATTCCTGAACCGCTCCTCGATTCTCGGCCTGCACGCCGTCCAGGAGGCGGTCGAGAGTTCGGGAGCCGACCTTTTCGACATTCCCGCCGGCCGGAAGGCCCTGTATGTCGGTTCGGGCGATTTTACGCGGATCGAGTACCTCGATTTTTACTCCGCCTTCGCCCAAAGTTCGGGCCCCGATCTCGCGCCCACCGATCCCGGGGTCTTGAACGAAAAGGCGCTCTACCAGGTGAACCCGTTCTACCTTCTCGAGGGCCTGACGAACAATATGTTCAGCTTCCTCTCGGCGCGCTACGAGATCATGGGAACGAACGGCTCCCTGACGAGCCTGTCCTCGTGCGGGGCGCAGGCGCTGGAGATGTGCGACCGGGCCATCCGCTGGAACAAGGCGGATTTGGGCCTCGTGGTGAGCTGCGGGTCCTGGATCGGCGAGTTGATCCGCTTCGAGCTGGACGGGCTGGGGATTCTCTCCCGCGCCTCCGCCGGGGCCGATTCGTTCCGCCCCCTCGACCGTCGGCGGGACGGATTTTTTCCGGCCGAGGGGGCGGCGGTTCTCGTCCTCGAGGCGGCGGATTCCGCCCGGGCGCGCGGGGCGCGGCCGATGGGGCGGGTTCGGGGAACGGGGAATTTCCAGGAAGTCGTCTCGCGGAGCCATATCGCGGTTCCCTTCGAAGCGGTGGCCAGGGCCTGCCGCTCGGCGATGAGCGAGGCGGAAATGGAAACCTCCGCTCTCTCGTTCGTCCTCCCCCACGGGAGCGGGACGAAAATGGGCGACCGCCTGGAGATGCGGGCGGTGAAGGATTTCCTGGGCGACGGCGCGGACAAGGTGCCCCTGGCCGCCTGGAAGCCCTATACCGGCCACATGGGTTCGGCGAGCGACATCGGCGAAATCATCCTCGGGCTCCGCGCCCTCGCGGAGGGGGTGCTCCCGCCCACGCCGGGGTTCGAGCGGGCCGAAGCCGAATTCGAGGTTCTCGACGTCGTGGCCTCGGAGCGCCCGGTGGGGGGAGAGGCCTTCCTATCGCTGAGCCACGGCCTCGGGGGCCAGGCCTCCGCCACTCTCCTTTCGGCGCCGTGAGCCCTTCCGCGTGGCGGGGCCCCCGCTCCCGCGAAAAACGCCGCCGCAGCAAGGACAAAATCCCCCTCCGCCAGACGGCCGAATTTTTCCTCGTCTACTCTTTCCTTTCCCTCGTCCGGTGGATGCCGTTTTGGCTGTGCCGGGGGGTGGCCCGGGCCGCCGGCGCCGCGCTCTTCTGGTTCGTGCCGCGCCGCCGCCGCGTTTTGATGATGAACCTCGGGATCGCGTTTCCCGAAATGAGCGAAGCCGGGCGGGGCCGGATGGCGCGGGCGAGCTGCGAGTCGTTCATTTTGACCGGAATAGAGAGCGTGAAGTATCTCTACCGGTTCCGGATGGAAAAAGCGGCGGATGAGGTCCGCCGGATGGTCGAGGGGGTGGACACCCTCCTGGCGCGCGCCCGCCGGGTCCACGATGAATCGGGCGGGTGTATCTTCGTGGTGCCTCACCTGGGGAACTGGGAGATCATCACCCACGGCGCCGCGGCCGCCGGGATCCCGGTGACGGTCGTCGTGCGCCCCCTCGACAACCCCAAGCTCGAAAAGCACCTTTTCGCGATGCGCTCGGAAACGGGCATGGAGATTCTCGCCAAGCGAAACGCGGTGTTCCACCTGCGTACGGCGCTCCGCAAGGGCCGGTCGGTCGGCCTTTTGGCCGATCAGCACGCCGGGATGAAGGGCATCGATGTCCCGTTTTTCGGAAAACCCGCCAGCACGACGACGGGCCCGGCGGTCCTGGCCCTCACGTTCGGCCGCCCGATCATGCTGGTCAGCTGCATCCGGCGCATCGCCGGGCGGAAATACGAGGTGCTTCTGGGCGATCCGATTTTCCCGGACACCGGGGCGGATTCGGTGGAGGAGATCGAGCGGCTCACCGCGCTCATGAACCGCGGGATTGAAAATCTCGTCCGACAGTGCCCGGACCAGTATCTCTGGCTGCATGACCGCTGGAAGCTGACCAAGCTCTGGGGCCGCTCGGAGTCGTTCCTGGTCGAAAAGGAAAAAGAAGAGGAAGCGAAGAAAAACGCGCCGGAGGACTAGGCGGATGTTTTCGCGGATCTCTCGAGCGCGGCGAAGAAGCGCCCGCCCATGCGCTCCAGCTTGGCTTTGAGTTTTTCGGTGCAATCGCAATCGCCGCAGAAAGGATAGCCCTCGCATTTTTCGAGCGTCGTCGTATAGCGGATGTCGATGTCCTCGAAAAACTCCCGCCAGTAGGGAAGCTCCTCGAGAAGCTCCCCGCCCGGGCCGAAGGCCTCGCGACAATAGCAGACCTCGATCCAGCGCACCTGGCCACCCTCGAGGAGGCGCGCGCCGCGCATGCATTTCTCGTAGGTGGGATAGGCGATCGAACCGCGCCCGAGGGAGCCGGATTCGATCGCTTCGAGCAGCGCGCGCTCTTTACCCGCTTTCACGTGGGCCCGGACCAGATAGCGCATGGGAGGGTCTCCAAAACGGGGGCCGACCAATCCCGGCCCCGGCAGAATTGGGGCCATCGGTTCCGGCCCCCGCGTATACCCTGCGCGCCCATTCTACCATGGAACGGCGCCGGGCCGGCGAAGGAGGCAAGCCGTTGGATATCGGCGAGATCAGGCGAAAGGTGGAGTCTTTTCGCGGCGAGGCCGGGATGGAGTGGTACCGGGGCGGCGCGGGGCTCAAGGACCGGGTCGATATGGCCGCTGTCTTCGGGCGGCACCCCGGCCTGTTCAGCCGCGAGTCGGTGGACACCGCCGCCTCGGCGCTGGCCGCATCGGAGGATGCGGGCGATGCCGGCCCGGGCGAGGGGCGGAGGCTGCGCCAGCTCCGGGGGTTCCTGACGGTGGGTTTCATCCGCGAGGCGCTCAAGGAGCTTTCCGATGCGGCGGTCAATTTCGAGATGGCGGCGCGTGTCCGGGTGCCTGGCGGTGGGAAAATCTCCTACCGGCAGAGCCAAGCCGCGCTCCTCAACGAAGCGGACCGCGGGCGCCGCGCCGCGCTGGAATCGGCGCGAATGGAAGTCGTCGCCCGGAAGAGCGAATTTCTCGTCCCCATTCACGAGCGAACCCACGAGATGGCGGCCGGGCTCGGCTTTGCGGACTACCTGGGCATGATGGGGGAGTTGAAGAGTTTTCCCCTCGCGCCCGTCCGGGATGAGATGCGGGCCTTTCTCGCAGATACGCGCGGGCTCTATGAAGAAAAGCTGTCCGAGGCGCTGGAGGCGGGGTTGGGGATTTCCCTGGCCGGTGCGCGGCGGCACGATCTCCAGCGCCTATTCCGGGGGGGAGAGCACGACGCGCTCTTTCCGGCGGAGCGCATGGTCCCGGCGGCCCGTGAATTTTGCGCCTCCATGGGCCTCGACCTGGAGGCGGGGGGCAAGGTGCGCCTCGACATCGAAGCGCGCCCCCGAAAAAGCCCGCGCGCCTTCTGCTCGGCGGTCCGGGTTCCAGGCGAGGTGTATCTGGTCATCTCCCCGCGCGGGGGGCACGACGACTACCGCGCGTTCCTGCACGAGCTGGGCCACGCCCTCCACTACGCGGGGGTGGACCCCGGCGCGCCCTTGGAGGCGAAGCGGCTGGGGGACAACTCGGTGACCGAGGCGTTCGCCATGCTCTTCGATCATCTTTTGCTCAACCCGTCCTGGCTGGCCGGCCATCTGGGCGGGAGCGGCGCGGATTACGCCGGGTTCCTGAGGGCACACGCCCTCTTCGAGCTTTTTATGCTCCGGCGCTACGCCGCCAAGATCGGCTACGAACTCGGGCTGCACGACGGCGCCTCCCTGGAAGGGGAGCCCGCCCGCTACGCCCGCGCGCTGGGCGAGGCCACGCTGGCGGCCACCCCCGGGGAAAGTTATCTCGACGACGTGGACCCGTTTTTTTACTGCGCCAGCTACCTCCGGGCCTGGATGCTTCAGGCGCAGCTCGCCGAGCGCCTCCGGGAGCGGTTCGGAGCCGAATGGTGGCGCTCCAGGGAGAGCGGGGAATTTCTCGCCGGGCTCTGGCGGGCGGGGCAGGCCGAAGACGGAGATGCGCTCTCGCGCCGCCTGGGTTTCGAGCGCCTCAGCGCAAAGCCCCTGGCCGAGGAAATCGAGGGGCTGATCCGGGCCTGAGCGTCCGTTTTTTGCTAGAATATTTCTATTGCCAATTTATCGCTACCGAACCGGCATCGCCGAACCGGCATCACCGGATGGGCGGATACCCGCCGACGAATCCGGATCGTGCGCGCGGACCTGTTCCGCCGGTTCGGTCCTGTTCCGCCTTTTCGAGGGAGGCGCATCATGCCCGATCGTTCCGTCAATTTTTCTCCCCTGAGCCCACTGGGTTTTTTAGAGCGCAACAGTTGGGTCTACAAGGAAAAGGAAGCGGTGGTCTACGGGGCGCGCCGCTTTACCTACGGAGAGTTCGCCGGCCGGGTCCAGGCCTGCGCGGCGGCCCTGAAGGCGGCGGGGGTGGGGCCGGGGGACCGGGTCGCTTATCTTTCGCCCAACATTCCGCCCATGCTCGAGGCGCACTTTGCGGTTCCCCTCATCGGGGCCGTTCTGGTGGCCATCAACATCCGCCTCTCGCCGGACGAGATCGCCTACATCTGCTCCCATTCGGGGGCCAAGGTGCTCGCCGCCGACGCCGAGTGGGCCGCGCCGCTGGCCGCCCATGCCGGCAAGTTCCCTGAAATCGAGAAGTTCGTGAACATCCTCGATGCGGAGGCCGGATTCGGGCCCGGAGACGGCGCCTTCGACGGCCCCGGTTACGAGGAGTTCATCGCCTCGCCGGGAGGCGGGGACCTGCCCTGGAAAACCGGGGACGAGCTCTCGCCCATTTCGATCAACTACACCAGCGGGACGACGGGCCGCCCCAAGGGGGTGGTCTACACCCACCGGGGGGCCTACCTGAACGCCCTGGGCGAAATGATCGAGGTGGGCGGCTCGGTCTACATGAACTACCTCTGGACGCTGCCAATGTTTCACTGCAACGGCTGGTGCTACACCTGGGGGGTGACGGCCCTCGGGGGGCGGCACGTGTGTCTCCGCGCCAACCAGCCGGCCGAAATTTTTCGGCTCATCCGGGAGGAGAAAATATCCCATTTCTGCGCCGCGCCCACCGTCCTCATCGGCCTGGCGAACGATCCGGCGGCGAAAGAGGGCCCCTTTCCCCAGCCTGTCACTATCATGACGGCGGGCGCTCCGCCCTCGCCGACCATCATCTCGGCCATGGAGGAGGAGCTCGGGGCCACGGTCGTCCACGGCTACGGCCTCACCGAGACCTACGGCCCCCACACCGTTTGCGCCTGGCATCCCGAGTGGGACGATCTGCCCGCGGGTGAGCGGGCCCGCCTCAAGGCCCGCCAGGGGGTTCCCTTCGTGATGACCGGCGAGTGCGAGGTGAAGGACAAGGACATGGCCGGGACGCCCTGGGACGGCAAGACCCAGGGCGAGGTCATGATGCGCGGAAACAACGTGATGGCCTCCTACTTCGATAACCCCGAGGCCACCCTGGAGGCCTTCGAGGGAGGCTGGTTCCACAGCGGGGACATCGGCGTCGCGCACGCGGACGGCTACATCGACCTGAAGGACCGGGCGAAGGACATCATCATCTCGGGGGGCGAGAACATCTCCACCATCGAGGT
>DNYS01000295.1:7197-9889 GCA_003506735.1 Nitrospinota bacterium
CTCGCACGAGTCCGTCCTCGAGGTGGCCGTTGTCGCCGTGCCGGACGAGAAGTGGGGGGAGGTTCCCAAGGCGTTCGTCGTCAAAAAACAGGGGGCCGACGTGAGCGGGGATGACCTCATCGAATACGTCAAGGGCCGGATCGCACGCTTCAAGGCCCCCAAATATATCGAGTTCGGCGACCTTCCCAAGACGGCCACCGGGAAGATTCAAAAATTCAAGCTCCGCGAGAAGGAATGGGCCGGCCGGGAAAAACGCGTGAATTAGGCCGGCCGCGCGCGATGCCCGGGCCGGATGCCGCCCTCCCGCCTCAAGTGCCCTCGAGGAGGATCAGGGTGGAATCCGCCGTGGCCAGGCGGATGGATTTGATGTCCTCGTATTCGGGCGAGTCGTACCACCGGCGCGCGTCCTCGGCGGAAGGAAATTCGAGGATGATGGTTCTCGGGTAGGCGATCTCGCCCTCGAGAATTTTCATATTGCCGCCCCGGACCAGAAACCGGCCCCCGAATTTTTCGACGAGTTCCGTATTTTTCCTGACGTACTCCTTATAAGGTTCGGGATCGTTGACCTTGATCTGGGCGATGATGTATCCGGGCATTTTCGTCTCCCCCGCGCATCGGGTTGAATGTCGATTGCCGAAAAATTTCCAAAGGCAAACCTTACGCATTTGAACCGGCCCCGGCAAATTTCATCATCGCCGCCGGACCCGCCCGCTATCCGCCGCCGGTGGGCGCGGCCTCCCGCCTGCTGGTCTCCCTCTTGATGGACGGACCGGTCCGCTGGACGAATCGGCCGGGCCGGCGGATACTCGAAGTCCACCGAAAATATCCGTTCGTTCTTATCCTCCGGCCCCGATGGGCGGCCGGATTTCATTCGCGAGGGAGACCCCCCATGTCCGAGATGTCGGGTGCGCGGTATATGTGTGAATTCTTGACGGCCTACAAGGTGGATGCGTATTTCTTCATGCCCACGGTCCTGAGCCACATGCTGGCTTTGATGGACGACTACCCCATCCGCCGGATCATGACCCACGGCGAAAAAGCCGCCGCCTACATGGCCGACGGCTACGCGCGGGCATCGGGCAAGCCCGGGGTCTGCGGCGCCCAGACCATCGGCGCCTCGAACCTCGCCGCCGGGCTCCGGGACGCCTACATGTCCCACAGCCCGGTCATCTCCCTCATCGGAGGGCGCTTCGCCGGGCAAAAGTACCGGTTCCCCTACCAGGAAATCGACGATTTTCCCATGTTCGAGCCCACCACCAAGGCGAACTACCAGGTAGACGAGGCCGACCGCATTCCCGACCTCATGCGGCAGGCCTTTCGCGAGGCGACCTCGGGCAATCCCGGTCCCGTCAACCTCCAGTTTTACGGAAACCACGCCGAGATCGAGCGCGACATCATCGACCATGAGGTCATCGTCGAGGAGCGCCACATTCGAATTCCCGCCTACCGGCCCCGGCCGGACGCGGCCGACGTCGAGCGCGCCGCCGAGCGCCTCCAGGCTGCCCGACGGCCCGTCATCGTGGCGGACAGCGGGGCGCGGAACTCGGGCGCGGGGGCCGCGGTCATCGCCCTGGCCGAAAAGCTTCAGATCCCGATGGCGAATTCCACCGGGGCGCTGGCCCTCATCCCCGAGAATCACCCCCTCTACTTCGGAGTGCCGGGCACGTATTCCCGGAGTTGCTCGAACAAGGCGATGCTCCGGGCCGACCTGGTCCTGTACGTGGGCTCTGACGTCGGCGGGCAGCTCACGCATTTCTGGCGGATTCCGAAGGTGGGCACCGAGGTGATTCAGATCGGCATCGACCCGGCCGATCTGGGGCGCAACTATCCTAACTCGATTTCGGTCATGGGCGATGAAAGGGTGACGCTCGAGGCGCTGTGCGATGCGGTGAAGAAGCGCGAGGCGGGTTCATGGGTGGGCGAGGTCCAGGAGATGGTGGCCGCCTGGCGGGCCGAGATCGAGCCCCAGCGGAACTCGGACCAGATCCCCATGCGCCCGGAGCGGGTTTTAAAGGAACTTGGCGCCTGCATGCCCGAGGATGTCCTGGTCGTCAGCGACACCGGCCACTCGGCCATGTGGCTCTCCCAGCAGCTCTGGATGAACTCCACGAAGTGGGATTTCATCCGCTGCGCGGGCTCCCTCGGCTGGGCGTTCCCGGCCTCGCTCGGGGCGAAGGTGGCCCTCCCGGACCGGGCGGTGGTCTGCTTCACCGGGGACGGCGGCTACTGGTACCACATGCAGGAGGTCGAGACCGCCGTGCGTTTCGGGATCAACTCGGTGACGGTGGTGAACAACAACAACTCCATGAACCAGGAGATCAACGTCTACACCAAGGCCTACGACGGAAACCCGTCGGACCAGTGGGGCACGATGTGGAAATTCACCCAGGTCAACCTCGCGCGGGTCGCCGAGGAGATGGGCGCGCTGGGCATTCGGGTCGAGCGGCCCGAGGAGATCGCCCCGGCGATGGAAATGGCCCTCGGTGCGGGCCGCCCCGCGGTCATCGAGGTGATGACCGAGATGGAAGCCCTCTCCCCCGGCGCGTCGTTGGGGTAGGGCATTTTCTTTTCCCGGACGGGAGGTTCGTGTCATGAGCGTCAGGGCGACGGTTTTATGCGAGAACGCGGTATATGGGAAATTCGGATATGGGAATTTCGGCGCGATCGGGGAGCACGGCTGGTCGGTCTGGCT
>DNYS01000028.1:0-2670 GCA_003506735.1 Nitrospinota bacterium
CGAAGGTGCCGAAGCCGCAATCGACGCCGGCGATCACATTTTCGCGGCCCACGATGTTGGCGTAGTTGGCGATGCGGTCGGCGATCAGTTCGGGGTGTTCGACGAAGTTCGAGGTCGAGTCGATCACGCCGGGAATGATGATCTTGCCCTCGGGCAGATCGACGTCGCGCCAAACCTTCCACTCGTGCTCGTGGCGCGGATTGGAGCCGGGGAACGACACGGCGCCCGGGCGCCCCTTGAGCACGATATCGACGATATCCTTGAGCGGAACGTCCTCGGTGTGCGGCCCCATCGTGCTGGCCCAACAGATGTGCATGCGCATGTGGTCGGGTGAAATGCCCTGGACGGCGTGGTTGAGCGCTTCCACGTGCATCTCGATTTCCTTGCGGAAGTCGGCCAGGCTCAGGTGCCGGAACACCGTGTGGCGGCTCAGCGCCAGGTCGGGGCAGTCGAGTTGAAGGATCAGGCCCGCATCGACGATCGCCTCGTATTCGCGGCGCATCACATCGGCCAGCACGAAGATATATTCCTCCTCGGTGGGGTAATGGAGGTTCGTCAGGTAACGCGCGATTTGGCCCGGCGAGGGGGAGGTCATGAACGCTTCCTCGGTGCCGGCGCCGGTCAGCACGCTCTTCGCCCGCGCGATGTCGGCTTCGGCGGCCGGCCAGTCCTTCCAGGCGACCGGGCCGGAGCAGGCCGGACGGTTCTGGAGCGGCGAGGCGAAGCGCGCGAGCATCTCCGAGAGCTCGGGAAAGCCTTCCTCGCCGGTGCCCAGCGGTGGCGCACTGGGTCCGTCGTAGCCGGTCAGCCTGTCTTTGACGTGGGAGGTGTAGTCGGGCCGGCCCTGCTCGCCGTCGTTGACGATGTCGATTCCGGCCGCCACCTGTTTTTCCACCACATTGTCTATGGCGGCGGTGACCGCGGTTTCGAGCTCGGCGGCCCGCGCGCCGCGATCCTCTTCCTCGGCCACCAGCAGGTCGACCACCTCGGGCGGGCGCGGGAGGCTGCCCGTGTGGGTGGTGAGAATTCTCTCCGTGCTGCGCTTCATGCGTTTATCTCCTCGCCCGGGTTTGCCATGAGTTTTCTGCGTCCACCGCATCCATTGGAACATCATCAAAATGATAATCGCCGAACCGTTGTTTCAAAATACGCGTATCCGCCACCCGAGCGTTAAGCAGTCTGGGGCGATCCCTCTGATTGGGTTTTCCGCTCTTTCGCCCGCTTGAATATCCCGTCGTAGAACGTGTAGAGGACGACCAGGATCAGAATCGTTCCGACTGGGCGCAAGAGGACGAACCGGAGTGACTTGTCCTCGAACACCAGCAGGGCGCGGCGGGTTCCCGGTTATTCCGCGGCGTACCAGGCGTCCCGCCCGAGATCGCCCAGGCCCTCGCATCCATCCGCCGTCACCGCTACGGTGTCCTCGATCTTCACGTAGCCCACCTCGGGGTGGCGGATGTCGGTCTCGATGGAGACGACCATTCCTTCCTCGAGTTTGGTCTCCACTCCCTTCCCGAAGCGGGGAAGCTCGTGGGAGACTAGCCCGACGCCGTGGATGATGAACATGCCGTACTCGCCCTGTCCGGTGTCGGCCAGATGCCGGAAGCCCGATTCGTAGATTTCGCCGCAAACGGCCCCGGCGCGGATCTCCTTGCGGACCTTGTCCTGGGTGGCGAGGCAGGCCTGGAAAAGCGCATCGGCCAGGCGGGACGGCTCGCCGCGCACCCCCATCCGGCAGACGTCGGTGAGGTAGCCCTCGAAGGAGCCTCCCGCGTCGATGTGAAGCACCTCGCCCGGCTCCCAGACCTTCTCCGAGGGGGAGCGCAGCATGGCGCTGCCCGCGCAGGTGAACACCCACAGAAAATGAATCCCCCGGACGGTCATGCCCTCCTCGATGCCGCGCGCGACATCGCGCGTCGTCGCGCCGGGGGCGGCCGAGGTGAACACCTCTCCGATGATCTCGGCGTCGTCCTGGGTGATCCGGCGGAAAATGTCGAGTTCGGCGGGGGTCTTGACGGCCCGAAGCTCCTCCATGATGCCGCGCGCCTCGGTGAAGCGGGCGGCGGGCAGCTCTTTCGAGAGGGCATCCATCGAGCTCGCCGGGAGGAAATCCATCTCGACAGCGATGGTGCCTCCCTCGAGCCCGCGCGCCCGGATGGCCCGGGCGGCATCCCGCGCGGCGGCGGCGGGAAGGCGCTCGGAGGGAATCAACTCGGGGATCCACAGATTCTGATCCTTCGATTGGCCGATTTCCCTGCTCTCGCCGACGAGGAAGGCGCGCTCGGGCCCGCCCTTGGGCACTCCGATCAGGGCCATGTAGCGGCCAATGCCCATGGCATCGAAGCGCTCGTGAAAGTGATAAAAATACCCGCCCGTCAGGTAGCGGGCGTTGTGCTGCGAGTTGGTCAGTATCAGGTCCACCCCGGCCGCATCCATCAGCCGGTCGAGTTTTTCAGAGTCGTAGGGGGGCGTCATGGCCGATTTTCTCCAAGCGATTGAGCGAATAATTTGAATAGAAGCGCACCGGAATGCTCACCCACCCGGGCGGTCAGGTCAACCGCGCGAGAAGGAGGAGGAGCGGCGGCGTGTGCGATCCTCCCCGCATTTCCGGCCGCTGGCCCGCCGGGAGGGCGGGATAGGGTTTCTCCGCCGGGCGCCGTATGCGCCCAT
>DNYS01000028.1:2721-12635 GCA_003506735.1 Nitrospinota bacterium
TGCGCCCATGGCCTTCGGAGGACCGCCCATGAACGTGCGCGATCATCTTATCGAGGGCGCCGCGCTACCTCATCTTCCACTATACCGCCTCTGCCTCGGCCGAGAGCGCCGTGCGCTGGCTCTGCGGCCCGGCGGCCAGGGCCTCGGCCCACCTCGTCCTGGGCCGGGGGGGGGGCCAAATTGTGCAGCTCGCCCCGTTCAACGTCGAAACCTGGCACGCCGGCCAAAGCCGCTGGGCCGGGCATTCGGGCCTCAACGGCTGCTCTATCGGGGTCGAAATCGCCAACGCGGGGCGCCTCGTCCGATCGGGTGGGGCATTGCGGACCTGGTACGGGGCCACGGTCCCGGACGGCGAGGCCCTCCGCGCGCGCCATAAGCACGAGGACGCGCCCGCTTACTGGCACGCCTACACCGCCCTCCAGCTCGAACGGGCCCTCGACCTCGCCCGCTGTCTCGCCGCGGCCTACGAGCTCGCGGACATTCTGGGGCACGAGGACATCTCGCCGGGAAGAAAATCCGATCCCGCTCCCGCCTTTCCGCTCGAAAAAATCCGCGCGGCCGTTCTGGACCGGGCGGCGGAGATTGATCCTGCCTTTCCGCTCGAAAAATTCCGCGAGGTCGCGCCTCCGGCCCTCAACATCCGGATAGGGCCCGGCACCCGCTTCCCCCTGGCCGACGCACCGCTCCCACGCGGCGCGCGCCTGCGGCTCCTCGAAGAGCGGGGCGGGTGGAGCCGCGTCCGGGTCACCGGGGGGGACGGCCTCGAGGGCTGGGTGTCCAGCGCCTACATCCGCCTGGTTTGAGGTCCGCCGCACTTCTGAATTTTGCCGCCAAATTTTTGCCGCAGTCCCCGCCGTCTCTAAATTTTTGTTGGCGAGCCCGCCTCCGGGGGTTACATTAACCGAAGTTACCTTCATTCGATTGAGCCGGGTATTCGGCGCCGCCTCCGGGGCGGCCGTTTCCGAAAAGGAGAACGATCATGGCGGATCAGGTCCGGCAGGTGGATTATTACGTCCTCAGAACCCCCGACAAGCCGGGAGCGGGCGGGAAAATTCTCTCCGTTTTCAAGAAAGAGCGCGTGAGCTTCGCGGCGGTCCACGCTTTTCCCGCCGGGAAGGGGATGCAGGTGGATCTGGTTCCCAAGGACGGCCGGAAATTCCTGCGCGTCGCCCGGAAGGCGGGCATGCGGCTGAGCCAAAAGAAAAAAGCCTTCCTTGCCGAAGGAAGCGACCGCGCCGGGGGCCTCGTCTCGGTGCTCGACAAAGTGGCCGCCGAGGGCATCAACGTCACCGCCGTCACCGGCCTCGCGGCGGGAAAAGGGCGTTACGGCGCGATTTTCTGGGTGAAGGCCAAGGACTACGCCCGGGCGGTCAAGGCCCTGGGCGCGAAATAACAAGCGGCGGCATTATCGCCGGGGGGATGACCATGTTATTGAGTCATTACATGATGATGGATGGGTCGTAAGCCGGTGGGCCATCAACGGGGGCTATCAACGGGGAGGGAGAGTCTCGCATGTCCTGGGTCAAATTTGAAAGTCGATTTTCGACCAAAGTTCCCAGTAAACATTATGACCGGATAAAGATACGATTGACAAATTCAACCGCAAAGAGCCGGGGGTCATTAAAAAGGTATTGTTTGTCGTCACCGTTCCGGTTGCTTTGGTGTTTGCCGTGATACCGGAGAAGGCCGGGGGGTTTGTGCTGAATTACGAGAAGTCGTTCGGGTTGATAAAAAATTAGATCGCTTTTTTTTCCTGTAAGGACAAAATCCGGCGCCGGGACGAATTGTGAGAGGATGGTTGGCCACCGCCGGCGGGAATTTCGGGAGGGGGGCGGCGATTATATTAAAAGAGGTATGAAAAGGGATGGTTTTATAAAAGAGATGGGTTTCGTTATGCGGGTTTCATCTCTGAAAATTCGAACCGAGGCGGGAAGGCGGGTCTTGCTCCGCCCAGTGGTGGTGGTAGTGGCGGTGGCCGCGCTGGCCCTGGCGGCGGTCCTTCATGCCGGCGCTTTTTCCGCCCATGCCGTCGCGCCCAAGGCCGACCTCTGGCCCCGCTGGCAGGCGCACGATCCGCGCTCGACCATCGAGATCGATCACTCCGCCTGGGCGGCGTTTTTAGAAAAATTCATCCTCAAAAGACCGGACGGCGTCAACCGCCTGATTTACGGGGCCGTGAAGGAGTGGGACCGCCGCCGCCTTTGGGCCTATATCGATCGCCTGGCCACCGCTCCGGTGAGCCGCCTCCGCCGCGCCGAGCAATTCGCCTACTGGGTGAATCTTTACAACGCGCTTACGGTGAAGGCCGTCCTCGAGCATTTCCCCACCGAATCGATTCTCGATATCAGTATCTCGCCGGGCTGGTTCTCCTTCGGCCCCTGGGACAAAAAACTTCTCGCCGTCGAGGGTGAGAAGATCAGCCTGAACGATATCGAGCACCGCATCCTGCGCCCCATCTGGCGGGACCCGAGGATCCACTACGCGGTGAATTGCGCCTCGATCGGCTGCCCGAATCTCGACGCCGCACCCTATGCGGCCGCGCGCTACGATGCCCAACTGAATAAGGCGGCGCGGGCCTACATCAACCACCCGCGCGGGGCGCGCTTTGGCGCCTCGGGGCTGTTCAGCACGGAGGGACTCATCGTGTCGAGCATATACGATTGGTACCGGGTGGATTTCGGGGGGACGGATGCGGGCGTCATCCGTCATCTGAAAAAATACGCTTCGCCCGCGCTGGCCGAGCGGCTCGGTCGGACATCGGAAATCGAGGATTACGAATACGACTGGCGCCTGAATCTCGCCCCCTCCGCTCCGGCCCGGGCCGGGGCGAATTAATCCCGCAAGGTCCGGATTGCAAGCGAATCGCGCCGTGAACCCTGCCGCGATCCCCGCCGGGAATCGCACCACGAATCGCACTGGCTCCCGGGTTCGGTTGACCTCCAGCTACAATACCATTTACATTTGCGCGGGTCCTTTTTTCTCTAATTTTGCATAAACGAGTCCCAGAAACGGAAACCGGCGGAATGAAAAACTTCGGCCAGTGGTATTTGTCCTCCATCGGCGCCAAGTTGGTGATGGCCGTCACGGGAGCGCTTTTGTTCGGATTCGTGATCGGCCACCTGGCGGGCAATCTGTTGATGTTCGCGGGTCCCGACGCCATGAACACCTACGCCGCATGGCTCAAGGAAAAGGGCATGCTTCTCTGGGGTGCGCGGCTGGGTATTCTCATCGTGTTCGCCGTCCATATCGCCTCGGCCCTCCGAGTCAACCGGATGAACCGGGCGGCCCGCCCGGACGCCTACGCGGTCTCGAACTTCCTGGCGGCGACCTACGCCTCGCGCACTATCCTTGTGAGCGGCCTCATCGTGCTCGCCTTTGTGATATATCATCTGCTTCATTTCACGCTGGGCGTGACGAACCCGGAATATTTTAAACTGATCGATGCGAAGAACCGCCCGGACGTTTACGCCATGGTGGTTCAGGGCTTCTCGAACCGGATCGTCGCCGTGAGCTATATCGCCGCCATGGTTTTGCTGGCCTTGCATCTGAGCCACGGCCTCACCAGTTTCTTCCAGACGCTCGGCCTCCACGGTTCCAAGTTCAGGCCCTTCGCGGGCAAGCTGGGTCCCGCGGTGGCTATTGTGATTTTCATCGGCTTCGCATCGATTCCCCTGGCCGTTCTGGCCGGCAGGATTCACTGACCCCGAGGAGGCGCACCAGATGAAATTGGACGCGAAAATTCCCTCGGGGCCCTTGGCCGAAAAATGGGAAAAACGCAAGTTCGAGGGAAAGCTGGTCAATCCCTCCAACAAGCGCAAGTACAAGATCATCGTTGTGGGTTCGGGCCTCGCCGGCGGCGGCGCGGCGGCCTCGCTGGGCGAGTTGGGCTACAACGTGGAATGTTTTTGTTTCCAGGACAGCCCCCGCCGCGCCCACAGCATCGCCGCCCAGGGCGGCATCAACGCCGCCAAGAACTACCAGAACGACGGCGACAGCGTTTACCGCCTCTTCTACGACACCATCAAGGGCGGCGACTTCCGCTCCCGCGAGGCCAACGTCTACCGCTTGGCCGAGGTGAGCTCGTCGATCATCGATCAGTGCGTCGCCATGGGCATTCCCTTCGCCCGCGAGTACGGCGGCGTCCTGTCCAACCGCTCGTTCGGCGGAGCGCAGGTCTCGCGCACCTTCTATGCGCGCGGCCAGACGGGCCAACAGCTTTTGCTGGGCGTCTATTCCGCGCTGAGCCGCCAGATTGATGCGGGCCAGGTCAGGATGCATACACGCACCGAGATGCTCGATTTGGTCCTTGTCGATGGGGAAGCGAAGGGGATCGTCACCCGTGACCTGTTCACCGGGGAGATCGAAACCTGGGCGGCGGATGCGGTGATCCTGGCCACGGGCGGCTACGGGCCGGTCTTTTATCTTTCCACCAACGCGATGGGGAACAACGTCACCGCGGCGTTCCGGGCCCATAAAAAGGGAGCCCTGTTCGCTAACCCGTGCTACACCCAGATTCATCCCACCTGCATCCCCGTCAGCGGCGAGCATCAATCGAAGCTGACCCTCATGTCCGAGTCCCTGCGGAACGACGGGCGCATCTGGGCTCCCAAGAAGGCGGGCGAAAAGCGCCCGCCCGGCGAGATTCCGGCCAACGAGCGCGACTACTACCTCGAGCGGATTTACCCGAGCTTCGGCAACCTGGCCCCGCGCGATATCTCCTCGCGCCAGGCCAAATACGCCTGCGACGAGGGCCGGGGGGTGGGCTCCAGCGGCCTGGGCGTCTATCTCGATTTCGCGGATGCGATCGAGCGGCTGGGCGTGGACGTCATTCGCCAGCGCTACGGCAACCTTTTCGATATGTACGAGCGCATCACGGGCGAGAACGCCTACAAGGTTCCCATGCGGATTTATCCGGCCATCCACTATACGATGGGCGGCCTGTGGGTGGATTACGACCTCATGAGCAACGTTCCCGGCCTCTTCGTACTGGGGGAGGCCAACTTCTCGGATCACGGCGCGAACCGCCTCGGCGCCAGCGCCCTCATGCAAGGGCTGGCCGACGGGTACTTCATCATCCCCTACACCATCGCCGAATACCTGGCCGGAACCGAGGCGGGCGCCGTATCGGCCGATCACGCGGAGCTCAAGAAATCCCGGGTGGAGGCGAGTGACCGAATCCGGAAGCTGCTCTCGATCAAGGGACGGCGGAGTGCAAGCTCGTTCCACCGCGAACTCGGCCTTTTGATGTGGGACAAATGCGGGATGGCGCGCAACGCCGAGGGGCTCCGATCGGCCCTCGAGATGATCCCCGCCCTGCGCGAGGAGTTTTGGGAGAACGTCAACGTCCCCGGAAGCGGGGACGATATGAACCGCGAACTCGAAAAGGCGGGCCATGTCGCCGACTTCCTCGAGTTCGGCGAACTCCTGGTCAACGACGCGCTCACGCGGGAGGAATCCTGCGGCGGCCATTTCCGCGAGGAGCATCAGACCGAAGAGGGCGAGGCCGTGCGCGACGATGAAAATTTCTCGTTCGTCAGCGCCTGGGAGTACACCGGCGAAACGCCGATTCTCCATAAAGAGGAACTCGAATTCGAGGAAGTCCACCTGGCCGTGAGGAGTTATAAGTAATGAACCTGACCTTGCGCATATGGAAACAGGCTCATGCCCGGGGAAATGGCAGGTTCGAGACCTACCAGGTGACCGGCGTCGATTCGGATATGTCGTTCTTAGAGATGCTGGACGTTCTGAACGAATCCCTCATCGAAAAAGGCGAAGAACCCGTCTCGTTCGACAGCGATTGCCGCGAGGGCATTTGCGGCACGTGCTCGCTCACCATCAACGGCATCTCCCACGGCCCGGACGCGGGGGGCACCGTCTGCCAGCTTCACATGCGCCGTTTCGGCGACGGGGAAACCATCACGATCGAACCCTGGCGCGTCACCCCCTTTCCGATTATCCAGGACCTCACCGTGGACCGCTCCGCCTTCGACCGGATTATACAGGCCGGGGGCTACATCACGGCCAATGCGGGGACCGCGGTTGACGGCAACGCCCTGCCCATTTCAAAGGAAGACGCCGACGTGGCGATGGATGCGGCCGCCTGCATCGGGTGCGGCGCCTGCGCGGCCTCGTGCCCGAACGGCTCGGCTATGCTCTTCGTGGCGGCGAAGATCAGCCACCTCGCCCACCTGCCCCAGGGGGCGCCCGAGCGCGCCATGCGGGTCATGGCCATGGTGAGTCAGATGGACGAGGAGGGATTCGGCAGCTGCACCAACCATGCCGAGTGCGAGGCCGTCTGCCCCAAGGAGATCAGCATCAGCCACATCGCCAAGATGAACCGCGAATTTATCCGCGCCGCTCTCAAGAGCGGCGTCTAGCCAGGCCGCCGGAACGAGAAACACCATATGCGAATTCCAATGGCACGAATAATGGCCGCCGCCGCGCTGCTCGCCGCCCTGTTGATGCCGGTTTCGGCCCGGGCCATCGAATGGCAGCCATACAGCCTCGATGCGTTCGCCCGATCCCAGAAGGCGGGCAAGACCATCCTCATCTTCGTCCACGCCGACTGGTGATCGACCTGCCAGAGGCAGTTGCCTCTCGTGGAGAGCCTGATCAAGGAGAAAAAATTCGACGAAGCGGTGGCCTACCGGGTCAGTTTCGACGATGACAAAACTTTTCTCCACAAGCACAGGGTCCGGTGGCAGACCACGCTGATGGTTTTCAAGGGCATAAAAGAATTGGGCCGCTCGGTCGCCGACCTGAATATCAACTCCATCCGCAGACTGTTTTTAAAGGGTCTCTAGGCTGGGGGAGGCCGCCCGGTCCGGCCTAAAGCGATTCCTCCGCTCCCCCGGAGTCGAACTCTCCCGAACTCTCCCAAATCCTCCGCCACCTTTTCGCCTCCCCGCGGATGAGGTGGTGGGCCAAAATCCCCTTCTCGGTGATGAAGCAGGTGATCAGATCGGCCGGAACCGTCTCGAAGACGGTGTTCTCGCAGATTTCGGGCGCCTCCGGCCACACTTCCCCGCCCGGCCCCCTCTCCAGAACCACATCACCCGATGAGACGCGCCCGCTGATCTTGAACGTATCCGCCACGGCGGCGCAGGGTTTTCCGAAGCGCCGGGCCGCGAGCGCCGCCGGAAGGCTACCCGTCTTGTTCACGATGGCCGCATCGCGGCAGATCGTATCCGCGCCCAGGAGAAGCACGTCCGCCTCCCGCATGATCAGGCCCACCCCGGCGTCGGTGACGCAGCGCGCGTCGCGCCCGCTTTCTCTCAGGTGCTCGATGAGCCGGCGGCCCTCGAGGAGGGGACGGGATTCGGCGGCGAAGATCGTACAGGCCGCCGGCGCGGCGGTTTTGATCACCTCCTCGACCGAGGAGGAATCGCTCAGGGTGAGAATCGCCCCGGCCCCGGCGAGCATGGGCCGCGCCGCATCCGCCATGCGCCCGGCGTGGGATGAAAGGCGCGCCTTCAGCGCCTCGGTGAGCTCCCGGCCGGCGGCCTCCATATTTCCCCCCGGTGCGGATTTCAACCGCTCCCTCAACTCGGCGAGGAAGATCAGCGCCCAGTTTCCGGGCGCCGCCATCGATGGGCGCAGGCCATCGAGGCGCCGGGCCAGCCGCGCGATTCCGGCCAGGGCCTCATCCGCCGCCCCGGCGGTAGCGGTGGCGGTGGCGCACGCCCGCGCCATCAGATCGAGGCCCATCCCGGCCAGTTGAGCGGCCCCGTGCGTCTTGTCCGAGGCGATTTTCTCAATCGCCCGTTCGATGGAAGGCTCCACGTCGCTTCTCCCCGGGTGCACGCGCCTTGCTCGCCCGCTGGGTGAATGATATCCCAAGTGGTGTTCCCACCCTATTTCACCGGCATCATAAGAGGAGTACCGCCATGGCGCTTGCCCCGGAGCATGTGAACCCCGAAAGCATCCGGACGGCCTATCCCTCGGCCTGGCCCCAGTACCCCTACAACGACCCCCCGCGCACACCCGAACAGTCCGAGGTCCGCTATGCGATCCATTCGGAGTGCGCCCGGCGCCTCAAAATGCGCGACGGCGTCGAGCTGGCCTACGACATCTTCCGCCCCTTCGCGCCGGGAGAGAAGTTCCCCGCGCTCCTCTCGTGGTCGCCCTACACCCGCCAGCTTCAGCAGACCCTCGCCCCCCTGGGCCAGAACGAGGCGGGCCTCACGGAATTCTGGGTCCCGCGCGGCTATGTCCAGATCATCGCCGACGTGCGCGGCTCGAACGATTCGGGCGGCGCCTGGGACCATTGGGGCCCGGAGGAGCAGCTCGATCTGGCCGAAATGATTAAGTTCATCGCCACCCAGCCCTGGTGCAACGGCAAGGTGGGGATGGTGGGCTGCTCCTATTTCGGCATGAGCCAGCTTCTCGCCGCCGAACATCAGCCCGAAGGCCTCGCCGCCATCTTCCCCTACGACGCCGCGACCGACCTCTACCGCGACGCCNNCGCCCTCTACCACGGCGAGGCCCTGCGCTGGTACGACCATTACCTGAAAGGGATGGACTCGGGCGTCTGGGAGGGGGCGCCGATCAACTTGTATATCCAGGGCGAGGACACCTGGCGCGGCGAGAACGAATGGCCCCTCGCTCGCACCGAGTGGCGAAAACTCTCCCTGACGGGCGAGAGCCTCACCGAAAACGCGGGTCCCCCGGGCGAGCGCGTCTACACCATGACCCCCGGAACCCGGGAGGCCCGGCGCGGGGAGCCCAAGCTCGTCTTCAGGACCGAAGCCTTCTCCTCGCCGACCGAGATCACCGGACCCATGGCGCTCTACCTCACCGCCGCCTCTGATGCGGACAACACCGATTGGTTCGTCTTTGTGAGGGACGAGTCGCCGGACGGCTCGCTGCGCCTCCTCACGCGGGGGATGCTGCGCGCCACCCACCGCGCCCTCGATCCCGAAAAAAGCCGGCCCTGGCGGCCCTGGCACCCGCACACCGGGGCCGAACCCGTACCCCCCGGCGAGGCAGTCGAGTACGTCATCGAGATCATCCCGGCCTGCAACCTTTTCCTGGAAGGCCACCGCCTCCGGGTCGAGATATCCTCCTGCGATCCGGACACCGACCTCATCTACACCCACGAGCCCCTGCCCCGGATCGTCACCAACACCGTTCACACCGGTGAGGGTGGCTCCTACCTCCTCGCGCCGTTCATCCCGAGGTAGGCTCGAAATCCCCCCCCCAAGGGCGAATTTTTGCCTTGCATTTTCGTTTTATATTCGCTATTCTTCCCCTCCCTGAGCACGACCCGAGGACTCTCTCATGAACCACGCGGCGCCATATTCCTTTTCTTATCAATCTTCTAGGAGCGATATCCGGGCCATAGGCCATGCTCCCGGGGCGGGCGGGGCTGGGAGCGATCTCCTTGCACTGGAATGGCCCGGAGGCAAGATGCCGGGCCAGTTGAGCGCCCTCGCGGGCCCGAGGGGGATCTTGCGCCTCTACCCCTGGCTCGTGGCCCCCGCCCTGCTGGCGGGGGAGGGTATTTTCATCGCCGATGGGGGGAACTCGTTCAACCCCTACGATTTTACCGAGATCGGGGCCTATGCCGGCCGCCCGCCGGGCGAACTTTTGGGGCGGATTCAGATCTCGCGCGCTTTCACCTGCCACCAGATGCTGGCGCTCGTCCGCCGCCTGGGCGGGTTTGCCCGAAGGGCGCGGGCGCGGGTCATCGTCCTGCCGGGGCTTCTCGAGAGCTACTACGACGAGGCGGTGCCGGCGCGCGAGGTGGGCCGGACCTGGCGGGCCACGCTGGATGCGCTGCGCCGCCTGGCCGGGGAGGGATTCCTGATCCTCGCCGTGTGCCCCGATCATCCGATGGAGAGCAAGCGCGCCCTGCGCCGCTCCCTCGCCCGGTCCGCCGGGCGGGCGGTGGACTGCCGCCAGGGGGAGGACGG
>DNYS01000028.1:12671-19168 GCA_003506735.1 Nitrospinota bacterium
CGGCGCGCTCGGCGCCCTCTGGAAGGTGGGGTGAGCCGTGGGCAGGACGATCACCTCCTTCAACCAGTTGGTGCGCCACCTGCAGCAGGAGGACTGGGGCAAATTCCGCCGGGCCCTCCGCCGCGAGGACCAGCAGCTTCTCGACGAGTTGTTCGAGATGGCCCGCTTCCACGCCGCGCCCGCCGCCTACGCGAGCCGCCCCAACCCGATGGAGCCCATCGTGGTCGGCATGCTCATCGAGATGCTCAAGCGCCTCCGCGAGGTGGAGGAGCGCCTGCCCAAGGGCGAGGCCCCCTCGGACGGCGCGCAGCAGCGCCTCGATTTTTGAGGTTCCGATGCACAGTGGCGGCTGGGTTTTCGACGTCTATCCCGAGCCGGGCGGCATGGCCCTCTGGCTCGTCGGCGAGGCGGGAGAGAGCCGCAAATTTCATGTCCCCTTCACGCCCTCGTTCTACCTCGACGCCGCGCCCGAGGGCCTGCTCCGCTACCTGGCCCGGATCGGCGTGCCCACCGAGATCCGGGAGAGCCGCCGGCGCCATCTGGATTCGGGCGATGAGGTTTCGGTCGCCGAGGTCAAGGTGGGCGAGGCGCCGCTCTATGCGGGCGTGGTCGCCTCGCTTCAGCGGCGTTTTCCGGAGCGGGATTTTTTCACCTGCGACATCGAGGTGGAATCGCTCTTTTTCTACGAGACCGGGCTCTTTCCCCTTGCGCGGATCGAGGCCGAGGCCGGCGCGGACGGACGCCTCCTCGCCTGGGAGATGCGCGACGATCCCTGGTCGCCCGCCTACGCGCTGCCGCCCCTGACGATCATGGAACTGGGCCTCGAAGACGCGGCCGCGCATCCCAAACAGCTGGCCGCGGGAAGCGGCTCGGGAGCGAGGGGCGGACTCAGCGTGCGCATCGAGGGGCGCGAGTACGTCATCGAGCCGGGTTTTGAGGCGCGCGAGCTCACCCGCCTCATCGAGCGCCACGACCCGCACGTCATCCTCACCGAGTGGGGGGACGACTATCTCCTGGCGGCGCTCTCGCGGCTTCCGGATTTCGGGCGAATCCCCTTTCACCGCGGGGGCGGGGCGCTCGCGCGGCGCGGGCGGGCGCGGAGCTACTACACCTACGGCAAGGTGGTCTACAGCGCGCCCTCTTATTTTTTTCGCGGCAGGTGGCACCTGGACCGGCGAAGCTCGTTCGTCGTGCACGAGTCGGGCCTGGAGGGTCTTTTCGAGCTCGCCCGCCTGAGCAAAAAGACGGTCCAGCGGGCGGCGCGGCTGAGCACGGGCTCGATCATCTCGGCCATGCAGCTCGAGGTCGTCATCGGCGACGGCTGCCTGGTGCCCTGGCGCAAGGGGACGGTCGAGGAGCCCAAGACGGCCGAGGAGCTGCTCACCATCGACAAGGGCGGGCTGACCTACCAGCCGAGGCCGGGCCTCTACGAGAACGTGGGCGAGATCGATTTCTCGTCCATGTACCCCACGCTCATGTCCGAGTACAACCTTTCGCCCGAGACGATGAACTGCGCCTGCTGCGCCCCGGTTGCAGGCGCGGGGACCGTCCCCGAGGCGGGCTATCACACCTGCCGGCGGCGGCGCGGCTTCGTCCCCCGGACGATCGCGCCCCTCCTCGAGAAGCGGCTGGACTACAAGCGCCGGATGCGCCGGGCGGCGGACCCGGCGCTGCGCGAGGCGCTCGATCGCCGCCAGAGGGGGATCAAGTGGCTCCTCGTCACCTGCTTCGGCTACCTCGGCTACAAGAACGCGCGCTTCGGGCGGATCGAGGCGCACGAGGCGACGACGGCGCTGGGCCGCGAGAAGCTCCTCCAGGCGAAAGAGGTCGCCGAGGCGCGGGGCTACGCGATGCTCCACGCCCTGACGGATTGCGTCTGGGTGGCGAAGGAGGGCGCGAGCGAGGCCGACTACCGGGCGCTCTCGAGGGATATCTCGCGGGCGACGGGCATCGCCGCCGAACTCGAGGGTGTCTACCGCTGGCTCGCCTTCGTGCCCTCGCGGGGGAATTCGCGCGTGGGCGTGCCCAACCGCTTCTTCGGCGTCTTCGGGGACGGGGAGACCAAGATCCGGGGCATCGAGCTGCGCCGCTCCGACACGGCGCCCCTCATCCGGCGCGTTCAAGAGGAGATGCTCGGCGCCCTCTTCGGGGCGGCGGACGCGGCGGCCTACCGGGCGCTCGCGCCCCGGCTGTTAGAGATGCTCGAGGGCGAGCTCATCGGCCTGCGCGAGGGGCGGGTGGACGTGCGCCAGCTGGCCGTCACGCGGCGCCTCTCGCGCGAGCCGCATGAATACAAGGCCGCGGGCGCGGCGGCCCTGGCGGCCGGAGAGATGCTCTCGCTCGGGGTCAAGCTCCGCGCCGGGGAGAAGATCGAACTCATCTTCACGGACGCGCGGGCGAAGTTTCCCGGCGACCGGGCGAAGGCGCTCGCCCTCTGGGACGGCAGCCGGGGCTACGACGCCGAGTGGTACGCGGAGGAGCTTTTCAAGGCCGCGGCCTCGCTTCTTTTTCCGGTGGGACTCGGAAGCGGGGACCTGAAAAAGCGGTTTCCGCCCTAGTCCCCGGCCGGCTCGATGCAGGCGGGATCGTCGTTGCCCGGGTCGTTCACATGGCGGCTGACGGGATGGGCCTCCATCTCCCCGGCCGGATAGGGGCAAAGCAGGCGATCGAGCGTCCGGAGTTTCTCGTTGGCCGGGTCCAACCAGGCGCCGTAGTCCCCGGGCGCGATGATGACGGGCATGCGCGGGTGAATTTCGCCCACCCTCTCGTTGGGCGAGGTGGTGAGGATGGCGCAGGTTTCAAGCTCGGAGCCGTCCTCGCCGCACCACCCTTCCCATATACCGGCCAGGGCGAAGGGGCGCCGGTCCTTCATGCGGATCAAGAAGGGCTGTTTCGCCGCGCCGGTATTCGCCCACTCGTAGAACCCGCTGGCCGGGATGAGGCACCGCCGCCGTTTCATGGCGGCCCGGAAGGAGGGTTTTTCCGCCGCCGTCTCGGAGCGGGCGTTGATCATCCGGGCGCCGATGGCGGGATCTTTCGCCCACGAGGGGATCAACCCCCACCGGAGGAGGGTGAACTCGCGCGCCCCGCCGGTGGCGGCGCGGACGGCGGCCACCGGCTGGCTCGGGGCGATGTTGAAGCGGGGGGGCAGCTCGCCCATGATCGTGAGCGAGAAAAGCTCCTCGAGCATGGACTTGGGCGCGATGAGGGTGAAGCGCCCGCACATGGCTCAGTCCGCCCGCCAGGCGACGCCGTTCACGATATCGATCGGCTCCTCGCCGTCGATGACGCGGTGGACGTTCGCC
Organism: Nitrospinota bacterium; assembly: GCA_003506735.1. GTDB lineage: Bacteria > UBA8248 > UBA8248 > UBA8248 > UBA8248 > UBA8248. Next base: position 15,977 of record DNYS01000028.1, read on the forward strand.
ATCCAGGATTCGAGTTCACGGACCAGGTTCTCGTTGTCCCCGCCCGCGAGGTGGGGGGTCGGAAAGACGCCGGGATGATCGAGGAGCGGATGGTCGGTGGGAAACGGCTCGGGATCGAAAACATCGAGCCCGGCGCCCGCGATGTGGCCATCCTCCAGGGCGCGGAGGAGGGCACTCAGATCGACGAGGGGGCCGCGGCTGATGTTGATGATGTAGGAGCCCGCGGGCATGGCGCGAAGGGCCTCCTCGCCGACGATGTGGCGCGTATCCTCGTTCAGCATCAACCCGGGAAAGATGACGTCCGAGGTGCGGAAAAGCTCGTCCTGGGTGACCGGGCTCGCTCCCGTCTTCCGGTCGATCCACTCCGGGAGAGGGGAGCGGTTCCAGTAGCGGACCTCCATCCCGAACGCTTTCGCCCGGATCGAAACGGCGCGGGAGATTTCGCTCATGCCGAGCAGGCCGAGGCGCATCCCCCGGAGCGGGCGGACGCCCTCGATCTGGGTCCAGTTGTAGGCGCTGCCGTCGGGCCGGGTAGGCGAGAGGGGTTTATTCGATCCCTCCCTGAGCGACCGGGCGGATTCGGGCATGTTGCGCACCAGGTTGAGAAGGAGAGCGAGGGAGTGATCGGCGACCGAATCCACGATGGGGCGGCCGCAAAACGAGACGGCGACGCCGGCCCGGGCGGCGGCCTCGGCATCCACTTTTTCCCCGAACGCGGTGGCCACCTGAATCAGGCGCAGGCGCTTGGCTTTATCGAACAGCCCCGCCGGCAGGGGGGCGTTTTTGGTCAGGTAGAATTCGGCCTCCTCCAGCGCTTTCATCCGTTTTTCGGGGTCCGGCTCAATGATGAATTCTACGCGCCCGGGCGAGATCGCCGCGTCGATTCGGCTCTGGTGCTCGGGTGAGATCGGGCGGCCCCGGGTGGATCCGAACGCGGGGTGATAGGAAATGACTGCACGGGGGATCGGCATAAAAAAATCTCCATAACGAAAAGAACGATCAGGCACGTTTGCTCATGAGGTCCCGCTGCAAAAAGTCGAAGTCGCATCCCTCGGGCGCCTGAAGGACGTGATCGAGAAACAGGCGCCGGTAGCCGCGCTTCCAGGGCGGGTCGGGCGGCCGCCACTCGGCCCGGCGGCGGGCCAGCTCTTCATCCGCCACCAGCAGATCGATGGCGCGGGCGGGCACGTCGAGGCGGATCGAATCGCCATCGCGCACGAGGGCGAGCGGGCCGCCGATGGCCGCCTCGGGGGATACGTGCAAAACGGTGGTTCCGCCCGCCGTCCCGCTCATGCGCGCGTCCGATACGCGGACGATATCCCGGACGCCCGCCTCGAGCAGTTTTTTGGGGATGGGGAGGAACCCGGCCTCCGGGAAGCCCGGACCGCCGATGGGGCCCGCGTTCTGGAGGACGAATACGCTGTCCGCCGCCGCGCCGAGGTCGGGATCGTCGATCCGCCGGATCATGTCCTCCTGGGAGCGGAAGACGACGGCTCGTCCGGTGTGGGTGAGTTTGTCGGGCGATGCGGCCGATATTTTGAGGACGGCGCCCTCGGGGGCGAGGCTTCCATTGAGAACGACGATTCCGCCCTGGTGGGCGAAGGGGTTCTCGCGCGGGCGAATCACCTCCTGCCAGGGCTGGGCGTGTTTCACGCTTGCGAGATTTTCGGCGACGCTTTTTCCGGTGACGGTCATCGCGCCTCCGTTCAGCAGGGGTTCGAGCTCTTTCATCACGGTGGGAATCCCGCCCGCGGCCGCGAGATCTTCCATGAGAAATTCGTCTCCCGAGGGGCGAACGCCTGCGATCAGCGGCGTTGTGCGCGAGAGCGCATCGAAGAGGGAGAGCGGAAGTCCGACCCCCAGGCGGCCCGCGATGGCGGAGAGGTGGACCGCGGCGTTCGTCGAGCCGCCCACAGCCATGAGGACGCGGATCGCGTTCTCGAAGGCTTCGTGTGTCATGATTTTTGCGGGGGTGAGGTCCTCGCCGATCATCGCGACGATGCGGCGCCCGCTCTCCTCGGCGAGGCGGAGGCGGCGGGAGTGGACGGCGGGCACGGCGGCGAGGCCCGGAAGCATCATGCCCAGCGCCTCGGCGAGCGAGGCCATCGTGCTCGCCGTTCCCATCACCATGCAGTGCCCGGCCGAGGGGAAGAGTTCGCCCTGGACCTCCTCGAGGGTTTCCTGGGTTAGCGCGCCCCCGCGAAACTCGTTCCACAAACCGCGGCAATCCGAACAGGCGCCCAGCGTTTTCCCCTCGAAGCGGCCTCCGATCATCGGGCCCGCCGTGACGGCCAGGGCGGGGACGCCGGCGCTGGCCGCGCCCATGAGCTGGGCGGGAAGGGTCTTGTCGCACCCCCCGAGGAGGACAACGCCGTCGAGGGGCTGACCGGAAATCATCTCTTCGGTGTCCATCGACAGAAGGTTCCGGAAGAGCATGGCGGTGGGGGAAAGATAGATCTCGCCGAGCGAGATGGTGGGGAATTCGAGGGGCAGCCCCCCCTCCTGCCAGACGCCGCGCTTGACGGCCTCGGCGATCTCCCGGAGGTTGCGGTGGCAGGGGTTGAGTTCGCTCCAGGTCTGCGCGATCCCGACGATGGGGCGATCCAGATCCTTTTGGGTCAGCCCGAAACCCCGGGCGTAAGCCCCCCGGATGAAGGCGCTGAATTCCGGGTCCCCGTACTGGGTCAGGCCCTTGCGGTAGCCCTGCATGGGGCGTCTCTCCCTTGGCTCGGTTCCGATGCGCGGGGGGGCCTTGCCGGGGGATGGACGGGTTCGGAAGGCGGCCGCGCCGGTGGATGAGCGAATCTTCCACGATGTTCCGCTTTCGGGCAAGGCGCCCGGAGGGCCGGGAGGGTTTGCACGAGGGGGCAAATTGGGTAAATTTCGCACCTGCGGATTCATGCGGCCCTGAATCGGGTTTGCCGCGTTGGGATGAATGGAAAAATCGATGGACGGATTCGAGTCGAGGATGATCGCGCGCTTCAGGGCTTTATGCCGCCGCCGTGCCGCTTGGGCGGCGGTCTGTCTGCTGATGGGTCTGGCCGCGGCGGGATGCGCGAAGGATAAGGTTTCGGTGGCCCCCGAGGGCCTGTCCGAGGTGACCATCTACTCCCTGCCCCAGGGCGCGATCGTCATCTTCGACGGTACGGAGCGGGGCTGGACGTATGCGCAAAAGCCCCTCGTCCTCAAGGG
>DNYS01000004.1:0-3487 GCA_003506735.1 Nitrospinota bacterium
CATGCCGGGGTTGCAGGCGCCCCCTGCGACCACCCAAAGGTAATGATTTCCGAAGACAGGGAAGGGCGTCTGTAGGATCAAAATGAGGATCGAGAGGAATAAGAAGGAACTCGCCAGGGCGATCGTTGAGCCTACATATGCGTTGGTCTGCTGTAGGCCTGCACGGGCGGCCATATCCGCGCAGGCGTATGAAAGGGCGGCGGCCAAGGCAGCAAAAAGCGCAGCATCGATCTGCAAAGGAGGTCCTTTCTGAGGTTATTCAGAAATAAATCTAATGGATTCATTGTATTGAAAGACCTTTGGCAAAATCCAAAGGAAACGAAATCGGGTAAGGTTCAATCCCAGAGCATGATCTCCTCTCCTTGAGCATGATAGCCCCGCATCTGGGGCACGTCCCGGGGTCGTCCCATCGCTTAGCAGGATGACCTTTTGGGCACTCGAATGCTTCTGGTTCCTCCTCCTCCATGGATACTGGTTCATCCATTGATTCTGAGGCCCAGAACACCACATCGAAAAGCTGCTTACACATCTGACAGCTCACAGTTGCAGTGCGGCAAAACATGCCGCCGCTCAAACCGCCGTCCACTTGGGTCTCGTACTGACATTCATTGCATTTGAAAAGGTAAGTTGTGCCCATATCTAAATTATAACTCCATGGCCAGTTCCCCAAATTTCATCATCGGCTGCTGGTAGCCGATGGGTCTCTGGGGTATTTCATTAAGAATCTTTTCTATATCATCGGTGTTGATCCGATTATTTTCATTCACATAGTCCCCGATAAATAGAGCCATGTCATTCATCGAACCTAAAGCGCTTCTTGAGGCTGTTTTGCAGGTCATGTATTGATCCTGTCCTTTCGTGGCCGCGGCGATATCTTCCATGCTATCGCAGGCGTCCACCAGAACATCCGCTAATCTTTGTCGAAATTTCGCCACCACCCCAAAAAATGTTGGGTTCCTCCTGACCTCTAGAATGACGATTGAAAAAAGGCTATGAGGATTTGTGAAGGGGAAAAGGCATTTTCCATTATCCAGGGGGAAAAGTGACACATACCAACAATCAAGCCAAAAATGTTTTTCTGGAGGCTGAGCGGCTTCAAGGGAAATACTCGTGGCTTTTGCCATCCTGGCGGTGCAATGGATATATAGCACGGGCTTAGTCCGACCCTTGCCAGTATTTTACTTCCAGCGCTGAATCTCCCTTAATAACAATTCGGATATTGTCGCAACCGCCAGGCTTGCCGTCGTTGTCACTTCCAATTTTGACTGGATTTTTCCTGCAAGCCTCGTCGTCAAAGTCCGTTCTGAAGAGCTTGCCGCGCGATTTAAGTTCGCTCACAACCTCCTCATCTGGCAATACAACACTCCCATACTTTGTAGGACCCGAAGAAATAATGAATATTTTGGCTCCAACGGCCTCTAAGAATGCCTTCCTGCTTGAAGTCAGACTCCCGTGGTGCCCGGCAACGAGAAGCTCGGCGCGTAGATCTTCCATACAGCACGCAAGGAGAAGGCCTTCGATGGACTTTGCCTTTGGGGGCGTGTCTGGTGATTTTCTGCCCCCCGCTTCGGCGTCTCCCATGAGAAGTATTCGGTGTTTTCCAAGATCGAGGCGAACAACAAGACTACTGTCATTGGGGCTTTTCTTCTGTTGTACGGTGGAATGGAGAAAAGTCATGGAAGCGCCCTCGCCGAGGGGAACAGGCTCGGCGCTGATTCGACTCCCGTGGGGCATCTTGATCACTGTTTCGGGTAGGTGATTCGGGCGACAGTACATTTTTCCAATTTTAATTATTTCCACGGTGAAACCATGGAGGGAAGAGTGGTAGGTAACGCTGGGTTCGCTGAGGACAGCTGTTAGTAAAGCTCGGTATCCACAGATCGGATGAACTTTCCCGGAATCCCAAACATGCCGGATTTGATAGTTTTTGAAGACATCTGCGAGAAGTTCCACATGATCTTGATGGGGATGGCTCAAAACGACATGGTCTATCGTCTTTAGATTTGGTGCGACTGCCTTGAGATAGGCTAAAAAACGGTTATTTTTCCCTAGCTTTCGGTCATCGTTGCTCCCGCCGTCATAAATAAGAGCAAAGTCCTTGCCGCGAACCAGGATAGCGAGTCCCGTCCCAACGTCCAAAATATCGATTGTGAATTCGCCGCTATCTCCCGTGGGGACAATCCTTGTCCAGCCTTTACTGATAAAGCCAATCTTTCCATTTTGGAGGCGAACTTTGTGCCAGCGGGGAACAGAACCAAGATATTCTGCTCTTTCACCGGGACGAAGGGCGCCAAGACGAGGGCTATTTCGCTCCGGCCTTTCACGGATAGATACGTCAATTTTCACCCTGTCCGAGGGAACAGCATCATCAGCAGACGCGGGGGGAACGAACTCAAGAAATAATATGCTTAAAATTACTAGCCACAATAAGGGTAACGATAATTTCATTCTCCACACCTGTGGTCCATCTCCTCTTCATCGCAAATATCCGCCAATCGCTTGAAGGCCTCGATATCCACACTCGGGTTATCCATCAACTCATCCAGCAGCATCAAGGCCCGGTTGGTGGTTTCCTCCATCCTGTATGAGCGGGGGTCCCAAAGAGCATGCCGAACTGGCCCTGTATCATCGAAGGTGAGAATCTTCATCACTTATGTCTCTCCTTGTGCCATTCCCACGGCGGGGTCCCACCACTAAAATCATAGACAGACAGATTTCATAGTCAGGTCACCTGGGGCATGACCTCGCTCATGAAAGCCTCCATGGTCTGAATGATGCTCTCGTGAGACTGGATCGACATCTCTAAGGCCACGTGTTCGATTCCTGCCTCCTTGTATCGACCGATCGCGTCGATCACCTGCTTGACATTTCCCCTTAGGGAAGCGCGGCCACGGGAGGGGAAGGAGAGGACCTGGGTCGACACCCCTTCGAGGAAGAGGGGGATGCGCATGGAAAGGACCGGGGAGCCCGGTCGGTGGTTCTTCTCCCAAAGCCCCTGGAGGGCGATCCGTCCTTCGGTGACGGCCTCGGGGGTGGTGCCAGTGGCGTGCCAACCGTCTCCAAGCTCCGCGACGCGGCGGAGGGCCCGTCGGCTGTTCCCCCCGACCCAGATGGGCGGATGGGGCCGCTGCACCGTGCGGGGAGAGGTCTGCATGTCCCGGAAGCGGGTGTAGGTGCCTTCGAAGCTCACCGTCTCATTTGCCCAGAGCTCCTTGATGAGCCGGAGGTTCTCGTCACTCATCGCCCCCCGCTCGGCATACGGCCGGCCCAGAGCGGAGAACTCCTCTTCCATCCAGCCCGCACCCGCCCCGAAGATCAGGCGACCCTCCGAGAGTTGATCGATAGTGGCCAGCATCTTGGCCACGGCGATGGGATGTCGGTAGGGCAGGATGATGACACTCGTTCCGATTCTGACCCGCCGGGTCACGGCGGCCAAGTGGCTGAGAAGCGCAATCGGCTCGAGCATATTTTGCCGATAGATGATCTC
>DNYS01000004.1:3578-7647 GCA_003506735.1 Nitrospinota bacterium
GACGTTTACCGGCTTTCCGTAGTGGGGCACACATATACCGAATTGCATGTAAACCTCCTTAGGAAATTATACCGCAACAATGAGCTGTTCTAAAATTTCAAGGTCTTTAAATCATTATACAATGGTTCATCATGATTATCGACTGTTTCCTCTCACAGTCTGACTGGAAATGAATTTTATGCGGGGCGCAGCGATAAATGGATGGAAAATATTTCTGTTTTCTCGGTTTTCATGGAGGGAGAGCACCATGGCAGATGATTTCTTTGAGCCCGCTATCCGATCGCAGAATCTCCGGCATGGCGAGGGTCATGGCGAGAGGGTGTTCAGCAGGTTGAACGAGTTCGACCCTGATTTTTCGATGCTTATGCAGCGCTTCGTTTGGGGCGGACTCTATAGCAGGGAAGTCTTGCCGCAAAAGGTACGGGAGTTGTGCTCGATTGCCGCACTTTGTGTCACGGGCAAACTGTCCCAGCTCCGCTCACATTTTTCGGCCGCTCGCAAGCTTGGGGTTGATGACAAAGAGATCATGGAAGTCATTTTCCAGATGGCTGTCTATGGGGGCGCGCCGGTTGTCCTTGAAGGCTTGAAGGTTTTCGAGGAATGGCTCGCCTCGAGCGAAATTCAAACCGAAACTGGAGAGGAGAAGGAATAATCCAGTAGCTTTCCGAAAATTCAGTGCATGGGTATTTTGGTCTGGCGATTTTTATGTTGGGCTGCGCTCCGCAATAACTGGATCTCATGCCCATGGAATGGATTAAGAAGTTGGCTTAGTAGTGACATGCCATGCACAGGAGGGGAGACTCATAAATTGGAAGTTATTCCGTCGTCCTGGCGCGCGCGCCAAGATTTTCGCTTACTACCTCAATCTACGTCTTGAGTGTTGATGGCCGAGAGTAGGGCAGTGACGTATTTGTTCACCGGAGTCTCGATCCCGTGACGCTCCCCGATGCGGACCACCGCGCCGGTCATCCCATCGGCCTCAAGGGGGATGCCCGCCCGCACGTCTACGAGCATCGAGGTTGTCTGATCAAAACCGGCGGTGAACTGACTTTGGGTAATTTCCTCGGCGATGTTTTCCGGAAGATTAGCCCCCTCTGCCCGGCCCACCGCGGCGCATTCCTCCACCAGGGCACGGCAAAACTCCGCGACTCCGGGCGCGCGCACCACTCCGCGTCCCCTGCCGGTAAGTGCGGTAGCTGGGTTACGGGAGATGTTACCGCACAACTTCAACCATTTCGCCGTAACAAAGTCCGGTGTTGTCTTTACTCCTATGTCGCTCCCCTCAAAAAGCGTCTCAAGTGCATGGCCATCCTCAGTGGCGGGGGCCAAGAGATTGGACATGGCGTTCTGTCGCACCCGGCCCGGTGCTAGCCGGTCGGCCGGACACTGGACCACAACGGGAAGAACTCGCGCTCCGTAGGCATGGGGGGTGGTGTTCTCGATGTGCTCGACGCCATTCTGAAGGACAGCGATGATGGAGCCCGGCCCCGCGAGGGCGCGGAGCCAGTTATCCACATCCTTAATCTGGTGACACTTCACGGCGAGGATAATCCATTCGGCGGGCCCAGCCTCGACGGGATCGGTGATGCATCGGGCGGGCGCCTCGATAATGCCCGAGGGCGTTTCGATATGAAGTTTCTCAAAGGTTTGGCGGACGCAAAAGGTAACATCGTGCCGCTCTAGGTTAGAAAGTCTGGCTCCGTATATGCACCCAATCGCGCCTGCGCCAAGTATCGCCACCTTGCTCAACGAACTCCCCCTCCAGAAATGAAAATCTCACCTCGTCGCGTCGTCCCAGTTAACCACCAAAATTTCATCCTGATGCCTCCGGGTAGCTCTTTTCAGCCTCCTCGTCTCTCTTTGCTCTTTGGTGGTCTTCGTTCAAGTCTCCACTCCCGGCAGGGCTTTTCACCGTAAAGAAAGTAGCTGGTCCGTCCAGGGCGCGGCTCCTGTGCGCCACCCCGCGAGGAATATGAATCAAATCCCCACTCTCAAGAATTCGCTCCTCATCACCCAGGATATAGTGAAGTTTTCCCTCAAGAACCAAAGTGAACTGCTCCTCGTTAGGTTGCTCATGGAGCGGAGGCCCCACACCCTCAGGCTTGGTGACGACTCCTGCCTTCATCAACTCTCCCGGGACACTCTTTTGGATAGAACCCGATTCAGCAATTTTATTGCTCATCTCGCTGATTTTATTTTGAAAAAGACGGCCAAGGAGAATATGGAATAGCAATTTGATTGTGTCCATCGTGAGGATTTTGCCATGGCATCCCACACGGGAACATATTCATAACCCAATCAATCTAGATAGGGTCCACTTTTTTGCGGAGCTCAGCCGTTACAACGACCTTGCCAACGCTTTTTCGGCTCTGCATGTGCTCGAAGGCGTCCGCCACCCCCTCAAGCGGAAAAGTTTTCTCTACGATGAGGCGGATTTCTTTTCCCTGGATCATCTCCACGAGGTGCTCCTTCGCTATGGCTACACGATCGTGATGATTCGCCAAATGGGGGCCGAGCCAAAATCCGACGAGGGATTTGTTCGAGGCGAGAATCTCGTAGTTGTCGAATTTCACAACATCGCCGCTTGCGACCCCGTAGACCACGAGGCGGCCGAAGTCGGCCAGTGCCTCCCGGTAAGAGCGGGCCAGAACCTCCCCGCCCACGGATTCAAAGATCACTTCAGCCCCCCTGCCATCCGTAAGGGAGAGAACTTCCCGGACCCAGTCGGTTTTCGAGTAGTCGATGGCCTCGGCGCCCAACTCTTCAATCATGCGGCATTTCAAATCACTGGAAGATGTCCCGATTGCTCGGGCGCCCCTCGCGCGTGCAATTTGAACAGCGAGCGTCCCCACACCGCCCGCTGCGGCATGGACAACGACTGTCTCTCCGGCAACTACCCTGGCGGCGTTATCAATCATCATCACCGCAGTAAGTCCTTGAACAAGAAGCGCCGCACCTTGAGGCGGATCCAGCCCCTCTGGGCAAAGCATAAGACTCGCCGCCGGAGCGACGATATATTCAGCCAATCCGCCGCCTGACTGCGTAATGGCAATTGCGCGCTCTCCCACACGCCAGCCTTCGGCTCCCTGGCCAAGCTTTTCGATGACGCCACAAAACTCATGGCCAAGAATGTGGGGCAAGGGGATTTCCCTGAGATAACGCCCTTCCCTGGCCATGATGTCGGAGTAATTGAGGCCGCAGGCTTCCATCTTCACCCGCACCTCGCCCGGCCCCGGCTCAGGGACGGAAACCTCGGTGAGCCGCATCACTTCGGGACCTCCGTGCGCCTCAATCTGAAGTGCCTTCATCCGATTCGCCGGCATCCCATCCTCCTCATTCAAACAAGGCCGGCTGCCATCAACCGACTCGAACAGAACCATCCGGATTTTCCCCTGCGCATCGCGAATGATTCATTCACCATCCACAGGTTTTGTCGCCGGAGGGCGTCCGCTCCCCGGTTTTTCAGGTCGTAATCCCCGGCCCGGTTCTAGAATTTCGGAAATTCCATCCCGACATTCGGAAAAAACCGCGCTCACTCCCGCTCACAAAAATACGGCCAGACGATCTTCGCCCCCGGCGGGTGGACCTTCCCGTCCTGGGTCATGACGGAGATGGGCACCTCTTTCCCTTCCTCCGAGAGCGCCTTCAGGAAGCGCGAGTCGAACGGGGGCCCCTTGCGGTAGAGAGCGTTGGGGTCCATCCAGTAGCCGCCGACGGGAACGATCTTGCGCCCGGTCGAGACGTAGCGGGGGTCTGAGGAAAACCAGGCGGCGAAGTGGATCGCCGGGCGGCGCTCGCGGCGGGATTGGCGGGGCCGCCCGCCCGAGTTGCCGGTGGGGCCGAAGACCTCGCCCATCTTCACGCGCTGGCCGATCTTATGTTTTGGCATCTCATCGAAGTGGGCGTACTGGGTGTAAATCCAGACCCCCAGGCCGGTGTCCTCGGGGCTGTGGCGAAGGATGATCTCGCGGCCGCGGAACGAATTATCCTCATCGTACTTGGCGACAACAGTTCCGTCGGCGGCGGCGATCATCGGCGTGCCGAAGGGCGCCGGCATGTCGATGCCGCC
>DNYS01000282.1:0-247 GCA_003506735.1 Nitrospinota bacterium
CGTACCCAGTGACCCCACCTTTTCCGCCTCAAGTTCCCCCAGCCGTATTGTATCATGACCTCTTTCGGTGATGTCCGGGCAGCAATGATATTCCCCCGATTGTGGTACTGCCCGCTATCTTACTCCAAAAACCGGAGCACAGACGGATTTGTTGTCGAACCAGATGGACTTTCGGGTGTGGAGCGGGTTTTTAGGTCAAGATTTAAAATTTGATTTTTCGATATGCCATGGATAGGTCCACCTGGCC
>DNYS01000282.1:321-7439 GCA_003506735.1 Nitrospinota bacterium
CCGGGTTTTTCCAAACCCCTGTAGGGAACCCCCGTTTTCCAAATGGATTTTTGGAGGGAGGTATTCCAGCCGCAGGTGGCCATTTCAGGCCACGATTCTTTTCCGAGCGGGCGCCTCTGGTCCCATGCACAGGGCTTATAGGATATTTTACATGTTGAATGAGTGAAATTACATTGCAAGACAACTGACGAGTTCGGCATTCCTGTTTTGATATTTCACTCTTTTATTTTTCCAATTTATAGCCCAAATTGCCATGCGACTTTTTTTTGAATCGCGGTAATTTAAAATAACCAAGTAACGGCCATCGTTTTGTGCTTTTACAGACCACCCTATTTTTTTTAGCTCTAGACCATCCTGGTACATGAACTTAAAATTCTCGCTCAATATAGTCGTTTTTCTTTTGCAAGGTCCAGAAAAGTTTGTGGATTTCACGAAGTTGATCAATCGTCTATGCAGCGGAGTTAATTTTACATTCTTCTTAGGTAAATTTGTTTTGGTTTTCTCATTAGATATCTTCTTTCGTTTTGCGCGCGATTTTAATTTTTTTGAAGGTATTAATTTCTTTGTCTGGTGGTAATGGGGAACACATTCATAGCTAGTAACGACCATGCCGTATGGTGGGCGAATCATAGTTGTAAATTCATCGCTCCCAGTAGGTAAAACTTCAAGTTTCAATGACTGTTGAAATTTCATGGCTACTAACCTAATTTCAGATAGCCCCTTTTTGATATCTCTTTTCGTTTTCCAACTTCTTCCAGTATATTTTTTTTATCACCTTTCGTCCCAGGGACATATTGCCTCACCCAAAGGCGCCATAAAGTTGGTTTGCCCCATATGAATTCGCTCTCCGTCACCACCATTACAACCCCGCCGGTACCGATGACCATCAGTACCACCAGCATCCACCTTGTTTTTCTGTTCTTCCTCCTTGCCTCGGTCGTAACAAATTTGCCTGGCCCTGGCAGAGGAAGGTGTGCGTCCGATCTTGACCCAGCAGGCGGTTCGTTCCGGGGAGCAATCGGGTACCCACAACCAGGGCAGGCTTCAGCCTTATCTGAAATCTCACGGTTGCATTCGGGACACTCAATTAGCGCCATCCACCTCACCTTCCTTCATATAGTTCATCACCCTCAATTTTCCCGGCACCCCTCCCTAAGTTCGCCGATGCTGTCCATCAGCGCTAGGAGGGCGTAAATATCAGAGCAGACCAAATTGACTGATATTATCCGACATTTCCCATATGGTTCCATGAATGGAGGCATTCTAGTCTCAAATGGCATCATTCATGTCAGGATTCTTTTCTGAGCGCCCGATTCTCGGCAAAATAGTTTCTCCCCCCGCTGATATTGGGCGGGACTCGAAGGGGAGCCGGTGCGTTTTACCGTTTTTCCGCGCTCCCCGGGCAACCCTCTCCCCGTGAGCGCCTTCCCCGATTCCGGCCCGCCTACTTGGAGACCGCGCCGCGCCGCCTCTTGGGGATGATCGGCAGCAGCAGGTGCGCCGCGTGTTTCGGTCCCGTGTGCAGGGTCGTGCGGCCGCCGAAGACTTCCTTGGGCCGATCGGCCGGATGGTCGTGCAGGAAAGGCCCGGAGCCGCGCGAGGGCACATAGGCCGCGACCGACGGCCCTGGCCGGTCGAAGTCCTGGCCGGAAATGTTGACGGCGATGCGAAAGCCCTTGGGCAACACGATGCACTGGGGCCAGATTTCGAGGTCGAGCTCGTAGATCCGGCCCGGGATCAGCGGTTGCTTGTCGTCGTGGGTGTGATAGGGCCGCGAGGGCGTTGACTTCTCGGGGTCGAGTTTTCGGTGGGATGCGCGCAGGCAACCCTGGGCGAGGGGCGTCTTGGGGTCGACCGTGCCCTGGAAATACACTTCTTTCCCCTGGGGCGAGAAAGCCTGGACGGTAACGAAGAGGTCCGCGTCTCTGGTGGAGGAGGAGATGAAAAGCTTGGCCACCATCGGCCCGGTGATCTCGGTCTCCTGCTTCAGGGGGGGCGAGGTCCAGGTCACCCCGCGCGTCAGCGCCCGGAATGTCTTCGAGCGGTTGACCTTGGGCGCCGTCCAATCGAGCTTTCCCTCACCGCCCGCGTGCAGGTACAGCTTGGTCCATTTCGTGCCCTTGAGCGGCCACTCGCCCTCCTTGCGGAGCTTCACCTCGCTCGTGAACGGCCGCCGGAGGTTGAGCCACACCCGGGGCTCCCGTTTCCAGCCGTTGCGCTCCCCCTTGAGGTAGCAGTCGAAGAAGCGTTTTTGGAGCTCCATGCCATATTCGAGGTAGAACCATTCCTCGTGGCGGCCCGGATGGCATTCGAGCCACTTCTCCTTCGAGGCGGCCTGGGTGAAGGCCTCGAAATTGCCGCGCGGGTGGAGGCCGAAGCCGGCCCAGCTGGCGCCGCTTATAAACGGCACTTTCACCTTGGACCAGTCCGGGGAGCGCGAGCGGTACCAGTCGTCGTCCATCTCGCGCACACGGAAGTTTTCGAGCGTGTCGGCCCGATTCTCCTCGAGCGCGTCCTTGGACAGGGCCGCCGGGCCCGTCGCCCGGGTCTTCATCCAGCGGTCGCGCGGACCCTTCGGGTTGCCGTGTTGCACGGCCTCGACCTGGCGCGGGTACCAGATCTCCATGAATTTGTTCGAGAGGATGCCGCCGTGGCGCGCCCAGTCGCGGTAATGGTCGGCAGCGCCCTCCCACGGGATCATCGCGGTGAGGTGCTTGGGCTGGAGGGCGGCGACCTGCCATTGGTTGATGGCGTAGTAGGAGACGCCGTTGAGGCCTACCTTGCCGTTCGACCAGCTTTGGCTGCCCGCCCATTCGATGGCGTCGGCGAAATCCTTGGTTTCGCGCGGCGAAAAAATGTCGAGATAACCGGGGGAGCGGCCGGCCCCGCGCGAATCGATGCGCACGCAGGCATAGCCCCATGGCACCCAGATCTCAGGGTCCACCGTCTCCCAAGTCAGCCAGCGATGCCGCGAACCGGATAATATGTCGGGGTGCATTTTCACCAGCGAATCCCAGAGCGGTTTGTAGTGCTCCTGGTACTTGACGCCCTTGCCGTAGGGTCCGCCGGCCATGATGATCGGCACCCTCTCCTTGGTGTCCGGCCTGTAAACGTCCCCGCGCAACACCACGCCGTCGTCCATCTTGATGGGCAAATCGCGTTCGATGATCATGGGCTTCCTCCCCTCCCTCGGATTAAGCGTTGCATCCATAGTGCGGCTGCCGCCCCCTCCCGGCATCGGAGACACGCGGCGGCCATCGGTTGGCTTCATAATTTCGCAGGTAGCTTGTACGGAATTATGCGGCGGGGCTCTTCATATGGCAAATTCCGGCCGATCCGCCCCGGCGGACGGTTTCATGACAATATCGGAATGGGGGGGAATGTTTTTAAAGGGTCCCCGATTGGGCCGGGGCATGAGCGAGGGAAGGGTATGAAAAGTGTTCGGCTGCTTGCCTGTCTTTTTCTTTTAGCTTCCTTTTCGGTGCCGGCCCATTCCGCCCAAAGCGTCGGGGAGCGGCTGAAAGCCATCGTCAAAATCCGCGCGCGCATCCCCCGGAACGCGCGCACGGCCCGGTCTCTCGGCAGGTTGAGAGAGGGCAACGGGATGGTGATCGATTCCCGGGGCCATGTTCTGACCATCGGGTATTTAATCCTCGAGGCGGATTTTATCGAGATCCGATTATCCGAAGGGAAGTGGATGAAGGCGGCATTCGTTGCCTACGATCACCGCACGGGGTTCGGTCTCGTGCGGGCCGCCGGGCCGCTTGGGGTGATCCCGATGCGATTCGGGAATTCCGGGGCGCTGAAGAAGGGGGCTCCGGCATTGGTGGCGAGCCATGGCGGGGAAAACTCGTTGATGGGCGTCCGGATCACTTCCAGAAAGGAATTCGCGGGCTATTGGGAATACCTCCTGGATAAAGCCATATTCACCTCGCCGCCCCACCCCGAGTTCGCCGGAGCGGCCTTGATCGGGCCCGGCGGGCGCCTCTTGGCCATCGGCTCTCTTTTTTCCCGGACCGTTTTGCCGGGTGTCGGCATCGTCCCCGGAAACATGTTCGTGCCCATCGATCTGCTCAAGCCGATCCTCGCCGACCTGAAGAAATCCGGAAGATCCTCCAAGCCGCCAAGGCCGTGGATGGGTTTGTTCGCGGCCGAGGTCAGGGACCGCTTATTCGTCAACCGGATCAGCCCGGGAGGGCCCGCCGAGAGGGCGGGAGTCAGGCCGGGCGACATTATCCTGGCCGTAAACCAGGAAGAGGTGAAAACCCTGGCCGGTTTCTACCGCAAGGTGTGGGCCCTGGGCGGAGCGGGTGTGGAGGTGCCAATCCGCGTCCTCCAGGGAAGCCGGATCGAAAATTTCACCATCCGGTCCTCGGAGCATTTTCGGTATCTGAAATTAAGATAGCCGGTATCTAAAATGGAGATAGCCGCCTCAGTGTTTTTTCCGGCTTCTCGGAAAAATATTCTCAAAGGGCCGCCCATTGTGTTGACCCTGCATCGCTCTTCGCCCCGCCCATGGAAATAGAGATGCCCACGGCTTTGGCGCGGGGGCATCGGATTTTTGGATTCAGGTGCGCACAAATTCACAAATCCGGGAAATTCTGAAAATTCCATCACCTGAATTTTTTTATTTAACGAAATCATAACCCCCTCATTACTATTTTCTGACAATTTCCGGCCGGCAAAAGGGTAGTTTTAGGGTCAGGAAATTTCCCTTTCGGGGCCTCCGGATTCAACGGGCGGCTTCCGGACAATATGGGTCGAATCCCAATTTTTCGTTCATGGAGATAATCATATGATGGCCGGATTTAATCGCCGCAGGTCCCATCGCTCGGAGCTGCCCGTTCTGATTCGTATCCCCCGGATATACCCCGAAAAACCGCTCAGGCCCAAGGACATCAGCATGGGCGGGTTCATGGTCGAGCTCGAAAAAAGGCCCGATGTGGGAGCCGTGAGCCAGTGCGGCGTCCGTATTGAGGACACCGTATTCTCCGGGGAGGCGACAGTGGTCTGGGTCAAGAAAAAAATGAGGCCCGAATCTCCGGGCTGGCATGCCGGCCTGGTGTTCAAGATGCCCGAGGAGAAGGAAGAAGAATTCGAGAAAGTAATGGCGGCGATTCGATCCAGCTTGCAAGAGAAAGTAGCCTGACCCGGCTCCCCGTCTCCAATCCCCTCGGTTTCCCGAATACCCGATACCCCGTCCGCGAAAATCAGGCCCCCTCACTCTCCCCCGGCGGCGGGGAGGCGAAGCTGTTGCCCATTCGAATCACGGCCTCTCTTCCCCCATGGCGTTCGACGAGGGCGGCCTGATCCGCCTTGGCGCGCCGATCCACCTCTTCGGGGTCGGCGATGGCGCGAAGGCCGGCTTCCAGCTCCCGGAGGGTGCCTTGATGCGAGGGGTCCCCGGCGAGGTCGTCCAACTCCTCGGGGTCGGATTCGAGATCGAAGAGTTCCGGCGGGTAGTCCGTGTAGTGGATGTATTTAAATCTTCCCCGCCGGAGCATGAACAGCCCCGTGACGGCGCCCAGGGCGTGAAACTCGCTGAAAATCTCGCGGCCCGAGTTGTCCGGGGCGTTGGCGGTCTCGAAAAGGGAGGTTCCGGGCAGGCTCCGGTCCTCTTCTCCGGGTTCGATCCCGGCGGCGTCCAGGACGGTGGGAAAGAGATCGACGAGCGAGACGGGGGTGGCGGAGATTTTTCCGGCGGGGATGCCCGGTCCCGAAACGATTGCCGGGACGGCCACCGACTCTTCGTACATGGTCGATTTCCCCCAAAGGCCCCTGGCGCCCAGATTGTCCCCGTGGTCGCTGGCGAAGACGATTCGGGTGGAATCCCCGAGCCCGGCCTCGCCCAGGGCGCCTAAAATTTTTCCCACGTTCGAATCCACGAACGAGCACATTCCCAGATAAGCGGCGATCGCAATCCGCTTTTTCTCGTTATCGAAATACGCCTCGTAGGGGGCGCACTCGTGCAGGCTCTTGATCCAAGGGTGCCATGCGCTTCCGCCCGGGGGGCCCTCCTTGGGCAGGGGAATTTCGTCCAGCGGGTACATTTCGTAAAACGCGGGCGGAGCGATAAATGGAAAGTGGGGGCAGGTCAGCGAGACGAAGAGCGCCCAGGGGCGGTCCCGGTCCATCGGAGCGTCCTTCAGCCACCGGCAAGCCAGTTCGGTGACCTCGTGGTCGTACCGGATGTAGTGCGATTCGCCGGGGCCGATTTCGTTCGACATTCTTTCATTGTTCCGCCGGACGGGCAGGCCGAGGTTGTCCCGCACGGAGGCGAATATATCGCCGATACCGTCGTTGGGCGCGTGAAGCGGAATAATTTGCTCGTCGAATCCCGTGGGCAGATCGGAATTCCGGTAATGAAGTTTCCCCACCGAAGCGGTGCGGCATCCCGCCGCCTGGAGGCGGTGGCCCCAGCTCGGGGTGCGCCCCTCATAGGGGAAGGCGTTGTCCCATGCGCCGATTTCATGGACGTAGCGCCCGGTCGCGAAGCTGGCGCGCGAGGGGGTGCAGATGGGGCAATTGGTGTATGCGTTCTCGAACCGGGTGCCCGAGGCCGCGAGGCCGTCGATGTTCGGCGTCTCGGCAAGCGGATGACCGTAGCACCCGAGAGCCTTTTGGGTTTGCTCATCGTCCATGATGATGAGCAGATTCGACGGCTTCATGGCCAATCCCTATTTCGGGGCGGAGGGCTCCCGCGAGGGGAGCCGGGAGGCGCTACTCCTCGTTTTGGGGAAGCCGGAGCCGTAGCCTTTCCACGGGATTGCCCTTGGTGAGGTGCTCTTCGACGATTTCGGGAACGTCCTCGACCTTGACGCCCTGGTACCAAACGCCCTCGGGATAGACGACCAGCGAGGGGCCGAGGGTGCAGGGGCCCAGGCAGGTGGCGCCGCCCACGGCGGTGTCGGCGGCCAGGTCGCTGGTTTGAACGGCTTCGCCGAGCGCCTGGAGCACTTCGATGCTCCCCTTCGTTTGGCAGCAGCCCATGGGATGGCCGGGCGGCCTTTGATTGATGCAGACGAATACATGGCGTTTGATATGTTCCATTGAGTGCCTTCTGGGTTAGGGAGCGTGCTTCCGGTTTCCGGAATGAGCGGCTCGGTTGCGGTAAAAAA
>DNYS01000282.1:7586-11130 GCA_003506735.1 Nitrospinota bacterium
AAGTCCGAAGTCAAGATCATTCATTCTCGAGGCTGCGCCGTTTTGCTCGATTCTAGAAACCCGATTTTTCCGCTCCATGCAGAGTAAATTCTCCCTTTTCCCGCGCCTCAAGCGAATTCGCCTCGCCGGGGGCCCCACGCTCATTTGCCTTCCCGAACTCTCGGCGCCGACGGTCTCGATGCAGATATGGCTTCCGGCCGGCTCCTCGTCCGAAAAAAAGGGGGAGGACGGCCTGGCGCATTTCCTCGAGCACATGATCTTCAAGGGCTCTCGGAACCTGGGCGTCGGCGAGCTGGCCTCCCGGGTGGAGGGCGCGGGCGGTGACATCAACGCCTACACGATGAGCGATGCGGCCTATTACTACCTCACCTGTTTGCCCGAATTCGCCGAGACGTGCCTGGAATCCCTGGCCGACGCCGTTTGGTGGCCCCGCCTGAATTCGATCGAGATGGACCGGGAGCGGGGCGTAATCCTCGCCGAGATCGACCGCTCGATGGATCAGCCGGATCAGGTTCTTCAGCACCATTTGTTCCAGCGTGCCTACGGAAAATCCCATCCCTACGGCCAATCCATCATGGGCTCGCGCCGGTCGGTGAGCCGGTTCGCCGGGGGGGACCTCAGGCGGTTTCACCGGCGGCGCTACGACCCGTCCGTGAGCGTGGTCGTCATCTCGGGGAACATGCCGGTCCGGGGGGCCCGCCGGGTTCTGCGGGAAAAATTCCGCGCCGAATCCGGGAAGGGGAGCCGCCGCCCGGCGAAAATGAGGCCGGCGGCGATCCCCGCGCCCGCCCCCAGCGCCAGCGCCCCGAGGCTCTTTGCCCTGAGGGGGCGCTCGGGGCTCGCGCATCTGGAAATCGCCTTCTCGATTCCCACCTTCCGGCACCCCGACGCACCGGCCCTCGATATTCTCGCGATGATTCTGGGGATGGGAGAGAGCTCGCGGCTGTTTCAGAAATTGTGCGTCGAGACTTCCTTGATGCACGAGGTGTCAGCGGAAAATTTCTTCTCCCTCGGGGATGGGCTCTTGTTCCTGGGCGGGCTCGCCGAGCCTGGCGCCGCGGTGGATTCCATCGAGAATATCCTCCGCACCGGGATAGGCATCGCCGGTGAATTTCCGCCGACGGCGGAGGAGATGAACCGCGCCCGCCTGAATTTCATCTCCGACCTCGAATTTCGAAGGGAGAGCATGGGCGGCTATGCCCGGATGGCCGGATACGCCCAGCTTCTGGCCGGCGGCGTCCGGTTCTCCGAAAGGTATCTGAACCGCCTCCTCCAGGTTTCCCCGGACGATGTGCGCCGCGCCGCCGCGCGGTATTTGCGCCCGGAAGGCATCACCTCGGGCTGTCTGATCCCCCGCCAATCGGGCGGCCGGCTGGATGCGCGCAAAATGAGGGGCGCGGTTTTACGGGGATTCGCGGATCGGGGCGGTGCGGCGAAAAAACGGAACGGCGGGGGACCGGCGGATTCTGGGGGCGCTTTTCCGAAAATCAAATTCGCCGCGCCGAAAAAAGGGGTCCGCATCCGCAAAAAGGTTTTCGAATATTCTCTCCCCGGCGGCGCGCGCCTGATCGCGCTTCCGGGCGGGCGGGCCCGCGTGTTCGCCATCCGGGCGGTTGCACTGGGAGGACAGCGGCTGGAGGGGGAGAAATGCCCCGGCCTCCACAATTTGATGAGCGGCGTCGTCGCCCAAGCCACCCGTTCGATGGACTCGGCCGAGTTGGCGGAGCGGATCGAGGGGCTGGGCGCGGCGCTCGAGGGTTTTTCCGGCAGGAACACGGTCGGCCTCTCGGCGTCCTCCCTCTCGCTGGCCGCGGACGAGGTGATGGAAATTTTCGCCGCTGTCCTGACGGAGCCGGCCTTTTCCGCGAGCGATCTTTCCCAGGCCCTCCGGGAGATCGAAGCCGAGCGGCGCGGCGATATGGACGATCTCGGCAATCTCTCCCGGCTCCGGGGGATGGCGCTCCTCTACGGCGCGCATCCCTTTGGCCGCCATCCGCTGGGCCATTCGCGTCCCCTCTCCCGCGTCGAGCCCCGCGCCCTCCACCGGGCGTGGCGCCGGTGGATGGCCCCTCGGAACCTGGTTTTAGGGGTGGCGGGGGATATCGATCCGGGCGAAGTGCGGCGGAAGCTGGGGAGGCTGCTAAAAAAATGGGCGGATCGTTCGCCCTCCTCGCGGCTACCCCGCCCGCCCGATCGCCCGGTGCCGCCTGTGCGAGGCCGAAGGCAGCGCTATACGGTCGAGGGCGCCACCCAAGGTCATATCCAGCTATCGTATCTGGGGGCGGATTTTCACGATTCCCGCCGCTATGCCCTCTCGGTTTTGACCACCGCCCTGGGCAGCCAGGGGGGCGGCCTTTTCTGGGAGCTGCGGGAAAAGCGGGGTCTCGCCTATGCCGTCTACGCCTCATCCGAGGAGGCGCTCGATCCCGGGCCGGTGTCTTTTTACGCGGCCACCGCTCCCGAGGCCGAGGAGGAGGCGCTGGAAATTCTGTGCCGCGAGATCGAGCGGGTGCGGAAAACCGGCCTGGGGGACGATGAGCTAGAGCGGGCCAAGGCGTTCCTCGCCGGGGAGCAGCTGCGCACCCTCCAGCGGGCGGGGGCGCGCGCCTCCGACCTCGCGTTCGATGCCCTCTTTGGCCTGAAGCGGGAGAGCCCGGAGGAGTACAGAAAAAAAATGGAAGCCGTGAGCGCCCGGGACGTTCTGGAGGCCGCCCGGCATTTCCTCGCCCCCGGCAAGGACGCCCTGGTCCGCATCGGCCCGCCCCTCAAGCGCCGGAGAGGGAGGCGGCGGTCCACGAAATGAGATGAAAAATGTGCGGGCGAAACGGGATCGTTCATCGAGCGGGGCCGCGCGGGGGCCGCGGTTTTTTTTCGATATTTTTCCGGATCCCCATGGATTTTACGAATCCGGGGGGACGGGCGGGGGGCGGGCGGGCCGATCTTTTTTGATGCGGCTTCGGTTTTTATTTCAAGGATTTTTCGAGCACGCGTTTCAGGCGCCGCCGTTTGCGGATCAAGAAATCCCGCATGCTCGGGTTCTTCTCGCCCTCAAGTCCCTTGGTTAACTCAGTAATCTCGCGGCGAACCTCGGCGGGCGATTGCGCCTCGTGCGGGATGAGGCGGATGATCCGTTGGCCGGCGCCCCGGATCTGCGGTTTGACGATGGGGGTCAGCCGTCCGGATTTGATGCCGGCCTCGTAGTCCGGAGCGGGCCCGGTGGGGCGCCTGGCGGCGGGCCGCTTCGGCGGAGCGCCCACCTCGCGGGGTTTTATTGTCGGCGCACCCGAGAAGATCCTGATCGTTTTGTTCACGGCGGACTTGGCGGCATCGTAGACGGAGACGGCGGCATTCCGGGAGCGCTTCCAAATGCCCGTGGAGGGATCGCCCGAGGGTCCTCCCGCGCATCCGGCGATGAGAAAACCGAGGGTGGCCGCCGCGAAAATCCCTGAAACGGTTCGGTGCATATCCAATCCAATTCAAACCGGCGGGCGGGCGGGAAGGTGAGGGCGCATTTTCAAAAAAAAACTTGGGCACAAAACCTTGG
>DNYS01000282.1:11173-11853 GCA_003506735.1 Nitrospinota bacterium
CGGGCACGAAAAATCGCCACAAAAACCCGGGCGCGGCCCTATATGGCGGCCCGTTCGATTTCGGCCTCCCCGGCCGGGCGCCGTATCTTGCACAGCCAGTCCGACGCTTTTTCGATGAGCGGGGTGAGACTGTCCGGGTCGATGCCGCTGACGCTCACGCCCTCGTAGCGCCTGCATAAATTGGCCAGATGGATTTCATCCGCCCGGTCGTTTTTGTTGAAGACATGCAGGATGGGCGTATCCTTCAGGCCGATTTGATCCAGAAGCTTTTCCACGGCGGCCAGTTTTTCCTCGCAACCCGGGTCCGAGGCGTCGATGACGTGGAGGAGAAGATCGGCGTCCTGCAATTCCTCGAGCGTGGATTTGAACGCCCCGATCAGTTCCTTGGGAAGGTTGTGAATGAACCCGATGGTGTCGGTGACGAGGACCTCCTGGTCGCGCGGCAGGCGGAGCCTCCGGCTCGATGTGTCGAGGGTGGCGAATAGCTGATTCGCGGCCAGCACGTCGCTGTTCGTCAGGGCGTTGAGCAGGGTGGATTTTCCCGCGTTGGTGTAGCCCACGAGCGAGAGGATGGGCACCTCGCGGCGGTTTCGAAGCAGCCTCCCCTGGGTGCGCTTATGCTGAAGCTGGGCGAGGTCGCGCTCGAGGCGGCGTATGCGCTCGTCGGCGCGGCGCCGGGC
>DNYS01000282.1:11914-16462 GCA_003506735.1 Nitrospinota bacterium
CGCCCGCTGGGCGAAGATATCGAGAATGATTTGGGTCCGGTCCAGGATTTTGAGATCCGTGAAATCGGCCAGGTTCCGGACCTGGGCCGAGGAAAGTTCCTGGGCGAATACGAGCGCCTCGGCGCCCGATTGCATGGACCGCATCAAAACCTCGGCCAGGCGCCCGCGGCCGATGACGAAGCGGGGATCGGGCGTCTTCCGGCGCTGGACAACCTTGCCGCAGGGGATGAATCCCGCACCCCGGACGAGGGTTTCGAGTTCCGTGAGTTCGGCCTTGACCGAGCGGCCCGTTTGGCTTCCCGTGTCGATGAAGATGAGGAGGGCGCGCTCGCCTTTTTCGAATTGGGTCGAATCGCGCTGGGTGCGGGAAAACTCCTCCTCCAGGGAAGAGATCAAGTCAGCGATGTCCAGCTGGAGCCGCGTCAGGCCGGGATATGTCACCGTCTCCCACGGGGGGGTCCGGCCCTTCCCGGCGGAGGCGTCCCCGGGATCGTCCTCCGCGTTGGAGTCGGGGAGAATATGGGCCACATGGACGCGGCCCGGTTCGCCCCCTTCGAGAGTTTCGATTACGGCCATGGCGTCCAGGCGAAGAAGCGCCATGTCGGTGAGATCTTCTTGAGAAAGCGGGGAGGGTTTGAGGTGGGTGTGGATGCATCTCAGGCCGCGCAGCCTGGAGGTTCCGGCGCGGGCGCGCCCGAGTTCGGGGATTTCGATCCCGCGCGCGTCTCCCACGATGACGTGGCGCACGGTGCCCTGGCGATCGACGAGAATCCCGATTTGGCGCGAAATTTCACTCGAAAGCGCCGCAAGCTCCCTTCCGAAGTCGAGGTGAATCAGTTCGCGAGGAGGGATTTTTCGGCGGTAGAGCCGTTCGAGGGAACGAATTTGCTTGGATTTCAGGCCTTTCAGCCGGCCGAACAATTTTGCGATGAGGGCGCTCCCCTTGAGGATGAGGGCAGGTGAACACACCGAATAACCAAATTCATAGTAATGGGTCCATCGGGCCGCCGCAAGCTCGCCGGGCCCCCGCTTCAAACCTGATCCCGCCGGTTTGACACACCGCGGACCGTAAAATAGAGTGCAGAGCTTTTCGGGCGAGAGAGTTTATTTTCAATGGTTTTGGGCAGTAAATCCACGGGCGGGATCTGGGGGAGTTCATGGTTCAGGAACGCGATTCCCGGCTTTTTCATATTGAGGATACCATCCGCCGGCTTCTCCGCCGGAATGCGGAAACCCACCTCGAAAACGCTTTCGAAAAACTCCACCCGGCCGAGACGGCCCAGGTGTTCCGGAACCTGGAGCCCGAGGAACTGCAAAGCGCCTTCCACGTCATTCAGGACATTGAGCGGCGCGCCGAAATTCTTTCCGAGTGCGATCAGCACATCGTCCTGGCGTTGCTCGACCCGATGGCGAACGAGGAGGTGGTGGCCCTCCTGAAGCAAATCGGCAGCGACGATGCCCGCCACCTTCTCGAATCCCTCACCGAACAACGCGCCGCCGAGGTTCTCGAGCTGTTGGGTATCGGCGAATCGTTCATCATCGAAGATATCATGGCCTATGCCCCCGATACGGCGGGGAGCATCATGACCGATTCGTTCGTGGCGTATTTCGATGAAACGACCGTGGAGGAGGCCGTCGCCGAGGTCCGCAAGGCGAACGAGGCCGAGTACGTTTTTTATGTGTACGTCCTGGACGAGGAGCGCCGCCTGCGGGGGGTGATCAGCCTCCGCCAGCTCCTGCTCGCGGAGCCCGATAAGCGCTTGAGCGAAGTTATGACGGCGCACGTGTGGAGCGTGAACGTTCATGCCGATCAGGAGGACGTGGCCCGTCTCGTATCCAGGTACAATATCCTGGCGATTCCGGTCGTGGACGATTCGAGCAATTTGATTGGGATCGTTACCGTCGATGACGTGATCGATGTCCTTCGCGACGAGGCCACCGAGGACATTCTCAAGATGGCGGGCACGCACGCCGAGGAGATCACCAACCTCTCGGTCGGAAGAATGGCCTGGGTCCGGTTCCCCTGGCTTTTCGTGAGCTGGTTGGGGGGAATCGGCGCGGCCTGGCTGATCGGCAGTTTCCGGGAAGAGTTGAGCAAGGTGATCGCCCTGGCCGCCTTCATGCCCGTCATCATCGGCATGGCCGGAAACGTGGGCACCCAGAGCGCGACGATTATCGTGCGCGGACTGGCGACCGGGCGCGTCAGCCCGAACGCCTGGCTCCGCGTGGTCTCCAAGCAACTGGGGGCGGGCGTGATCCTCGGCGCGGCCTACGGCGTCCTCTTGGGGATTCTCACGTTGTTCCAGTTCCAGTCGATGGCGATGCTCGGGCTCGTGGTCGCCCTCTCCATCGCCGCCTCGATGATCCTGGCGGCGCTGCTTTCCTCGATCCTTCCGCTCCTTCTCCACCGGTTCCGGTTCGACCCGGCGGTCGCGACCGGGCCGCTCGTTACGACGGGCGTGGATATCATCGGAATCCTGGTTTATTTCTCCATCGCCCGATTTCTTCTCCTGTAGCCGGTGAGGCGAGGGTAGCGCATGCCGCTTTCGATCCGGTTCCGGGTCCGCTATGCCGAGACGGATCAGATGGGCGTGGTCCATCATGCCGTTTATTTCGTCTGGTTCGAGCATCTGCGGACCGAGTATTTTCGGGACATGGGATTTCCCTACGGAGAGCTGGAGGAGCGCGGCATATTTTTCCCCGTGATCGAAAGCGGATGCCGCTACCTGGACGGCGCCCGCTACGACGAGGAGGTCGCCGTCACGGGCTGGCTCCGCGAGCCCAGCGGTGCCCGGGTTCGGATCGACTACCGCGTCGAGCAGGAGGGGCGAAATCTCGCCGAGGGCTTCACCGTTCACGCGCGCACGGACGCCGGCGGGCGCCCGAGCCGGATTCCCCCCGAAATTCTCGAGAAGATGAAAGAGGCCGCCTCGCCCGCCACCGAGGGGCCCCCCGGAGGCCCATAGACCGCGAAGGGCCCGGCTTGCCTTGACGCCGGGGCATGGGTCGATAAAGATTCCCGCCGTCGATGACCCGGTGGATTTCATGGAGAAATAAATGCTCGGCGCCTACGAACCCGGCAGGTATGAGTCCAAATGGCAGGAGGTTTGGGAGCGCGAGGGGATCTTCCGGGCCCCCGACGATCCGGGAGACAAACCCACCTACTACTGCCTGATGATGTTTCCCTATCCCTCGGGGGACCTCCACATGGGACATGCCTGCAACTACACCATGGGGGACGCCATCAGCCGCTACCGCACGATGCGCGGCCACGCCGTGCTGCACCCCATGGGCTGGGACGCCCTGGGCCTTCCGGCCGAAAACGCCGCCATCCAGGCGGGAAGCCACCCGGCCGCCTGGACCCAGCGCAACATCGACAACATGCGCCGCCAGCTCCGCCTCGCCGGCCTCGCCTACGACTGGAGCCGCGAGCTCTCCACCGCCCATCCGGGCTACTACCGGTGGACCCAGTGGCTCTTTCTCCAGATGTACGAGCGCGGCCTCGCCTTTAAGCGAGAGTCCCTCGTCAACTGGGACCCGGTGGACGAGACCGTCCTCGCCAACGAGCAGATCCACGACGGGATCGCGTGGCGCAGCGGCGCCAAGGTCGAAAAACGCTGGCTCAGCCAGTGGTTCCTCAAGATCACCGACTACGCCCAGCGCCTCCTCGACGATCTCGACGGCCTCGACGGCTGGCCCGAACACGTAAAGCAGCAGCAGCGCAACTGGCTGGGCCGAAGCGAGGGCGCGCGCATCGATTTCAAGCTCGAATCGACCGGCGAGACGCTATCGGTGTTCACCACGCGGCCGGACACCGTCTACGGCGTCACCTTCATGGTGTGTGCCCCCGAGCACCCCTTGATCGAGCGCCTTTTGGAGGGGAACCCCAAGGCCGGGGAAATACGCGCCGCCGTCGCCGCCATGTTGTCCCAGACCACCGCCGAGCGGATAAGCGAGGAGAAGGAAAAGACAGGCGTCGATACCGGCCACATCGTCATCAACCCCGTCAACGGCGGCCGCGTGCGGCTCCTCATCGCCGACTACGCGCTCATGGAATACGGAACGGGAATCGTCATGGGCGTTCCCGCCCACGATCAGCGGGATTTCGTCTTCGCCCGAAAATACGGCATCCCGGTAAAGGTGGTCATCCAGCATCCCGGCGGCGGCCTGCGCGGCGACACCATGACCGAGGCCTATCTCGAGGACGGCGTCATGGAGGAATCGGGGCCCTTCGACGGCCAGCCCAACCGCGAGGCCTACCCGAGGATGATCGATTATTTTGGCGACCGTGGTTTCGGCGCGCGCACGATCAACTGGCGCCTGCGCGA
Source organism: Nitrospinota bacterium (assembly GCA_003506735.1). GTDB lineage: Bacteria > UBA8248 > UBA8248 > UBA8248 > UBA8248 > UBA8248. The sequence continues at coordinate 16,243 of DNYS01000282.1, forward strand.
CTGGCTCATTTCGCGCCAGCGGTACTGGGGCGTTCCGATACCGGTTCTCTACGAGGAGGACGGCGCGATCACGCCCGTGCCCGCCGATCAGCTTCCCGTCATGCACCCGCGCGATGTCCAGTTCACGGGGAAGGGCGGAAACCCCCTGGCCCAGAGCGCGGACTTCGTGAACGCCGTCAGCCCGAAAACGGGCAAGCCCGCGCGCCGCGAGACCGACACC
>DNYS01000282.1:16474-18157 GCA_003506735.1 Nitrospinota bacterium
GACACCATGGACACCTTCGTGGACTCATCGTGGTACTACCTGCGCTACGTGTCCTCCAGAAACGAGGAAGCCATTTTCGACTCGCGCGCCGTCAACAGGTGGCTCCCCGTCAAGCAATACATCGGGGGCGCCGAGCACGCCGTCATGCATCTTCTCTATTCGCGCTTTTTCACCAAGGTCCTCTACGACATGGGACGGGTCGCCTTCGAGGAGCCCTTCGAGAATCTGTTCACACAGGGGATGGTCTGCCGGACGGCCTACCGCGTGTCGGGGGGGCGGGGAAACGTTTGGGTGCCCTACCGCGACGTGGACGAGGAGAAGCTGATCGTCACGCGGGACGGCCCCGAGGGCAGCCGCTACAAGGCGGGCGACCAAGTCTTCGGCGACATGGCCGTGATGAGCAAGAGCAAGCTCAACGGCGTCTCCATCGAGGAGTGCACGGGCCGCTACGGCGCGGACGCGGGGCGGCTCTACACCCTGTTCATCGGCCCTCCCGAGCGCGACAAGGAATGGCGCGACGACGGCCTCATCGGCGTGCACCGCTTCCTCCAGCGGCTCTGGGCCACCTTCCAGGAGCGGCTGGAGGCCTGGACCGCGGCCGAGACGTTCTCGGGCGAGGCGTCTTCGCTTTCCTCCTCGGGCCGGAAGCTCCGCCGGGACGCGCACTACACCCTGCAGCAGGTGAGCGAGGTCTACGAGAAATCTTTTTCCTTCAACACGGCCATCGCGCGGATCATGGAGCTCTCGACCTCGCTTCGCGCCGAGGCGGGGGCCAAGGCGGGCGTGCAGCGCGAGGCGGCCGAGATTCTCCTTTTGTGCATCGCTCCCATGGCGCCGCACATGGCCGAGGAGCTTTGGGCCGCGCTGGGGGGCGGATCGGGGCGGGGGAGCATCTTCCGGGAGGACTGGCCCGCCTTCGATGAGGCCGCCATCGCGGCCGAGGAAAAAGAGTTCGCCGTCCAGATCAACGGCAAGACCCGGCGCACCTTCATGGCCCTGCCCGAAGCCGGGAGGGAGGAACTCCTCGAAAAGGCGCGCCGCGCGGCGGTGGATTATATCGGTGGCAAGGAAGTTGTAAAGGAAATCGTTGTCCCGGGCAGGCTCGTCAACATCGTCGTGAAAGGATAACCATGAAATTTTCTTTTTTTATGATGCCGTGTCACCAACCCCGGGAGCATCCCACCCTCGCCTTCGAGCGGGACATCTCGCTCATCGAATTCACCGACGCGCTGGATTTCGACGAGTTTTTCATCGGAGAGCATCATTCGGGCGGATGGGAGACCATGCCCGCGCCCGAGATGGCGCTCGCCAAGGCCTCGGCCACCGCCCACCGGATCCGCCTGGGCACATCGGTGATCGGCCTCCCGTACCACCATCCGTTCCACGTCGCCGAGCGCATGGCCTTCCTCGACCACCTGACGCGGGGCCGGGCCATCCTGGGCATCGGTCCGAGCAACCTCGTCACCGACAAAAAACTCTTCCAGGTGCCCCCCGACCGGGCCCACGACATGATGACCGAATCGGTGGACATCATCGTCCGCTTGCTCGAATCCGAGGAGCCCATCGACTATGAGGGCCGCTTCTGGTCGCTGCGCGGCATGCGCCTCCAGTTCCCCTCCTATCAAAAGCCCCGCATGCCGCTCGCCATCGCCACCTCGGGAAGCCGCAAGGGGCTCGAATTGG
>DNYS01000222.1:0-727 GCA_003506735.1 Nitrospinota bacterium
CAGCCAATGGTGTTGTCACGGGAGTGGTGGGATTGGGCGGTAACGCGGGCGCCGTCGCGCAAGCCGCATCCAGCGGTGCCATCCTGGCGGCCGCCCAGGCCGGATCGAACGTGGCCGCCATCGCCACCGCCATCGCCTCGGGCGTTGTGACCGCAGCCCAGCTCGCCGGCGCCAACGTGGGCGCCGTGGCCCAGGCCGTATCGGCCGGAGCCATCCAGGTGGCCACCCAGGCCGCACCCGGCGCTCCGGGCGGGCCGGGCGTGCCTCCCGCGTTTGCGTTTGATGCCGGCGCCATCGCACAGGCCATCGCACAAGGCTCGATTCAGGCCGCACAGGCCCAGGGCGCCGATGTCGGCGCCGTCGCCCAAGGAGCATCCTCGGGCGCCGTCCAGGCCGCCCAATTTTACGGAGCCGACGTGGGCAGCATCGCCCAGTTCATGGCGCAGGGCATGATGCAGGCCGCACAAGCGGCCGGGGCGAACCTGGGCGTGGTGGCCCAGGCGGCCTCAACCGGCGCCGTCCAGGGCGCCGCCGCCTCGGGCGCGAACGTGACCACCATCGTCCAGGCATCCTCGGCCGGCGCCATCCTGGGCGCCGGAGGGGCGAACCTGGCCCTCATCGCTCAGGCCTCCGCGGCGGGCGTGGTCTCCGGCGCGGCGGCCGTGCAGCAGGCGGTCGCCCGGGGCGAGACGATTTCCGGCTTCTTCGGTGGACCCGGTGGACCCGG
>DNYS01000222.1:792-5869 GCA_003506735.1 Nitrospinota bacterium
GCACAGGCCGCGGCCGGGGCCATTGTCCAGGCGATACAGGCCGGACCCGCGCTCGGCGCGGCACCCGGCGGACCGCCTCCGAACATCGCCCAAATCATCCAGGCCGTCGCCCAGGGCGCGGCAACCGCCGCCGCCTACCATGCGGCGGTTCAGGGACCGGGCGGACCGGGCGGACCGGGCGCTCCCCCGCCGACATTTGATACGGGCGCTTTTGTGGCGGCGGTGGCCCAATCCGCCGTCCAGGCATTCCAGGCCCCGCCTCCCGGCGCTCCGGGCGGGCCCCCTGTCGATTTGGGCTCCATCATCGCCCAGGTCACCCAACAGGCCCAGGCATACCAGACCCAGGTTCAGCAACAAGTTCAGCAGGGCGGGGGACCGACAGATATCGGCGGGCAGCCACTTCCGCCGCCAACTTTTATACCCGGCTTCGACCCGACGGGTACCTTTCAGCCACCGCCCGGCACCGAACCCCCGCCTGGACCGCCGGGACCGCCGGGTCCACCGGGACCCACGGATAGCTTTGTTCTCACCAGCGAAGACGTGGATCAGGCGCTGATCGACGCGGCGCAACAGGGGCTCATCATACAAAGCGGCACGGTCGCAAGCCCCTCTACTCCGTAATATTCGGGCCCGTCCCTTGAACCTTTAGGCTCAGGGGACGGGCCTTTTTGCATCCACGGTCACGCTTCCTATCCCCCGGCCGCGCCAAGTAGAATGAAGCGCGCCGAAATGCCGCCCGAAACATCGCCAGAAACGTTGGGGCCTCTCCGCCGGGAGGAGAAGACGAAAAGCATGACCCGAATCACACGGCCTCTCTTTGCCGCTCTCATTGTCTTCATGGCCTGCGCCTCGCCGTCGTATCCCGCCACCAAACCGCTCGAAGAGGTGAAACGGCTCGAGAACCGCGCGGTCAGGCTGCTGCAGGCAGGGCAACCCGCCACCGCCCTGCCGCTCCTCCGGCGCTCGCTCGCCATCATCAAAAAAAACCTGGGCCCCGGCCATCTCCGCTTTGCGCAGATTCTCAATAACGTGGCGATGATTCATCAGTCGCTGAAGCAGTATAAAAAAGCGCGCCCGTTGTTCGACCGCTCCCTGCGCATCCGGATCGAGGCCCTGGGCCCGGAACATCCCAGCGTTGCGGTCGCCCTCAACAACCTGGGCGGTTTCCACCAGGCCTTGGGCCAGTTGAAAACCGCGGGGAAATTATTCCGGCGGGCGCTCGCCATCCGTGAGAAAGCCCTTGGCCCCGGGCACATCAAAACGGGGTTCAGCCTGAAAATCCTCGCCGACGTCTACCGCCTGCAGCGCAAGTTCGGCCAAGCCGAACTCCTCTACCGCCGCGCGCTCGCGGTTTTCGACAAGAAACTTCCCCCCACTCACCCCCGGACGGCCTACATCCTCGAAAAGCTTTCGCTCACCTATCACGCCCAAAGAAAATTCAAACCATCGGAGCCCCTCCTCCGGCGGCTCCTCGCTATCCAGGAAAAAACCCTGGGCCGGGAACATCTCGCGATCTCGAAAACCCTCTCCAACCTGGGGGTCGTGCTTCAGACCCAGGGCCAACTCCAAAAATCCGAAGTCTTCCTCCGGCGTTCGTTGTCCATCACCAGGAAAAACCTCGGCCCGCGGCATCTCGCTATCGCCCAGAATCTCAACAACCTGGCGGAAAACCTGCGCCTACAAAAGCGGTACAAGGAGGCCGAACGCCACCACCTCGCCTCCCTGATCATGCGCGAAAAAATACTGGGTCCCGAGAGTCCTCAAGTCATTCTCAGCCTGAACAATCTCGCGGGCCTCTACATGCTCCAGCGCCGCTTCAACGATGCCGAACCTATCCTTAAGCGCGTCCTGGGCATTTTTGAAATTGCCCTCGGCTCGAAAAACGCCCGGGTCGCCGCCAGCCTCCGCCACCTGGGCGAACTCAACCGCATGAAGGGCGAGTTCAAAAAGGCGGAGAATTTTCACCGCCGCGCTCTCGATATTCGCGAAAAAATGTTCGGTGCAACCGACCTGCGGGTCGCCCAGAGCCTCCACAACCTCGCCAATGTCCTGATCTTCCAGGTCCGCCCCGATAAATTTCGCCAGGCGGAAAAACTCCTCCACCGCGTCTTTCAAATCCGGGAAAAAACGCTGGGGCCGACCCACCCCTCCGTCACCCGGGTCCTCGATAACCTGGTCCTCCTGTATAAATTGAGAGACAAGGACCCCAGGGACTTCAAAAATCTAGCCAAGGCGATCCGAAAAAAGATCGCCGCCCCCCGAAAACGGGCCAAGCCCTGAAGGGATCGTGTGCCCATGAACGATGATGCCACGAGGGATGTCTTCGAGCGCGGGAGGGAGGGCTCCAAAGCCCTTTTCGAAAAGGCCCGGGGCGTCCTCGCGGGCGGCCTGACCAGCGAGCTGCGCGCCGCCGCCCCCTTTCCCCTCTTCATCGAGCGGGCCCAGGGCGCCCGCAAGTGGGACGCCGACGGCAACGAATACATCGACTACTCGATGGGGAGCGCCGCCCTCCTCCTCGGCCACGCACACCCCGCCGTGATCGAGGCCCTGGGCCGCCAGGCCTCGAAGGGCACCCTCTACTCGGCGCTGACCGCCCTCGAAGTCGAATGGGCCGAAGCCGTCAAATCCCTTTATCCCGCCGCCGGGCAAGTGCGCTTCACCGGCTCGGGCACCGAGGCCACCACCCTCGCCTTCCGGCTGGCGCGCGCCGCGACGGGCCGGGAGAAAATCCTTTGCTTCGAGGGCCACTTCCACGGCTGGGGCGACGACACCTCGGTCGGAATCAAGGTCCCCTTCGGCCGGCCCCACACCCACGGCATCCTTGCAGCCGTGAACGAGGCCGCCATCGTGTGCCCGGCCGATCTCGAAAGCGCCGAAGCCGCCCTCGCCGCGAACCCGGACACCGCCGCCATCGTTCTGGAGCCCTCGGGCGCCTCGTGGGGGACCGTGCCCCTGCCCGAAGGGTTCCCCGAAGGCCTCCGCCGCCTCGCCGATGCGAGCGGCGTGCTGCTCATCTTCGATGAGGTCATCACCGGCTTCCGCTGGAGCCCGGGCGGCGCCCAGGCCCTCTTCGGCGTCGCGCCCGACCTCACCACCCTGGCCAAGAACCTGACGGGCGGCCTTCCCGGCGGCGCCGTCGCCGGCCACGAAGAGCTTATGCGCCTCCTCGATCCCGCCCTCGAATACAAGGGCATGCGCGCCGGCGTCTTCCACCGGGGCACCTTCAACGCCAACCCTCTCTCCGCCGCAACCGGCATCGCCGCCATCGGCCTCTTCCGGACCGGCGAGCCCCAGCGCCACGCCGACGCCATGGCCGCCCGCCTCCGCGAGGGCATGGCCCGCGTCCTCCGCCACCACGAGATCGCGGGCGCCGTCTACGGGCCCTCGTCCACCTTCCACATCTACCTCGGACCCACCCCCCGAAACGGCAGTGTCGAGGGCCTGAGCGCCGCCGCCCTCAAGAGCATCCCCCCCGCCGCCGTCCAGGCCCTCCAGCTCGCCCTCCGTCTGCGCGGGGTGGACCTCATGTCCTACACCGGCGGCGTCACCTCGGCCGCCCACACCCCCGCCGACATCGACCAAACCCTCGAGGCGTTCGACAGCGCGATGGAAGAGCTCGCCGGGGCGGGCAAAATCGAGCGGCTATAGCACAAAACCCATCCCCTCGAACCTCCTCAAGCTCCCTCAAAATCCGGAAACGCCAACCTTCCCGGGCGAACGTCTCCACCGTGCGGGGCACCGCACCTGGCGCAGCGTGAGACGCCGCGCGAGGTAACGCCCCCCCCCGCGGGAACTCGAAATCCTGGCTGATTTGACCCTGAAAGCGTTAACCGGAAATGCGGGGAGATGCGGGCGCAGCCGCCCCCGATGCTAGAGCGTGACGGGCTCGGTGTCCTTCAAAAGCGGCATCACTTCTTTGCCGAAGATTTCGGCCTCCTCCACATGGGGCCAGCCCGAGAGGATGAACGTCGAAGCCCCGGCCTCGGTGTAATCGCGCAGGGCCGCGGCGATCATGTCCGGCGTGCCCACCAGCGTCGCTCCCGCGCCCGCGCGGACGGTGTTGACACCCATCCAGAGGGTGTCGGTAATCCAGAGGGAATCGCGGCCGCCCAGCTCGTTCATCCGCCGCTGGCCCTCACTCTCGGTCTTGTTGCGCATTTCGGACCAGACCTGGATGTGGTCGATGTCGCTCCCTTCGATGAGCGCCTCGGCCGCCCGCCGCGCCTCGGCCTTGGTCTCGCGGCAGACGACATGCATCCGCAGCCCGAAGCGAAGCGCATCCTCGCGCTCGTATTCCGCGGCGAGGCGCCGCATCTCCGCCACATCCTCCACCACCCGGTCCAGCTCCACCGTCCACATCATGTGCACGTCGGCATGCTTCGCCCCGGCGCGCCGGCCCGCCTCCGAGCTTCCGCCGAGATAGACCGCCGGGTGCGGCTTCGTGACCGGGCTCGCGAAAATTTTTGCGTTTTCAATGTCGTAGTATCCGCCCTTGAAAGTGACCGGCCCCTCCTCCCGCCAGAGGGCGGCCATGATCTCCAGAAACTCCCCGGTCCGCGCGTAACGAGCGTCGTGGTCCAGATGGTCGCCGTAGCGCTTCTGGTCCACCTGGGTCGAGCCCGTCACCACGTTCACCGTCAGCCGCCCATCCGTCACGATATCGAACGTGTTCGCCTGCTGCACCGCCATGACCGGACTCATCAGCCCGGGCCGGAAGGCGATGCAGAACTTGATCCGCTCGGTGCGCGCGGCGATGGCCGCCCCCATCATCCAGGCGTCCAGGCAATGGGTCCCGGTCGGGGTGAGCAGGTTCACGAACCCGGCCCGCTCCGCCGCCCGCGCCACCTCGGACAAATATTCCACCGTCGGCGGCCGCTCGGCCACCTCCGCGTTGATCCGGTGCCCGTCCCCGTACTGCCCCGTCGGCAGGAACCAGGCATATTCGGTCGGCATGGATAAGCCTCCGCGCATATGAATCGGATGGGTTTATCCGGATAGGATAGCATGAAGGAGATACGGCATGAAGGGGCTATGAAAGCGAACCGGAGAAACCCACGGAACCCCCCCCCCCCCCCCC
>DNYS01000222.1:5974-14612 GCA_003506735.1 Nitrospinota bacterium
AGGGGGGGGGGAGATTCTGCTTCATCTCCCAAGGAACTTTGAGTTAGGATTAACAAGAAGATGAATAAGTTTTCTCTTTCGCCCTGCTTCATAAAGACATGAAACTATTCGACGAATTTGATACACGCGATGACGAATATATGCCCTACGGTGAATCCAGATTCGGATATTTGAACCGATCCGGGCGACCTGAATTCGAAAAGATGAGAAATTTACTCGAAGAGTGGTTTCTCCATTACCCGGAAGAAAAACAAAAAGGACTCCATAGACGTTTTCATTCATCCAAAGGCGACGGGTATTTATCTCCTTTTTTTGAACTTTTTTTACATGAACTCCTATTAAAAATGGAATGTTCTGTAACTATCCAACCCAAAGCCAACGACGAAACTGAAAATCGTCCAGATTTTCTTGTTCAGACACCAGATGGCGATTCATTTTATTTAGAAGCTGTAGCCATATCAGGAGAATCTGCCGTTGAGAAAGCGACAAACTCAAGAAAATCAGAAATTCACAATGCAATTAATCGCCGTCTTAATTCCCCAAATTATTTTCTCGACATTAACGTAATCGAAGAGGGCACCACTGCTCCACCTGCAAGAAGTATGGTGAATTTCCTTGCAAATGAACTCAAAAAGTTCGACCCGGATGAAGTTGCCGATAATTACAACAACCATGGAATTACTTCACTACCAAACCTGGAATTTGTTCATCAAGGCTGGAGAATTAATTTTTTTCCTATTCCTAAAAAGAAAGAGGATAGGGGTGATACTGATCACCCAATTGGCATGATCTCAAAAGGAGACGAATGGGTTGAAGTCAATCAAAGATTACCGCTCCTTGATTCTCTCAAAAAGAAAGCTAGCAGATACAAAAAAACTCGACTTCCCGTACATAATCGCAGTTAACGCGTACAATATATCTCTAAACAACATTAATATAGTAGAAGCGCTTTATGGACAAGAATCTGAAGTCGGCAATTCTGTTAGCCATGAAATAAAATTTAGAAGAAAGCGAAATGGTCTATGGACCAGTAAAAACAGCCCTACCTATACACGCGTAAGTGCGGTTCTATTCGGAACTCCTGTTATTCCATTTAATTTAGCGAGTGCCCCAATCCGGCTATACCATAATCCATGGCCAAAATTTCCCTATTCGTCAGTTTTGAATCGCCTGCCGCAGCATGTCCTGGAAGACGAACATTCTGTTAAAAAAGATGGGGAGAGCATAGGCTCTATTCTCGGTCTTCCTGCGAACTGGCCACACTAGTTGGTATGACCTACCTCCCCCTCAACCCCCGCGTCCCTTTTTCATCCACCTCAAACGTCACCGGATCGAGGATCACGCCGTAGTCTTTTTTCGCGGCATCGGCGGAAACCAGGCCGTCGCGCACGTCTCTGGCGACTTCCTCCGTGGGACGGTCGAGCGGATCGCCGAAACCGCCCCCGCCCGGGCCCTCGATGAGGAGGCGGCCGGGAGGAAGGTCCACATTGGCGTACTGGGGCATGTCCTCCATTTTGCCGTCTTGCCCGAACAAAACCCGCGCGATGGCGCCGGGCCCGCCGCCGCCGAGGCCGAAGGTGGTGATCGTCCGGCAGGATTCGCCCCGTGTCGAGCAGGAGACGGGGACGGCGATCTCGCACTCGTAGATGACGCCGCACCCCCCGCGCCAGCGGCCGGGCCCGCCGCCGTCGCGGCGAAGCTCCTGGCGGATGAAGCGCATGGGGTAGTCCTGCTCGTAGTGCTCTAAGTTGGGGACAGTGAGCGCGCCCAGGGTGGGCATGTTCCCGATGAGCGGAAAGCCGTCCCGCCCCTGGACGGCCCCCGCGGCGGGGCCGCCGCCCCAGTGGTAGACGACGAAAAACTCCCCCCGCTCGTCAAAGCCCGCCGTGACGGGATAGGCCGTCTTCCCCCAGGCCGCCGAAACGCGCCCGGGCACGGCCCCGGCGAGGGCCTTCCATACGCACTGGGCGATCTCGTGCGCCGGGAACACGGTGCAAAGCGTCACCGGGGCCGGGAAGGAGGCGTTCACCACCGTGCCCTCGGGGGCGATAATCCGGACGGGCCGGTAGGCCCCCTCGTTGTGGGGGATGAGCGGGTCCACGATGGAGGAGATGCCCACGTAGAGGGCCGAGTGGGTGTTGGCGATGGGGGAGTTTTTATAACCCTTCATCTGGGGGGCCGAGCCCGTGAAGTCGGCGGTGATATCGGTCCCCGATTTCGTGAGGGTGAGCTTGACCGGGATTTCGGCGGGCTCGAAGCAGTCGGTGTTCATGATCTCGGTGGCGGTGTAGACCCCGTCGGGGATTCGGGCGATCTCGGCGCGCATGAGGGCCTCGGAGTAATCGAGCAATCCCGCCAGGCCCGCCACGAGTCCACCCCGCCCCCTCTCGCGCGCGATATCGGCCAGGCGCGCGGCGCCGACGTGGGTGCTGCCCACCATGGCGGCGAAATCGTGGGCGATGACCTCGGGGGCGCGGGTGTTGGCGAGGATGAGGCGGATCAGGTCTTTCCGCTCCGCGCCCCGCTCGTGGATTTTCACCGGTGTGATGCGGAAACCCTCGTGAAAAATTTCGGTGGCGTCGGAATTGTAGGTGCCGATGACGCCGCCGCCCACGTCCACCTGATGCGCGCGGTTGCACACGAACCCGCAAAGCCCGCCCCCCTCGAAGACGGGGGCGATGACCGTCCAATCGGGCAGGTGGTTGCCGCCGCCCATGTAGGGATCGTTCAGTAAAAAAAGATCGCCCGGGTGAATGTCGCTCGCAAAATCTTTCAGGACGCCGCGCACGGCGAAGCCGCCGCTCCCGGTATGGATGGGCAGCCCGTCCGCCTGGGAGACGAGGCGGCCCTCGGGGTCGCAGATGAAACACGAGAAATCGTGCGCCTGGCTGAAGATGGTGGAGCGGGCGGTGCGCTGCATGATGATGCCCATCTCACGGGCGATGACGTCGAGGCGCTGGCCGAGGATGGCGAGGGCGGCGGGATCGGGAGCGCCCTTTTTCTCTATCTCCGGGCCGGAATCATCCTTCGTTCCGGAACCGCTCCGGGCCGGGGCGATATCGATAATGAACACCCCCCCACCGCCAAGGCGGAGCACATCGCCCGGCTCGACGAGGACGGTCGTCGCGGGCTCCTCGACGATGGCCGGGCCCTCGATCCGGGAGCCCGCCGTGAGATCCGCGCCCCGGTAAATGGCCGCCTCCTCCCAGCTTTCGGTGGCCTCGAAGTAGACCCACCGGCGGGAGACGGGCGTGGGCTCCCCCCCTCCCTCCGGCGCGGGATCGAAGACGACCTCTTCCCCGGGCGCTTCGGCGCGCATCCGGAAACCGGTGATCTCGACCGGCTCGCCGGGGCGGTGGTGGCCGTAGGCCGCCTCATGAAGCGCGTGAAAGCGCCCGGCGATTGTGTCCGGAGTGATTTCCTCCGGGCCGCCCGGCGCCTCGACCGTGAGGCTCCACGCCTGGCCGGGGTAGCGCATGTCCACGGCCGGGCCGAACGTGAACGATCCGGCCTCGCTTCCCGCCCGGGAGATTTCGGCGGCGGCCTCCTCCCGGAGGCTCTCCAGCTCGCGCCCGAGGGAGGCGGCGTCCGTCTCCTCCACCCGAAGGGTCCGGCTCCTCAGCCGGTCGTAGCGCACCGGGCTTCCCACCATCCCGACCGCGCAGGCCCCCGCCGCCTCGCGCGGGACGATGACGCGCGACATGCCGCAGATCCGCGCCTCCGCCGGGGCCGAAAGCGCCCCCGCGCCCCCGCCCGCGATCAGGGCCATCTCCCGGGGATCAGCCCCGTGGCGCGCGCAAATGGTCTGGACCGCCCCCGCCATCTGGCGGCTCGCCAGGCGAATCGCCCCGGCCGCCGCTTCCCCGGCGCTTTGGCCGAGGGGGGCCGCCGCATGGGCTATGAGCGCCTCCTCGGCGAGAGCGGGAGAAAGGGGCATCTCCCCGTCCAGCAGCCCGCGCGGGTCCAGCCGCCCGAGGATCAGATGCGCGTCGGTCAGGGTGGGCAGCGCGCCGCCCTTGCCGTAACAGGCCGGGCCCGGCTCCGCCCCCGCGCTCTCGGGCCCCACCCGGAGCCCGCCGCCCGGATCCGCCCAGACGATGGTTCCGCCGCCCGTCCCGATGGTGTGGACCTCGACCGAGGGAAGCGCGGTGTGGTAGCCCCCCACCGCCGAGCGGTCCACCATCCCGGGCCGCCCGCCACGAAGGAGGGTCACGTCGCAGCTCGTCCCCCCCATGTCGAAGAAGACGGCATCCTCCGCCCCGGCGCCCTCGGCGTAAATGCGCCCGGCCGCCGCGCCCGCCGCGGGCCCCGAGAGGACGAGCGCCGCCGGATGCCGCCGGCAGTGGGCCACGGTGGACATCCCCCCGTTGCTCTGGAGGAGCATGAGCGGCCCCGCGTAGCCCAGCCCTCGGAGGACCTCTTCGAGCTCCCGGAGGTAGACCGAGATGCGCGGCCCGAGGAAGGCGCTCACCGCCGCCGTCGAGGAGCGCTCGTACTCGCCCATGATCGGCGCGGCATGAGAGGAAAGCACGATGAACGCCCCGGGCAGCGCCTCCGAAAGGATCTCCTCCGCGCGCTCTTCGTGGGCCGGATTCAGGTAGGCGTTGAACAGGCAGACGGCGACCGCCTCGACCTCTTCACAGGCGAAGACCTCCGCCGCCGCGCGGACGGCCCCCTCATCGAGCGGGGCCACCTCTTCTCCTTCCCGGCCGATTCTTCCGCCCACCGGAAGCCGGAGGTAGCGCGGCACAAGGAGAGGGGGGTTCGGGGCGCGGTGATCCCATACGTTCTCGCGCAGCCCCCGCCTGATTTCCAGCGAATCGCGAAAACCCTCGGTGGCGAGGAGGCCCGTCTTCGCCCCCTGGCGGGTGAGCAGGGCGTTCGTCGCCACCGTCGTGCCGTGGACGAAGCGCTCGCAATCGCCCAGAAGATCCTTCACGCCGATGCCCAGCTTGGCGGCGGCGCGGCCCAGGGCGTCGATGACCCCCTCCTCGGGGCGGCGCGAGCGCGAGGGGGCCTTGACCAGGCAGATCAGCCGCCCTCCCTCGCTGGCCACGACGAGATCCGTGAACGTGCCTCCCACATCGATGCCGATGCGGTATTTCCGCGCCATATCTATCCTTTCGGGGAAACGCCGGTATTCACAGGAAGACTCATTGCAGGGTGAGCCCGCCGTCCATGATCATGAGGGCGCCCGTCACGTAGGAGGAGGCATTCGAGCACAGGTAGAGCACCATCGCGGGCATCTCCTCGGGCGATCCGACGCGGCCCATGGGCATTTTCTTCACGTAGGCGGCCAGCGCCTCGGGATCGTTCATGAGGGAGGCGCCCATGTCGGTGTCGTACTGGCCGGGGACGACGGCGTTGACGCGGATGCCTAGCGGGGCCCAATCGGCGGCGAAGGACTGGGTGAGATTGTGCACGGCCGCCTTGGCCGCCGCGTATACGGGCAGCCCCGGCCGGGCGCGGAGCCCGGCCACCGAGCCGAAGTTGACGATGCGCCCGCCGCCGGATCGTTGAACCTCGGGCTTTTGCATGTGAGGAACGGCCGCCGTGCAGAGATAAAAGGTGCCATACACGTTGACGGCGAAGGTGTCCGCAAGCTCCCCGTCCGATGTGCCGAGCGCCGGAACACGGGGGCAGACCCCGGCGGCGTTGACGAGGATGTCGAGGCGTCCCATCTCCCCCGCCGCCCGATCGAGGGCATCCCGCGCCGAGACCGGATCGGAAACATCCAGCGGACAGACCGCCGCCCGGCGGCCCATCGCCCGAACGGCTCCCGCCACCTCCTCCAGCAGGTCCTCCCGCGTCGCGCCCAGGGCCACGTCCGCGCCCGCCTCGGCGAGCGCCAGCGCCGACGCGCGGCCCAAGCCCCGGCTCGCGCCCGTGACGAAGGCCGCGGCGCCCTCCAGATTCATTTTCTCCGCTACACTCATTCGAACGGCTCCTTTCCGGACATTATTCCTTTCCAGGCACTACACGGACAGGGGAAGGTCATTCCCGCCGGGAATTTCCACCTCGAAAGCGTTCAGCGTCATCGAGACCATCGTGTAGTGGCCGATGAGCCCGGTCAGCTCGACCACCCCCCGCTCGCCGAACTGATCGAAGGCCGCCCGGTAGGCGGCGTCGCCGACGGCGTGCGTCTCGTGAAGCTCGGTGCAAAAATCGTAGAGGGCCTCCTCGTCGGGCTTCATGTTTTCGGGCCTTCGCCGCTCCGCGATGGCCGAGATGATCGCCGGGTCGAGGCCCCCCTTGAGCGCGTGCGGCTCATGGGCGAACCACTCGTATTGCGCGGTCCAGAATCGGGCGGTGATCAGGATCGCCATCTCGCTCAAGCGCGGATCCAGGGCGCTGTCGAAGCGCAGGTAGGCCCCCACCTTTTCGAGAACGTCCAAAAACCCCGGGCTGTGAACCCAGATGTTGAACGGCCCGCGAAAACCGGCGCGCTTTCCGGAAAGAATCCTGTCGTGGATATTTCGCTGATTCTCATTCATGTCCTCAGCGGATATGATGGGTAGCCGTGCCATAATAAGTTCTCCTGAGACGATGGTGTCCGCCCCCGCCGGCCGCACCGGCCGGCATCCCTTCCCGCACGGTCGCGGGCGCGAAAGGGCGAATCAAAAATGATGGAGACAAGGTAAATGGGATACCGCCGCCGCCGCAACCCGGCGCCGGGAAATCGCCACGGCGGCGGCCAGGCGGAAACCATGACGGCGCCGCGAACCCGCTATCTGAAGGTTTCGAAACGAGGAGATCGGAATGGAGCATTTCTACGATTTGAGCAACGTGGAGGAGCAAGACATGCCCGGGCGCAAGCGCCGAGTGGTGGCCGGGGAGAACGTCATGCTCATCTACGTCGAGCGGGAGGCGGGAACCACCCAGGAGCACACCCACGACAGCGAGCAGCTCGTCTATCTGCAAAAGGGGAAGGCCCGCTTCACCGTCGACGGCGAAAGCCGGGAGATCGAGGCGGGCGGTGTGGTCCACATCCCGGCGGGGGTCCTCCACGGGCTCGAAGCCCACACCCCCATCACCTACATCGGCATCTACACCCCGCTCCGGAAAGAGGTGATTGACGCTACGGCATGAGGCCCCACGCGCTTATCCGGCCTGCTTATCCGGTTTCGGGCGACCGCCAGCCCTCGGCCTCGAGCTCTTCCATGGCCTCGAGCATGCAGGTCACACCGTAGGTCAGCACCTTCGCGCCGCACGGGTTCACGCACACCATCAGGGCCTCGCCGATCTCCTCGGGCGCGAGCCCGAGCTGAAGGCCTTTTTTCAGGTGCTGCTTCAGGTGGGGCTGGTTGTGGGGGTTGGAGCCCGCCACCGCGAGGGCGAGGATGTGGAACAGCTCGTGCATTTTTTCGTCGAACAGGCGGTCTTTCTCGCGAATCACTTCGTCCAGATGGAGAAGCGCTTTCATGTAGTCGGGAAATTTTTCCGCGATAAACGCATGGGCCGGGTAGCGCTTTCCCCGGCGCTCGGCGATTTGATCGGCCAGCGATTTTCCGCTCTCTGTGTTCATGTCTGATCCCCGTTTCAAAAAAATAAAAAATCATCCCGGGCGGGCCATGGCCGCCCGGCGGCGCTACATGGAGTCCGGGTCCTCCCGGAGGGCGGTTTCGGCGAAGCGCATATCGACGGCCACCTCGTAGGGAATACCCTCCCGGATCAGGCCGCCCGAGATGCAGGCCGCGCGGAGCCGGTCGAAACCCTCGCGCTTCAGAATGGGGGTCCGGTTCCAGATGCCGAGCTTGAGATACCGGTCCAGCGACCGGGCCAGCGCCTCGGGCGGCATATCGGGAAAGTAGCCGGAGATGCATTCGGCGAAATCCTCCGCGCTGTGCGCCGCGATCCATTTCTGGGTCCGGTACATGGCGCGCGTCATCCGCAACAGGGAATCCGGCTCGCGCGCCATGAACGCCCGCGTGGTGGAAAAAACCGTGTAGCTGGTGAGGCCGCGTTCCGCCGCCGTATACCAGATCCGCGCGCCCGCCTCTTCAATCAGATTTTCGGCCAGGGGCTGGAACACCTGGACGGCATCCACCTCTCCGGCGGCCAGGGCATCGGCGTTCTCGCCCATCGAGCGATCCGGGATCCGGTCCAGGGCATCGGGATCGAGGCCGGCCCGGCGCAGGTCGTCCTGGAAGCACATCCAGGGCGTGGGCACCTCGCGCACCGTGGCCACCTTTTTATCCATGATCCCCCCAAACCCGCCCCCGGGCGCCGGACCGCGGCCGAGGATAAAAAAGGGGTCCCGCTCCACGATCTCGCAAAACGAGACCAGGCCACAGTCCGGATCGGCGTCCCCGGCGACGAGCACGCGCATGGGACCGCCCCAGACGACATCTCCGCCTCCCGTGAGCAAGGCTTTTGCCGTCTCGGCGGGACCGGACGATGGTCTTTGATCGCCCTCGACTCCCTCGGCGGCATAGGCCCCGAGGACGAAAGCGGCGTAGAAGGGCGCATAAAATACCGCCCGGAAATTTTCGATGAGGGTAATGGCCACGGGAATTCTCCTATCTCGGGGATGGACATCAAAATAATGGGCCGGAGCCGGGGCCGCAACCCCGGCGCGGGGCAGGCGGTTCCCCGGGTCTTGACAATTCGCCCCCCTCTCTTGAAGGTGGTTGAATAT
>DNYS01000222.1:14736-15643 GCA_003506735.1 Nitrospinota bacterium
TGGCCAGCGCCGTATTGCTCAAAGAGCTCGGCATGATCGAGGAACTCGATTTCGTTCATCCCAAGGACATGCAGGACGGCAAGGTCCGGGTCTCCAGCCACGACATCTCCACCAACCTGCCCTATGCCGAGGGAATCCACCTGGCGTTTGACCACCACGCGAGCGAAGCCAACCGCGTGGGGCCGCGCGAGAATTACGTTCTCGACCCAGGGGCGCCGTCGGCTTCCCAGGTGCTGTACGATCATTTCGACGGCACGGCGAAGTTTCCGGCCTATACCCGGGAGATGATGGCGGCGGTCAACAAGGCGGACTCCGCCCAGTTTACGAGGGAGGAAATTTTCCATCCGCGCGGCTGGATTCTTCTTCATTTCTTGCTCGACCCGAGAACCGGGCTCGGCCGCTTCCGGGACTTCGCCGTATCCGACCAGGCGCTGATGATAAAGTTGACCGACCTCTGCCGGAAACTACCCATCGAAAAGGTCATGGAGCGGTACGACATCACCGAACGATCGGACCGCTATTTCGTCCTCGAGGAAAAATTCAGGGAGCAAATCCGGAAATACTCGGAGCTACGGGAGAAAATAATTGTTATCGATTTACGGGAAGAGGACCCGATCCTGGCCGGCAACCGTTTCCTGCCCTATGCGTTATTCCCGGAAACCAACATTTCCCTGCACATCTTCTGGGGCCGGGAGAAGAAAAACACGGTGATCGCCGTCGGAAAATCCATTTTCGACCGGAGTTCACGCTACAACGCCGGGATGGGGATGCTGAAATACGGCGGCGGGGGGCACGAGGGGGCCGGAACCTGTCAGGTTCCCAACGAGAGGGCCGATGAAATTATGCGGAATATCATCCAGGACATATCTGAGGCTGCCTGATAGCCCGGACGCCCGGTCCGGCCGCT
>DNYS01000222.1:15682-15937 GCA_003506735.1 Nitrospinota bacterium
TTATATCAATATGTTACATAAATTCGGACACAAAAAAAGAGCGGGGCTTGGCGCCCCACTCGGTGGCCGGTGGGATTTAGAAGGGAAAGGGGAAAACCTCCCGGGAAATTACCTGGCGAGGTCCTTGGTGGGCTCTGGCCACTGATGATGAGGGTACCGCTTCCTGAAAAATTCCTATGTCATGGTTTTGTCATCCCACTGTTAAATTTTAGTTAAATCATCTCCTGCGAATATGCACCGAAGGAGTTGAGCCTG
>DNYS01000032.1:0-252 GCA_003506735.1 Nitrospinota bacterium
ACAGGTGCGCCGAAACGCTTCGCCACCGCGGCCCCGACGACGAGGGTGCATGGGCAGCCCCCCGGGCCGGCGTGGCATTCGGTTTCCGCCGCCTTTCGATCATCGACCTCGGCCCCGGCGGGCATCAGCCGATGCTCTCCTCCGATGGCCGCCATGTCATTGTATTGAACGGCGAAATATACAACTACCGCCTTTTAAAGCGGGAACTCGAGGAGGCCGACGTCCGCTTCCGGAGCGAATCCGACACCGAGG
>DNYS01000032.1:336-3365 GCA_003506735.1 Nitrospinota bacterium
GACGCGCGAACGGGATGTTCGCCTTCGCGCTTTGGGACAGAACCGGGCGCACCCTCCGGTTGGCGCGCGACCGGATGGGTCAAAAACCTCTTTACTGTGGCTGGTCCAAGGGTGTTTTTTTGTTCGGCTCCGAAATCAAGGCGCTTGAAAAGCATCCTGCCTTTGCCTTGCCTGTCGATCGCGACGCGCTCGCCCTGTTTTTTCGGCACGGCTATCTTCCGGCCCCCCATTCGATTTACCAGGGTATCCGCAAGCTGCTTCCGGGCACCGTTCTTACCATGTCCGCCGAATCCCTGGAACGCGGTGAAATGCCCCCGCCGGTTCCATACTGGTCGGCCGCCGATGCCGCCCGGGCGGGGGTGGATAATCCCTTCGGCGGGACGGCCGAGGAGGCCGCGGACCGGCTCGAAGCGTTGATGAAGGATGCCGTCGAACTTTGCATGATCGCGGATGTGCCCGTCGGGGCTTTTCTTTCCGGGGGGATCGACTCCTCCGCCATCGCCGGGGTCATGCAGAGTCTCCGGACGAAACCGGTCAAAACCTTTTCGATCGGGTTCGGCGAAAAACAGTTCAACGAGGCCGCCCATGCCGCCCGGGTCGCCAAGCACCTGGGCACCGATCATACCGAGTTGTACATCGACGAAAAGGACGCGCTGTCCGTCGTGCCAGACCTGCCGAATCTCTACGATGAGCCCTTTGCGGATTCCTCCCAGATTCCGACCCACATCGTTTCGAAGGTGGCGCGGGAGCAGGTCACCGTGAGCCTTTCGGGCGACGGGGGCGATGAGCTGTTCGGCGGTTATAACCGGTATATGTGGGGCGGCACTCTCCGCAACGTTTTAAGCGCATTGCCGATGTTTGTCCGCCAGACGGCGGTGGCGGGGATGACGGGCGTACCGGTTCCGGCCTGGAACGGGATTGCCCGGATTCTGGACCCCCTCATTCCGAAGCGCTACAAGCAAGTTCAAGTGGGGGACAAGGTCCACAAGCTCGCCGCCCTGCTCGGGGCATCGGGTCCGGACGATTTGTACCTGCGCCTGGTGTCCCAGTGGAATCGGCCCCAGGAGGTTGTGCTCGGCTGCGCCGAGCCGGAAACGCCTCTCAGCGGAACCAAAAAGAAGACGGCGCTGGCCGATTTTCGCCACCGGATGATGCTCCTCGACGCCCTCGTCTATCTTCCCGACGATATTTTGGTGAAGGTGGACCGTGCAAGCATGGGGGTCGGCCTGGAATCCCGGATCCCCATGCTCGACCACCGGTTGTTCGAATTCGCCTGGAGCCTGCCCCTGTCCATGAAGATGCGGAAGGGGCAAAACAAATGGATACTGCGGCAGGTGCTCGATCGCTATGTTCCCCATGAATTGATCGATCGGCCCAAGATGGGTTTCGGCGTCCCCATCGCACGGTGGCTGCGCGGCGAACTGCGCGATTGGGCCGAGGATTTGCTTTCGGAGGACCGCCTCGGCCAGGAGGGATTTCTGGATCCCGGAGCCGTCCGGAAAACATGGAACGAGCACCTTTCGGGCCGCCGGGAATGGCACCACCGGCTATGGTGCGTCCTCATGTTCCAGGCATGGCTTCGAGAGCGAAACCTGTCATGATTCGGCTGTTCAACAAAATGGAAACCCTCCGCCCGCCCCATTCCGCCGCCGGCCGGTTGAACGCAATGATAATTTCACAAAGGGCCGCCGGCCCGGGCCGCCTTCGATGACCACGGTTCTTCACCTCATCACGGAACTCGACAACGGGGGTGCGGAGCGGATGCTGTATAATCTCGTCCGGGCTTCGGACCACCGGGCGGTCCGCCATATGCTGGTCTCCATGGTGGCCCGGGGATCGGTCGCCCGCCGGATCCAGGCGTTGGATATTCCCTGTTTTTCTCTCGGGATGCGCCCCGGTAGGCCCTCCCTTTTTGCGCTGGCGCGCCTGGTTCGCTTGTTGAGGCGCCTGCGGCCGGATGTCCTTCAAACTTGGCTTTATCATGCCGATTTGATGGGTTTGATCGGAGGAAAAATCGCCGGCGTTCCCCACATCGCATGGAACGTGCGGTGTTCGGATATCGATCTGGCGAAGTATCCCCGCTCGCTTGCCGTTTTGATCCGGATACTGGCCTGGGTTTCGGGGCTGCCCGATTTGGCCATCGTGAACTCCGAGGCGGGACGCGATGCCCATACGTGCCGCGGCTACCGCCCCAAGCGCTGGGAGGTGATTCCAAACGGATTCGATTTGGAGGAGTTTTCTCCCGACCCGGAAGCGAAACCCAGATTGCTGAAAAGCCTCGGCGCGCCCGGCGATTCGCTGTTGATCGGTTTGATCGCCCGCTTCGATCCCCTGAAAGATCACACCGTTTTCCTGAAAGCCTCGGGCCGGGTGGGCCGGGCGTTCCAGGAGGCCCGGTTTGTGCTGGCCGGGCAGGGGGTGACGCCTTCGAACGAAACGCTCGTCCGCGAGGTTGTCCGCCAGGGCCTCGACGGCCGGGTTCATCTATTGGATGAGCGGGAGGATATCCCGGATGTGATGGCCGGTCTGGATATCCTCGTTTCCTCCTCCTACAGCGAGGGGTTTCCCAACGTGATCGGGGAGGCAATGGCCAGCGGCGTGCCCTGCGCGGTGACCGACGCGGGAGACTCCCGGCTCATCGTCGGTGAAACGGGCCGGGTGGTTGGGCCCAAAAATTCCGAATCCCTCGCCAAGGCGGTGTGCGATCTGATCGAATGCGGCGCCGAGGAAAGGGCGCGCCTCGGCCGGGCCGCCCGCGAACGGATCCGCCGTCTTTTCGATTTAGACTCCACCGTCGCCCGCTACGAAAAACTGTATCTGGAAATTTGCGGCGAAAATCCGGCGGCCCGGGAATAACGCCCGCGGTTGAAGCCCCCGGCCGGCAAAAAAGGTTGAACTGAATTGTGACCCAAATTCATTTTTTAGACGACGATCATTCGGCGCACAATTTAATTGCGGGCGTTTTGTTGCTTCTGATCGGCTTCAAGTTCCTCGCCCTCCGGTTCCCGGATTCGGGCATCGTCTATTTC
>DNYS01000032.1:3398-10338 GCA_003506735.1 Nitrospinota bacterium
GGGCTTTGGCGGCCCGCCTGGGGCATGGTTCTGGGCGCGGGGATTCTGGCCACGCTGACGGTCGAGGTGTCGGCGGGCTCAGAGGTGTCCGTTTCCGCCGCCAAGCTCACCCTCCTCGCCATGGTCCTTCTGGGAGCCCTGAACGCGAAAAAAATTTTCCGGAACCCCCCTCCGCTTCTCGTTCCGTGGCTGGCCTATCTCGGCGCCTCGGCGGTTTCGGGCGTTTTGGCGGGTATGCCGATGGGAGCCGTGTGGTCCGTAGGCGAAGCGGGAGTCATATTCCTCGTTTTCGCGGCCGCCGCCGGAATCATCCGGGATGATGCTTCGAGGCGGTCGCTCTCGTGGGTTCTGGCCCTGGCCGGAGCCCTGGTGGCGGCCTTATGGCTTCTCCAGGTGGGCATTGGGAGTTGGGCCGGGGTGCAGCTTCCCCTAGCGGTTCGAGTCGGCGTCGAGAAGGGACCCTCTTTTTACCGCGGGTCGGTGTTTGCCCATCAAAATTTCCTCGCCGCCTTTTTTCTGTTGACGGGCGGAATTTTTTTCGCGCTGCTTCCTCGGTCCGGGAAGGGCGGGAAAAACTTCCTGATGGCGGGGGGAATCGTTACCTGGGCGATCCTTTTTATGCTGGGATCCATCGGTGCCCTCGTGGGGCTGTGCGGCGCCGTGTTGCTGGGAGCCATCTTGTTCGGCAATCGATGGCAGAAATATGCGGCCCGCATCGGATTGGTTTCGCTGATCGCCATAGTGGCGGCGACTACGCTGACCTCTTCGGACTGGAACAAATCGCTTCGGCTCACGCCGGATTCGGTCCAGGTGCGGGTGTACGCTATCCGGTTGGGCCTGCGGTCCTGGATGGCACATCCCGTCTTCGGTTCGGGTCCGGGGTCGTTCGAGAAAGAGGTGCTTCGCCTGGAGAAAAAAACCTCCTCCAAGCTCCCCTATTTCAGAAACGATAAAAATACGTCCCTTTCCGCACATAACGTGTATCTCAGAAATTTCGTCGAAAGAGGCGCCGCCGGGGGGCTCGCCTTCGTATTTCTGATCCTTTCGTATCTATATGGAATTTTCCGTTATTCCGGGGCCGACGGCCGCCGGATTCCCTGGATATTTATCGGCCTCGCCGCGTTCGCCTTGAGCGGCTTATTCGAGGAGGTGTTTTCGTACAGCAGCCTTCATGCGCTCTTCTGGACCATCGGCGGAGCCTATCTCGGCATCGATGCCGGTGAGCGCACCGGCAACACGGGGTGACGAATCCCACGAGGCCCGCCGAATGCAGGTCATCCGCATTTCCCGGAAGAGCCTCCGAAATTTGCCCGCCGGCATAACTCTTCCCGGCAACCTGCCGGTTGCTTATCCAGTCCGCCGGAATACGAACTCGTTGTTCCCGAGACCTCGGGTCTTGGTCATCTTTTGCAGGACAAATCCATTTTTTTGGTAGAATTCGCAAATATCTTCCGGCTTCGCCGTCTCGAACGGATAGCCTCCAATCCAGTCGATCCAGTCGTGATATACCGACATTCCCCGCTTCCGCTTGTAGGCCCGAAACTCCCCCCCATGGGATGCCGTGCCGGACGATGCCGGCGGCCGCGGTGCGCAAAAAGAAATAGGGGACGAACAGGGCGGTCATGAGCGCCTTGCCCAAAGGACCGGAATTATAGGCCCGCTTCATTTTTGTCCAGAAGGCGGAAACAACTCCCTGGTCATTGTAGAGCGCGATGAATAACAGACCACCCGGTTTCGTGGGTTTTTGCGCCAAGTTCAGCGCCCGCCACATATCGCCGGTATGGTGGAGAACCCCCCATGAGTAAACGATATCGAACTGGTCCAGCGACATCATGTATTTTTCGTCCAGGGCGAAGCCTCGTTCGACGGTCCAGCCGCCGGTCTCGGGATGATATCGATTATTGAGCTCTAAAGTGCACGCCACCGAGTTTTCATCATAATCGAAGGAATGGACCCTGGCGCCGAGATTCTTCGCGGCGAGGCTGAACAGCCCGCTTCCCGAGCCGATATCCAGAAAGGATTTTCCCTCCAAGGAAGGCAGATTCATCATTTCGCGCAGGGAGGCCTCGGCTTCCTGAATTCGCTCTTCGGTCAAGACGGACAGAAACCGGCTCCAGTTTTCCCGAACGGAAATCGAGGTTCCATCAAAATCCTTTCCACCCTTTCTTGACTACTGCCGTGATTCGTTTAGCGATCGAGCACTCGGATGTTTCTTGCCGGCCGTTCTCCTCAAATCGTTCGGTCCAGAGGTCCCGTCTCATCGGCGGACAATAGGTCCATCGAAATGCTCCAGGACCCGGCATCGAATGGCGTTCCAGCGTCTTCCACCCGCCCCGGGTGGTGTATATGAAATTTATACACCGGGCCTCATCGAAATCCGAAGGCGAAAACGGAAAGGCCGGGTTTTCGGCGGTGGCCTTCCTTCGCTCGACCCACAGCGGAGAAACCCGCTCCGGACGGGGGAATAACCGCGTTGGCCGTGGCCTGCCGGCGTTGGCTCCCTTCACCACTCCGGCCTCCCGGTGGATTTTCGTCCCGCCGGAGGGATCGAGCCCCGGGCTCCGGGCCGAACCGGCGTATTGTCCGCCCCAGAAATTCGGAATGATTCGCGGGCCAGATAAGACAAACGGCATACTTTCCATTTATAATAAGGGAATAAAATTTTACCTATTGCTAAAATCGGAGGGCGAAAAATATGGAAAAAGAGGAAATTTTCGACCGGCCGCCGGGGCCGCTGGGCGGATTGTGGAGCGTTTATTACATCGACGCGTGGAAGTTTCTCATACGCCAGTTTCAAGGCTTCCGCCATGTACGAAAAGAAGCTTTCAAGAATACGCTCAAGCCGGGCACTCCCATGCCTCCCGTCATGCTGCGGGCCACCGACGACACCGAATTCAATCTTTCGGATTTTCACGGCAAGAAAAACATCGTCATCGAGTTCGGAGCCATCACCTGACCCCCCTACCGCCGGCAGGTGGCCGGCGTAGAGAATTTGCGCGAAAAATACAAGGACAAGAACGTGGAATTCTTTGTCGTGTATTCCAAGGAACCGCACGCTGGAGAGAGGAGGTATTTCAAGAAGTACCAACAACATTCCTCCTACGAGCATAAGAAAAGCTATGCCGGTGAATTGGTTCAGGAGTTCGGGATGAAGGTTCCGGTTCTCATCGACGATTTGGACGAAGCCGTCGTGCAGGCCTTCGGGCGGATGCCCAATATGACCTTCGTTGTCAATAAACAAGGGAAGATCGCCTACAAGGCGGATTGGATGGAAGCCTCGCGAATCTCGGAAATTCTGGACGAACTCCTCGCGGAATAAGAAGCGCGCCGGGAGGCAGTGGGGTTTGGAGGCGGACGGTTTTGGGGACCTGACGGCGGTCCGATTTCAAACATGGCGGAAATGACGTTCCACCGGCCTTTGGTTTCTTGATAAAAAATGAATCCGGGCATGAGCCCCGAAAGAAGTTTTCCGATTCGAGGAGAAAACCATGGATTTCGAAGAAGCCCGTCTTTTCCTGGAGCGCAATCATCGTTGCGTCGTTACCACGCACCGGCCCGGCGGCGCCGCACACTCCAGCATCGTCGTGTGCGGTGCCTATCAGGGCCAGGCGGCTTTCGTCTCCGTTCACCCCCATTCGGTTAAGGTACGCAACCTGCGCGCCGACCCCCGCTGTACGGTTTTAGCGGTGACAGACGACTGGCGCAGCTTTGTCGTCGTCGAGGGCGAGGCGAGCCTGTACGACTATGGCAATACGGACTCCGAAGAGATCCGTTTGCTCCTCCGCGAAGTCTTCCGGGCCTGCGGGGATGAGGATCATTCCGATTGGGAGAAATACGACCGGGCGATGCGGGATCGGGAAGCCGTTGTCGTGCTGGTCCACCCCCGGAAAGTCTATGGGCTGCTGCGCTAGGCGGTTCCCCGGGAAAGTGTGTGGTAATGTGAACGGGTCGGCCATGAAGGCGGACCTGTCAACCGAAGAGAGTATTCGAGGAAATTTTCACGGATGAGCGACAACGGCGCCCGTAAAGCCTTTACCATTTGCGCGCCGCACTGCGGCAATTTCCCGTGCAGCTTTGCCGTCGAGGCGAACGGGGAAGGCATCGCCTCGTTCAGGGCCAATCCGGCCATGCGGATCAAGCCGTGCATCAAAGGGTTCCAGATTCCCGACCGCTACAACCACTCCGACCGGCTGCTCTACCCCTTGAAGCGCGTCGGCGAGAAAGGCTCCGGCCCCGGCGGCGCGAACCGCTTCGAGCGCACCTCGTGGGACGAAGCTCTCGATCTGGTGGCCCGGGGCCTCGAGGCCGCCAAGGCGAAGGGCGGCAACGAATCCGTCATGATGTATCACTACGCCTCCCAGCACACGATGCCGGGCGGCCGCGACGGGAACCCGGCCACCATCATGCGGCTGCTCAACATGTGGGGCGGCGCCATCCAGCCCTACCTGCGGGGGAGCCTCTGCTGGAAGGCATTTCTCGGCGGAAGCGCGGACGTGTTCGGCCACTGGCAGATTCGCAACCGCCCGAACGCGGACTGCGACTGGATCGTCATCTGGGGGAACAACCCCGTCGAGACCGGCTACCGCGGGCTCATGCAGTCTCTTCAGGAGGCCAAGCGCGGCGGCACGCGCTTCATCGCCGTCGATCCGATGCGCACCCGCTCGGTGAACCGGTTCGCCGACCGCCACGTTCCCATCCGCCCCTCGACCGATACCGCCCTCGCGCTGGCCGTCCTCCGGCACATGCTGGCAGAAGGCGCCGCCGACGAGGATTTCCTGCGAAAAAGGACAAACGCCCCCTTTCTCGTCAACGAAGAGGACGGCGCTTTTCTCACCGCACCGGACGGCACGCCCCTCGCCTGGGACGAGGCCGCCGGCGAGGCCCGGCCCTTCGGCGCCTGTGAGCGCCCCGCCCTGTATGGAAGTTTCCAGGCTGGCGGCAAAGCCTGCCGGACGGCATTCGATCATCTTCGCGCGGCGGCCGAACCCTGGACGCCCGCGCGCGCGGCGAAAGAATGCGGCGTCAGCGAAGAGGATGTCCGTGCCATCGCCGGGGCCGTGCGAAAGGGAAAGGTCGTCGTCTACTACGGCGCCTACCAGCGCACCGTCCACGGCGAGCAGGCCGTCCGTGCGCTGCATATCCTGAACCTCGTAACGGGCGGCTTCGGCGGTGTCCTGCGCCACGGTGGCGCGAGCGATAGCTTCCAGCTCCCCCGCGCCACCGACGCCGGACTTGCCGACGTAGTGGCCTCCCGCTGGGGCGTTCCCAATCTCGTCCAGCGGACCGTGCCCGTCGGCCAGATCGCCGAAGCCATCCTGAATCCCGGCGCCCACGGCGGACCGATTCACGCGGCACTCGTTATGTGGGGCAATCCTGTGGGCCAGGCGGGCGACGCCCACAAGACCGAGCGCGCACTGCGCGCGCTGGATTTTTGCGCCGTCTCGGACATCTTCATGACGCCCACGGCGAAATGCGCCGACGTGGTCCTCCCGGCTTCGACATGGCTCGAACGCTGCGCCATCACGGAGGGCCTCGAAACGGGGGCCACCTTCTTCCACCTGATCCCCGAGATCGCTCCGCGCCACGTCGTCATGTTCTCGAGCGGGGCGATGCCCCAGCGCGGGGAGTCGCTGGACGACTTCGAGATCGTCTGCCGTCTGGCGGAGAAAATGGGCTACGGAGATCACTTCCCGTGGAAGAGTTCGCGCGAATGGGTCGAGGAACTCGTGGCTGCGGCGCGGCAGGATGAGCGTTTCCCCTGGTTCCGCGATCTGACGATGGAGAAACTCGAAGCCGAGGGCATGGTCATCCTCGACATTCCCGAGCCCGAAAACTCTTGGGACCTGCAGACGCCCCAGGGGCGGGCCCGGCTCTACTTCGAGGGCAAGAAAACGCCGGTGCCCACCTACATACCGCCGGATGAAGTCGCGCAAAAGGGCGGGCGAAAACCGCTCCAGCTCATCACTCCGAAGACCTATTTCCGGGCGAGTTCGACCTTCAACAACGCGGAGAAGCTCTTGCGAGGGGACTGGAACGTTGCCACCCTGAACCCCGCCGACGCCGGCGCGCGCGGCATCTCGGCGGGCGATCGAATCCGCATTTACAACGGCTTCGGCGAGACGGCCTACCGGGCAAAGGTCAGCGAAGACATCCGCCCCGGCGTGGTCCACATCCCGGCGGGAGGCCTGCCCGAGCAAGGGGCCGCGAATCACCTCACCGGCGATGCGCTCTCCGAGTACGAAAACGCCGCCCAGAACAGTTATTCGGTGGAGGTGGAAAAAGCGGGGTAATCGATTTCACGAACGAAACCCGCATCATTTCCGGCCGGCCAGGCGAAAAAAATAAAAAATCTCCAATCCTTTTTCGATTCTACGAACCCAACAATTCGGGAACCCGGTTTCGCACCTCGGGTGTGGCCTGCTCATAGGCATGGGTGATGCGCAGAATCCGCGCCTCGGCGCCTGGGAGGCCCACGATCTGATCTCCATGGGCAAACCGGCGGCCGGGCTGAACCCCGTCGGCACCATCAGGACGGGAAACCCCGTGAAATTGTGCGGACCCGTCAGGGGCCGGCCCATGCCGAGAAAAGACGATTCCTTTCCGTTGACCGTTCCCACCGCGGTTTCGATGGGTGCGGCCACGCAGGGATATCCGGGGAGAAGCAGGCCGTCAAACGGCTGAAAGAGCGCCTCCGCCATCCGCCTGAGAACGACTCTTTTTTGAAGCGCCTGGATATACATGGCCACCGTCGCTTTCTTGGCGTTCTCCAGCCGCTTCCGCACGTCGTCCCCGATTTTTTCGGGATGCTTTTCGAGATTTTCCCGATGCACGTTCAACAGCTCCGCATCGGCGATTGGCTGGCGCTCCGAGTTCAATTCTTCCGCGAAGGGGCAGCGACTGTCTTCCCTGTCAAGCCGGAACAGCCTGAGTGCGCCATGGT
>DNYS01000009.1:0-487 GCA_003506735.1 Nitrospinota bacterium
TCCCTTTAGAGAAAAGCCGGTCCCAAAGCGCACCCAGCCGAAAATTTTGAAGCTTCACAATAATTTCCTCCGCTCATATTTAATCACACCAGCCCGTCGCCACTCACTCATGACGCATGGTCGCTGTCTGGGAGAGTGGGAAAGTCCCCTCCCAGCCAGGGATCAGGGTTCCCGTCAACGCCGTGAACGTACACGAGACTGTCACCACCGTGCTGTCGCCCGCGCTTCCCGCCGCACCCAGTTTCGTTCCCACGGTCGAGCAGTCCGTTTGGCCCGCCGCCGTCAGGAACGCATCCACCGTCGCCGTAACGGCCGCCGAGGAGCTAGAGGGGATAATCCCCTCGCGCGCGCCCTCGCGCGCCGCGTTTGTCACCACCTGAAGAACGCTGTAGGCCCTGGCCATGTCCAAAATGCCCATCACCAAGATAATCAGCATTGGCAAAAGCAGCGCGAATTCGACGATGGCCTGACCGCTGGCGCCCCATCC
>DNYS01000009.1:533-4032 GCA_003506735.1 Nitrospinota bacterium
TCCACGGGTCCATCCCCGCTTCCGTCTTTCCGCTACCTGTTCAAGCCTCTTCATGGCACCCTCTCAAAATTGTCTGCATTCCTATTATTCGTTGACCGCAGGCAAGAGAAGCTAAGCACATGCCCCCATTCATTAAATATACACCCAGTATCACCAAAAAGTACAACAAAACCAATGAATTAAGTCACTTTTTTCCTGTAAATCCAATCACATAATCATCCGGCTGATATTATCGGAAATCGTGACTTCAATAAAACAATCCATATTAGAATAGAATGCACCATCAAAATGGAATCTAGCATAATAAATATTGCGGTACTTCTGTTTGAGAAAATATCATAGATTTCAGCCGCTCGGAGGCCATGAACGGCAATGGATAAAATCTAAATGACTTAGAACGCAGGGATAATCGGCGCCAAGAGATCGGCGACGGCGGCTCCGAAAATGCCAAGGGAGACGATCACGACGATAGCGATCAAGGCGATAATAAGAGCAAATTCAACGAGCGTCTGCCCATCATCGGCCCGAATACCGGTTTCCCTAAAATCGATATTTCGCAAGGCTCTCACCGGAAAGAAATGATTAACCCAACAAATTTCCGGTATACGCCGCATATATTTCCTCCTGCCCATGACCATCCCATACCCGAATATCCCTGGCTGTGGAATCCAAACACGTTGTTCGGGCCCCGGGCTTGAGTCGGCTGATGGGCGGCTTTCCTCCGAGGCTAGCATGGGGGCGGCGCCAGTTGTAGCGACCAGGTCAGGATTCGATCAATTCCGTTCTCCGGCGAATGAGCGCCCGAGGCGACTTCGGCCGCCCCCCAAAAAAGTTCCCCTCAAACTCCCTCAAACCCCGTTCTTTTTTCTCCGCCGGGCGAAACCCGCCCCCTTCACCGGTGAACCGGCAACCAACGCGATGAATATAGGGCAGGACGCCGAAATGGCCGCTACAGGAAATGAGCGGAATAAGTGGCAGGATTTTCGTTTCTGAATTAGGGAATGGGGAAAAAGCGTCTCTTTAAAAATCAAGAAAATTCTTCGGAAAGAATTTCATGGATAAACCGTTGAATCGCCAACGGATAAAACCGTACATTCGGTGTCCGGATAACCGCCGTATCTGTAATCTCCTTCTTCATGAGTTCGTCCATGACCTTTTCCACCAGCAAATCCGGACTCCACTCATGTTGGGTTACCCTCAAATACTCCGATTCAATCCTGAAATTTCCGGATGCCGCTTTCGGAAAGGCAAATACCCGTCCTACAAGATTCGAGTCCATTAGGTCCGGGTCCTGGAATAGTTCTCCAAATGTTTTTTCCAATTCCGAAGGCGTCCAAATAATCTTGGGACTGACAAACAGGCGCCCCGAGATTTGAACTGAACCAGCCCCCTTTTCCGTCTCTGGACCCAACACACGATATCCCAGGTCGTGATAACCGGAAACAATTCCCACATAGGGTTTCTTGAGGATCCGCATCTCCTCAATGATCCGGCGCTGGTCCTCCGAACTTTGGTATTCGTCTCGTTGTTCAAAATCGTCAAACATGGTGTGATTATTTCCGCGGTTCCTGAATCCACAATTACAATGCGGGCAGGGTCTCTCGGCAACCCATTGGATTCTTTATGAAAACAAATCTCCCGTCCCCGTCCTGTCCCCCTCCTCATGCATGGAGGAAATGGACTTAACCTGCCGGGTTATACCCTATTGGGAAAAAATTTCCATACCCCCCTTCCGTTCACTCGTCTATCGAAGTCTTGCCAAATGCAATTATTGAGACTATATTATCTTTAATTACGATTCCTCCCCCCTTGGGGGGAACTGGAGGAGTCTCAATGTAGCGATTCGAATCATGTCCCTTTCAAGAGAAATCCGTTTCGGGGCTGACGATGTGCTTTGATACAGAAATTTTAAAATGCATTACCCGTCCCCGTGACACCCTTCAAAACTTTTGCAAAGCGAATTTTTGCCTTTGCCCCTATTACCGCATTCAAGGGATAAAAAACCGATTCGGCGGCAAAAAACTTTATCCCAGGAAGCGAATTCGATGAATTTCCCATTGAGTACTTTGCCAGCCCATGCCCTGCCTTCTCAAGGATCGGCTCCAAAACCCGATTTCGGCGCGGTCGATTTCGACCGCTCCCCCTTCCTCGTTATTTGGGAAGTGACGCAGGCCTGCTCCCTCGCCTGCCTCCATTGCCGTGCCGAGGCCCGCCCCTGCCGAGATGCAGGAGAATTGACCACCAAAGAAGCTTTTGCCCTTCTCGATGAGACCCGAAGATTCGGGCCCGTTCTTTTCGTCATCACCGGGGGAGACCCCCTCGAGCGTCCCGACATTTTCGACATAATCCGTCACGGGGCCGAAATCGGTTTGCGCATGACGATGATGCCTGCTGGCACCCGGAAAATGACGCGCCCAACGATCCGCCGAATGAAGGAGGCGGCCTGGTCCGCCTCGCCGTCAGCTTGGACGGCCACGATAGTGAAAATAACGATACTTTCCGCGGCGTGGATGGCAGCTTCGTTTGGACCATGAACTCTATTCGGTATGCACGGGAGATCGGCCTGGAAGTCCAGGTCAATACCACCGTTACCCAATTCAACCAAGAAAAAATTCGGGATATCGCAGACATTCTCGCTGCCGAGGATATCGCCCTCTGGAGCGTATTCTTTCTCGTCCCGGTGGGAAGAGGGCTCCACCATCATATGGTCACGCCCCAAAAGCACGAAGAAATTTTCCACGAACTCTATGACCTCGGACGAGAGATGCCTTTCGACATCAAAACCACCGCCGCTCAACATTTCCGGCGCGTCACGATGCAGCGCTTGGCGTTGGATCGCTCTCAGGGACCTCTTCAAAACGGAAGCGTCCACACCTCATTCTCCGGCGCACCCGGCTTTAGCGCTGGCGGCGGACGCGCCTCCAAGGGAGTGAACGACGGGAGAGGGTTCGTATTCATCAGCCACTTCGGCGAGATAATGCCGAGTGGTTTTCTGCCCGTTTCGGAGGGTAACGTTCGGACCGATTCCCTGGTCGATGTATACAGGAATTCCAGCTTATTCCGGTCCCTTCGCCAGCCGGACGGCTACGCGGGAAAATGTGGATATTGCGATTACCGTGATATTTGCGGCGGGGCGCGATCGCGCGCCTGTGCCGTCTCGGGGAACTGTCTCGCCAGCGAGCCTTTCTGCACCTACCAGCCCCGGCGGCCCGGTTCGGACAGGCACGCCTCAAATACTTACCGGGGACGCCACGCCGAGGCGGGCGCCCTCTCACGCGATGAGGTCACTGCAATCTTGTCCGGAAAAAACTAAATCGCCCGCAGCCATGGCATTGCCAAACGCACACCAACCCGCCATCGAATAGGTAAAAAAGGATACACTGCTAGAATTACACTTTCGGAGGAGCGGCTCCTGCCTCGATTCAAGCCCCCGCCGGCGCCTTCCCTGCGCCAGGGCCCTTCTTTTTGCAATTCATTTAGATGAGCGCCTCTCCGCCGC
>DNYS01000033.1:0-211 GCA_003506735.1 Nitrospinota bacterium
CCATCGCCCTGGTGGTTCTAGGCTCGGCGGGCATATCGAGGGTGGCGGGCGCGGCGCCCGCTCCGGACGCGCTCATGCGCCTGAAGAACAAAAATCCCGCCGTCCGCTTCCAGGCGGCCGTGGAGCTGGGCCGGGTGGGAAAGATGGAGCATACCTCCCGCCTCGCCTCCCTCTTGGCCGATGAGAACGCCGCCGTCCGGGAGGCGGCGAA
>DNYS01000033.1:465-791 GCA_003506735.1 Nitrospinota bacterium
GAGATGATCCGCCTTAAACCCGGCTATGCGGAGGGGTGGAACAAGCGGGCGACGGCGCTCTGGATGGCGAGGCGCTACCAGGAGTCCGTCGCCGACTGTATCAAGGTCATCGAACTCAATCCCCATCATTTCGGCGCGCTTTCGGGCTTGGGGCTGAATTATCTCGGGATGAACGATATGGAGGCGGCGCTGGATGCATTCAAGCGCACCCTCGAAATTTTGCCCTATTCGAGGAGCGCGGCGCGCTACATCGAAATTCTAGAGAAGAAACTGTCCGAATCGCGAAAGAAAATCTGAACCCGCCCTCCGGCCGGTTTCCTGCCCCC
>DNYS01000033.1:846-7938 GCA_003506735.1 Nitrospinota bacterium
TTTCCTGCCCCCTGCCTAGACTCGGAGCTCGGCCCGTTTATTGCCCACCCCGGCGGCCCTCCACCGTTTGCGGGCGAGGATGGGTTTGAATTCTTGACACCCCAGGTGGCGGTCCTTAAAATAACCCCCGGTAAAAGTGCGTTTGTGCTTTGATTTTTCTACACATGGAACCCTTTCGGCGAGGTTTGGCCGTGCCCCAGGAATATGTGCCTATCCTCATTCTTCTCGCCATGGCGTCCGGTTTTGCGGTCCTGAATCTGGGCATTTCCTTCTTTTTTGGCAAAAGGCGGCCCTCCCCCGAAAAAGACGTGGCCTACGAGTGCGGAATTGTCCCGGAGACGAGCGCGAGAGGACGGTTTTCCATCAAATTCTTCCTCGTGGCGATGCTCTTCATCATCTTCGACGTGGAGACGATCTTCCTGTTCCCCTGGGCCGTGGTGCTTCGCCAGATGGGGGGATACGCTTTCGTCGCGATGCTCCCCTTCATGTTCCTGCTGGTGGCCAGCCTCGTATACGAATGGAAGCGTGGAGCTCTGGAATGGGATTAGAGGAACTGCTCGAGGGCCAGGTGGTCCTGGGCCGGGCTGCCGACGTCATCAAATGGGCGCGGAAAAACAGCCTTTGGCCCGCGCTCTTCGGCCTGGCGTGCTGCGCCATCGAGATGATGTCCACCTCGGCGAGCAAGTACGATATAGCGCGCTTCGGCGCCGAGGTCTTCCGCGCTTCCCCGCGCCAGGCGGACCTGATGATCGTGGCGGGCAGGGTTTCGCGGAAGATGGCTCCCGTCCTTCGCCAAATATACGATCAGATGCCGGAGCCCAAATGGGTGATTTCGATGGGTGCATGCGCTTCGACAGGAGGCATTTTCAATAATTACGCGCTTGTCCAGGGCGTGGACGAGGTGATTCCCGTGGATATCTATGTCCCCGGTTGCCCGCCGCGTCCGGAAACTCTGCTCGACGGAATCCTCAAGCTCCAAAAGAAAATTGAGGAAGAAGACCTCTACCCAGACCACGGCAAGGCAAAAACGGCCTGATCGAGAGGGCCGCACCCTTCCCCTGGCAGGGAAAGGAGTTCGGGACCAGCCCTTGCACTAATTTTCACGAGCGCATGAATCACGAGTGGATGAATCGGGCAGGCGGCGCCCGGCCTTTTAAAAGGAAACCAGACCGTGGCGGATGAGATCGAAGAGTCGCCCGAATCCGGAAAAGAAGAAGAGCGCCCCGAGGAGATGGATGAGGATGTCCGGGCGCTCCGAGGCCTCCTGGGCGATGGAATCCTTGGCGTCAGGCTCCACCGGGGCCAGATATCGGTGGAGATCGCTCCATCGGCGCTTGCCCGGGCCGCCGAATTTCTGTGCGATTCCAGGGGATTCCGTCAGCTTTCCTTTCTCGCTGGGGTGGACTGCCTGGAACTTCCGGTCCCCTACCGTTTCAAAGTCACCTACTCCCTTTTGGATATGGAGCGCGCCAAGCGGCTTCGCCTGGAGGTCCCCTGCGGGGACGACCTCGAGCCCCGGGTGCCGACCGTGAGCGGCGTCTGGCCCGGTGCTTCGCCGCATGAGAGCGAGGCCTACGACCTCGTGGGAATCGTATTCGAGGGCAATGAGAATCTGGAGCGGATTCTGACCCCGGATGGTTTCGAGGGGCATCCGCACCGGAAGGATTTCGATATCTCCGCCGAACCGGTGGCGTTCTCGTTCCGCGGGACGCCCGAAGGCAAGCCGGAGGCCGCCGGGTAGCCGCCCGGAGGAGGAGGCTCGGACAGGAGCGCATGATGAGTGCAGAGGCCGGCCGCGCCGCTGGGCCGGATCGAGATATTCTCGGTCCCATTCGAACCGAGACGATGACCCTCAACATGGGTCCGCAGCACCCGAGCACCCACGGCGTTCTCCGCGTCGTGCTCGATCTCGAGGGGGAGACGGTCACTGGCTGCCGGCCCATCATCGGCTATCTCCATACCGGCATCGAAAAAAACATGGAGGTAAAGACCTACAACAAGGCCCTCCCGATGACCGACCGGATGGACTACCTCGCGCCCATGTCGAACAACCTGGGCTTCGTTCTGGCGGTCGAAAAACTGCTCGGCATGGAAATTCCCCGGCGGTGCCAGTATTTGAGAGTGCTCCTGGCCGAGATAACCCGTATCCAGAGCCATCTCGTCTGGCTGGGAACCCACGCCCTGGATCTGGGAGCGATGACGGTTTTCCTTTATGCCTTCCGCGAGAGGGAAGCCATCATCAAAATTTTTGAAAAAATATCGGGCGTCCGGATGATGACCAGCTACTTCCGCGTAGGGGGCGTCGCGCGGGAGCCCTATCCCGAATTCCTGAACGATTGCCTTGCCTTCCTCGATGACTTTCCCTCCAAGATGGACGACTACGAGGAACTGCTCACCGACAACCCGATCTTCCGCTACCGCACGCGCGGGGTCGGTGCGATGACGGCGGACCAGGCGATTGGCCTGGGCGTGACAGGACCCCTTCTCCGCGCCTGCGGATTCGACTACGACATCCGCAAGAAAGAGCCCTATCTGACCTATGGGGAGTTCGATTTCGAGGTTCCTCTCGGGGAGACGGGCGACATTTACGACCGCTACCTCGTGCGCATGGCCGAGATGCGCGAGTCGCGGAAAATCGCCCTGCAGGCGATCGAGGGCATGCCGGAGGGGCCGCTGATGGCGGACGATCCCAAGGTCGTCCCTCCGCCCAAGGAGCTGCTGGCCCACGACATGGAGGCGCTCATCCACCATTTCAAGATATTCACCGAGGGCTACCATGTCCCGGCCGGCGAGGTCTACCTTGCCATCGAGTCCCCCCGGGGGGAGCTTGGCTACTACATCGTCAGCGATGGAAGCCCGCAGCCGTATAAGGTGAAAGTCCGGGCGCCGAGTTTTTCGAATCTATTTTCGCTGCCCGAGATGGTTCTTGGCGGCCTGTTTGGCGACGTGGTGGCTGCGATGGGAAGCTTGGATATCGTTCTCGGAGAGATCGACCGCTAGCGGCGGTCCGGAATTCAGGAGCACTACTTGTCGATCGATCGGTTTCCGCATTCGGCGAAGGAAGAGCGGTTCGAGTTCGAGCCCGGCGCGCGCGCCGAACTGGATCGGATTATCGAAAAA
The DNA here is from genome assembly GCA_003506735.1 of Nitrospinota bacterium. GTDB lineage: Bacteria > UBA8248 > UBA8248 > UBA8248 > UBA8248 > UBA8248. Next base: position 3,967 of record DNYS01000033.1, read on the forward strand.
TACCCGGTGAAGCGCTCGGCCCTCGTCCCGGCGCTCACGCTTGCCCAGAGACAAAACGGCTTCATTTCGAGCGCAGTCATGCAGCATGTGGCCGGGATATTCGAGATCTCTCCGATGGAAGTCTGGGGCGTGGTCACCTTCTACAGTATGCTCAAGACCCATCCTATCGGAGAGTATCACTTCCAGGTCTGCAACAATCTCTCGTGCGCGCTGATGGGGGCGGACCCGCTCCTGCGGGGGCTGGAGGCGAGGTTGGGGATCAAGGCGGGCCAGACCCGCGAGGACGGCAAGTTTTCCATCGAAAAGGTCGAGTGCCTGGGCGCCTGCGGCGGCGCGCCCTGCCTGCAGGTGAACGAGGATTACTTCGAGTGGGCGACGCCCGGGATGCTCGAGGAGATCGTCTCGGCGCTCGAAAAAGGCGAGTACGTGCCGCCCATCGGGGCGGACGAAGTGGCCCCGCCGGGCGCGGGAGCCGTGGCGGCGGCGGACGGCGGCGGCGAGTCCGGACGGTCCGGGGATGAAGGTCGCGGGTAAGGAGATGCGGAGCGGATGAATCAGCGGTTGGACGCTCTTGTCGATGAAAAGATCGTTTCGGGCCGGTTCGGCAACCCCGAGGCGCCCCATATCGATGGGTACGAGGCCTCGGGCGGCTACCGGGCCATCCGGGAAATTTTCGGGAAGCTCGCGCCGAAAGCGGTGACCGGAATCGTCAGGGCCTCCGGCCTGCGCGGCCGGGGCGGGGCGGGGTTTCCCTGCGGCCTGAAGTGGAGCTTCGTTCCCGACATGGAAGGCCCCAAATATCTCGCCGTCAACGCCGACGAGGGGGAGCCGGGCACTTTCAAGGATCGCGAACTGATGCTCCGCGACCCGCATCAGCTCGTCGAGGGCATCCTCATCGCCTGCTACGCGGTGGGCATCGAGAAGGCCTATATCTATATCCGGGGCGAGTTCGCCGCTCCGGCACGGGCCGTCAACAAGGCGCTGGCCGAGGCCTACGAGCGGGGCTACGTGGGAGAAAATATCCTGGGCAGCGGCTTTTCCTGCGACATCCACACCCACATGGGTGCCGGCGCCTACATCTGCGGGGAGGAAACCGGGCTGATCGAATCGCTCGAGGGCAAGCGCGGACACCCGCGCCTGAAGCCGCCGTTTCCCGCCATCGTGGGCCTCTACGGGCGGCCCACCGTGGTGAACAACGTCGAGACGCTCTCCAACCTCCCGCACATCATCAACAAGGGTGCCGAATGGTTCGCCGCCATCGGTATCGACGAGAAGAACACGGGCACGCGGATATACTGTGTGTCGGGGCATGTGGAAAAGCCCGGCCTCTACGAGCTTCCGCTCGGCCTCACGCTCGAGGAGATCATCGATGGGCCCTGCGGCGGCGTGCTGAGGGGGAGGGCGCTCAAGGCGGTCATCCCCGGCGGAGCGAGCGCCCCCGTCCTGACCGCGCGGGAGGTTCGCGAGGAAAGGGTGCGGATGGATTTCGACGCCCTGGCCCGTGCCGGGAGCATGGGCGGAAGCGGCGGCATCATAGTCATGGACGAGACGGCGTGCATGGTGCAGGCTGCCCAGCGGCTCGCGGTTTTCTTCGAGCACGAATCCTGCGGCCAATGCTCGGTCTGCCGGGAGGGGACGGGCTGGGTCGCCGGCATCCTCGCGCGCATAGAAGACGGCCATGGCGAACCGGACGATCTCGCCACCCTGAATTCGATCGACCCCAACATGCGCGGAAACACGATCTGCGTCCTCTCGGATGCGTGCGCGATGATGTTCGGCGCGTTCGTGAATAAATTCCGGAGCGAGTTCGAGGCGCATATCGAGGGCGGGCGCTGCCCGCTCGGGAGCCCCTATCCCGCCTGAGGGCGGCGAGCGGGCGAAACGAGGCGTAGGCCATGGTGGATTTGAAACTCACGTTTACCCTGAACGGGCGCACGATCAAGGCGCGCAAGGGCGAAAGCGTCCTCGGCGCGGCGCTCCAGACGGGTACCCATATCCCGCATTTTTGCTACCACAAGAACCTTTCCGTCGTGGGCCAGTGCCGCGCGTGCCTGGTGGAAATCCTGGACGCGGGCAACGGAAAACCCATCCCCAAGCTCCAGCCCTCGTGCGCCATCCCGGTGGCCGAGGGGATGGTGGTGGACTCCGAGAGCACGCGCGTCAAACAGGCCTGCGAGGGCGTATTCGAGTTCTTGCTCAAGAACCACCCGCTCGATTGCCCGGTCTGCGATCAGGGCGGCGAATGCCCCCTCCAGGATCAGTCGATGGCCTACGCCAAGGCCATTAGCCGGACGCACGAGTTGCGGCGGATTTATCCCCAAAAAATGATCAGTCCCTACATCAAGCCTGAGATGAACCGGTGCGTGCACTGCACCCGCTGCATCCGCTTCACCCAGGAGATCGACGGGGGCGGCGAGTTCGGCTGGGCCAACCGGGGCGATCGGACCGAGGTGGGCGTTTTCGGGGATCTGCCGATGAGGAGCATCGTCTCGGGCAACGTGATCGATATCTGCCCCGTGGGCGCGCTCACCGACAACAAGTACCGCTTCACCGCCCGCGTCTGGGAGATGCGCCACGTCGAGGGGCCCTGCACGCTTTGCGGCGTGGGCTGCCGCCAGAGGGTCTGGAGCCGCGAGGATGAGCTCAAGCGCGTCACCGCCGGCGAGAACGACGCGGTGAATGACAGCTGGATCTGCGACGTGGGCCGGTGGGGTTGGAGCGGCGTCCAGGGCGAGGGCCGGATCGAGGGCCCCATGATCCGCGAGGGCGGCGAGCTCCGGCCCGCGGACTGGGGCGAAGCGCTCGCCCTGATTGCCCGGCGCCTCGGGGAGATCGGCGCTCAAAGCGGCGGCGGCGCCCTGGCCGGGCTGGGCGGGGCCCGCTCGACGAACGAGGGGGCCTACCGGTTCGGCGCCTTCGTCCGCTCGGTCCTGGGGAGCAACAACCTCGATTGCCGGATTCACCCGCGCGACGTGAGCCAGACCGAGGCCCAGCGCGCCGGGCTCGGCGCGGCCGGCGGGTTCGGCTCCCTGGAAGGCCTCGGCCGGGCCAAGGCGATACTGCTGGTGGGAAGCGATCCCTTCGAGGAGCACCCGATCATGGCCCTCCAGGTGCGCAAGGCCCACGCCGCCGGCGGGAGCGTGGTCAGCGTCCATCCCCGGCGGATTGATTTGAACTTGTCCGGGCGGATGCACCATCTAAACCCCGTTCCGGGCGAGGAGGCGCGGGCGCTTACGGCGCTGGCCAAAACACTCCTGGATGCGGGCGCCGCTCCCAGGGGAGAGGGGGCCGATGCCTACCGGAGCGCTATCGAGAAGGCGGACGCGGGATCGCTCTGCCGGGAGTCGGCTGTCGATGCCGGAGAAATAGAGGCGGCGGGCCGGGCGCTTCGCCCGGCAGAGGGGGGAATTGCGGTGGTCGTGGGCCCCGGCCTTCGGGACGGGGAGGCGGCGGCCGAGGCGATCAACATCGCCCGGATGCTGAGCGCGGAAATCCTTTTCGCTTCGGGCGCATCGAACCTTCAGGGAGCGATCGACATGGGCGTCCACCCCGGTCTCCTTCCGGGAGGGCGGCCGGCGGGCGATGCCGCCGCCGGACAAGCCTGCGCCGATGTGTGGGGAAGGCCGGTCCCGGATTCCTCGGGCCTCGGGACGGACGCTATCCTCGCCGGAGCGGCCGAGGGCGGAATCAAGGGCCTTTACCTGTTCGAGTGCGATCCCGCCGCCGAGCACCCGGACGGCGATTTCGCACGCCGGGGGCTGGCGGGTGCGGAGTTCGTGGTCGTCCACGCATCCCACCGGAACGCGAGCCTCGAGTACGCCAATGTGGTTCTCCCGGCGCTGACGACCTACGAGGAAGAGGGAACGGTCACGAACATGGAGCGCCGCGTCCAGCGGCTGCGCCGGGCGGTGAAGCCCCCGGCCGGGCCGGGAGACCGGGAGGCATGGCGCGTATTCGGAGAGATCGCCCGGT
>DNYS01000033.1:8209-8903 GCA_003506735.1 Nitrospinota bacterium
TATCTCCTCCCGACGCCGGAAGGCTGGGCGTTGAGGACGGCCAGGAGGCCCGCATCGATTTGGGCGGGGAGACGGTCCGGCTGCCCGTGCGGGTGGATGGCTCCCTTCCCGTTGGCGTGGCGCTGGCCCCGGAGGGATATCTGGGTTGGCTGGGCGGGGCTTTTTTGAATCGGAGCGGAGACGGGGGAGCGCGCGGCGCCGCTATCCGGATTGCGATCGCGGAAAAAGAAGGGGCGGGGGTTTAAATGGCCGAGTTGATCATCACCATCGTCAAGATCGCCGTTGCGTTCGGATCCCTGATCTTGATCGCCGCCTATATGACGTGGATGGAGCGGCGTGTCTTCGCGCTCGTCCAGGTGCGCTACGGCCCGAACCGGGTGGGTCCGGCCGGCCTCCTCCAGCCCATCGCCGACGGGATCAAGCTCATGTTCAAGGAGACGATTATCCCGATGCAGGCGGATAAGTTCGTCTATTTTCTCGCGCCGGCGATTACGCTGATCCCGGCGCTCGCCGCCTTCGCGGTGGTGCCCTTCGGCGATTCGCTGACTCTCTTCGGGCAGAAGATCGACATGGTGGTGGCCGATGTAAACGTGGGCATCCTGTATATATTCGCGCTGAGCGGCATGGGCGTTTACGGCGTGGTGCTCGGCGCCTGGGCCTCGAACAGCAAGTACCCCCTCCTGGGAGGCCTTCG
>DNYS01000155.1:0-1495 GCA_003506735.1 Nitrospinota bacterium
GGTTAGAATCAGCAATTTTTTTGGGCCTCATTTTGCTATATGGCCTATTATTATTTGCAGAAATTACTAGACCTGGATGATGCGGGAATTGATCGGGCCTATTCCTTGCTGGCCATGGGGCGCAGGTTAGACTAGGACCCATATTTAGAGCATCAGGGCACCATTAGAGCAGCAGAACACCATGGTTTTCGGAACCGCTTAGGCGGTCTTGTCCATTTGCCTGGGGAGCCTCGATTCTCATGCAGGAAGCCTCGGAGCGAGTCGGCGCCAAGCCGGCCGACGTCAAGAAGCTGATCGAAATGGGGAAGGAGAAGGGCTTCCTTACCTACGATGAGGTCAACGATGTCCTTCCCAGCAGCGTTTCCTCGCTCGAGGCCATCGACGACATCATGGTGCTCTTCAAGGAGATAGATATCCAGATACTGGATACCGATGCCGCCGAAAAGCGCCAGAGCAAAATGAAGGAAGAGGTCGAATCCGGGGAGGGCGAATCCGAGGACGCCGATGAATCCGAGACCAAGAAGAAGCCCGCGACCCGGGGCATCGCCTCTTTCGATGATTCAGCGTTCGGCAAGACCGATGACCCGATGCGCATGTACTTGCGCGAAATGGGCCAAATTCCCTTGTTGAGCCGCGAGGGCGAGATTGTGATTGCCAAGCGGATCGAGGAAGGCCAGCTCGAGGTGAGCCGTGCGACGGTGAGCACGCCGATTGCCATCGAAGCCGTGCTCGAAATCGCGGATCGGCTCCGGAAGGATGAAGTCTCCATCAAAAACATTGTGGTTGTGAATACCGACACCAACCGCGACGACGATGAGGAAAAGGAAAAACCCACCTACGAGGAGGACAAGGCGCGGGTTCTCGGGCTGGTGAGCAAAGTGAAGGCGCAGCTCCGTCAACTCGTAAAGAAGCGGAGCGAGGGCGCCAAGCCCCAGGCAATTGGAAAGGTCCAGGATAAGATTGCCGCCTTAATCCGGGACATGAACCTCAAGTCAAATCAGGTCGATCGGATTGCCGACCGGATCCAATCCTATGTCCAATCGATTCTCGACGACGAGGAGGAGATCAAGGGTTTCCTCGATCAAGTGGGAATGGATGAGGCCGGGCTCCGGGCCGCGGTCCGGGAGATGGGCAAGGGCATGGCCAGCGCTACGCCCATCGGCGAGAAGCGCATCCCGCTCAGCATTCTGGCCGAGTACGACCGACGGATCAAAAATGTGCGCAGGCGCATCCGGCAGACCGAGAAAGAGGCGGGCTCATCGCGCGAGGCTCTCTCGCTTTCCCTCAAGATGATCCGCCGGGGCCGCCGCAAGGATCGGCAGGCCAAGAAAGAGCTTGCCGAGGCGAATCTGCGTCTCGTCGTCAGCATTGCGAAAAAACACATCAATCGGGGCCTCGCTTTCCTCGACCTGATTCAGGAGGGGAACATCGGGCTTATGAAGGCCGTGGACAAGTTTGAGTACAAACGGGGCTACAAATTCAGCACCTACGCCAC
>DNYS01000155.1:1540-1954 GCA_003506735.1 Nitrospinota bacterium
GGTGCACATGATCGAAACGATCAATAAGCTCATCCGGACCTCCCGCCAGCTCGTGCAGGAGCTCGGAAGGGAGCCATTCCCCGAGGAGATTGCCAAGCGGATGGAGTTGCCGGTCGATAAGGTTCGCAAGGTGCTCAAGATCGCCAAGGAGCCCATCAGTCTCGAGACGCCCATCGGCGAGGAAGAAGACAGCCATCTGGGTGATTTGATCGAGGACAAGTCGGCGGAGGTTCCGCAGGACTCGGTCATCAGACTCAACCTCAAGGAGCAGACCCGGGGCATCCTGCAGATGCTCAAACCCCGGGAGGAGAAGGTGTTACGCAAGCGGTTCGGAATCGGCTCGGAGAATGAGCATACCCTCGAGGAGGTCGGCCGGAATTACAACTTGACGCGCGAGCGCATCCGCCAGATCGA
>DNYS01000155.1:2143-3300 GCA_003506735.1 Nitrospinota bacterium
AAATGAAAAAACCGGGGGGGCTCGAAAGACCCCCCGATTCGCATTGCCCTCACATACCGGATGCTACTGGCCGTTCATTTCGATCTTCGTTCTAATCATCGTCTTTCTTGCCCTTCTTGGCCTTGAACTTTCCCTTCTGGCCCTTCTTGTCGACCTTGAAGGAAATGCTCGTTTCACCCGTGTCATCTCCAATCGTCAAGGAGAAGGGCACCGGGTTGCCTGAATCGATCCCGTTTTAATCAAGCTCTTTGGCCTTGATCTCGAGTAAAGCCTTAATCACAATTAGTAATGTTTTGAATGTGGAAATTGCCCAGTCCACAGATTTCCTCCGTCGGAGATTCCAGGACTCGGGAGGAGATCCGCCAGAACGTCCCTCGAATTTATTGGGTGAAGATTTAGGGAGCCTTAACCGCGCCCCCAGGTGCCCGCACGGGGCCGTGTGCTGGCCGTACAGACCAATGCCCCGGCGGCGGCATTGATAAGGTCGTCGTGCCCCCCTGGCGCGTGGTCAATTGAATCACGCCCCCCGCGCGCCGTTCGCCTTTCAAGACTTAGCAGTTGAGTAAACATGCGGGGGTGGTCAAGGAGTTCGGCTTTCCCAGAATTAATAGTTGGCAACAGTTCACGGTAGAGGTCCGACTTCACCTGTTTGGCCACCTTGTAGGTAATGCTGTGTGCCCTAAATCGCTCCCTGGGCCATTCTCCTCCATACCGGTCACCCATCACCGTCCTTACCCGGTAGCTATTAAACACCCCCGCGAATTCCATCGTCACCTGTTCTGGTGAAAAGGGCGGCTTTACTTCGCGCACACAGTCGAGCACCGCTTGGCCGCCCGCGCGGTGCGCCACCGCCATCGTGAAGCTGTCCTGCGCTCCCCCTGAGGGATCAACGAACCCGGTGTATTTGATCGACCCCACGGGCGGCAATTCATACCTTCCATCCACCGTGCAAGCTTCAACTGCCTCACGCCTAATAAACGTTTCAACGTCCGACCTAAACTTCGCTCCGTATTCTGCCGCCGCGCTCGCCGGGTCGCGCTCATACGCCCCCTCTATCAGGCTCTTGGGCACGCTTGGGTTCATCGTTCGGGTATCGGCCTGCCATACCAGTGCGGGCGCGCCGTCTTTCCCGTGGTTACGCTTCCAGGCGTCCCACA
>DNYS01000073.1:0-296 GCA_003506735.1 Nitrospinota bacterium
AGCACCCCCGTCACGGCGAGCGCAACCGTCAGACGCGCGCTCCAGCGAACGGGGCCTCCCCAAACGAGGCCCGCCGCCATGGCCAGCGCCGCCGCGGTCATGAGCTGGACCAAAAAGAAAGTGAGCGAATCCATCCGCATTCCGCCGCGGCCCAGCAAAACGATATGAAGGGCAAACAAGACCGCACAAACAAGCGTCAGCAAATCACCGCGTCCAGCCCCCGCCGGACCCGCGCCCGTCAGCCAATAGAGGCCGGCGGCGGCCACCAGAGCGCCCGCCGCGTGCCTGCGCCGGGG
>DNYS01000073.1:331-1737 GCA_003506735.1 Nitrospinota bacterium
GGCTCTCCTCCCGCCCAAAGCAGAAACGGGACCATTACCACGCAAAGTCCGGTGATGAAGGCCGAGTTGGCCGCCGTCGCCGTCCTCAGGCCCAGCGTTTGAAATAAAAAGCCGCCATAAAGCGAAGCGCCCGCGGCGGCGGCCAACCACCAATCGCGCAGGCACAACCCACCGAACGCGGGACGGAACGCCGGCCTGGCGGCGAAAAGCGAAAACGCCCCGAGAGCCACGGCGAAGCGGAGACCCAAAAAAGAGAGCGCTCCGGCGTCCGTCAGGGCGGTTTTGACGAGAGAAAATGTCAGGCCCCAGACCAAGGCCGCCGCCAGCAACGCGGCAATCGGAAGATTTGGACTCCGCAAAAATCCGCTCCCCGCCCGGCGCATCGCCCGCGCCGCCGTCCGCCCGGAGGAGATTCGGCGCGGTTCGACTTTATCCCATACGTCCGAAAATGCCCGGAGATATTATCACAAGGGCCGGGCCGCATTGCGGCCAACCCGCCAATTTCATAAATACGGGCGGGACACCCCGCCGGGAAACCCGCTCAAGCGGAAGGCCATATCAGGCGGGTATCTCAGCTCTCGGGCAGCGGCTCAGGAAGCGAAAGCGCCCGGGCCACGGAGACCGCCCCCTGCAACGCGATTAACCCGCAAATATCGACTTCGCTGGCATCCAATTCGCGGGGTTGATTAAAATAGAGCGCCATCAGGCCGACAATCCGCTCTCCAGCCCGCATCGGGAAAACCGCCACCGCTCCGATTCCCTCCTCTTTCAGAACATCGGGGGCATCCTCCCAGTCGGCGACGGCGGGCACCTCAACGAGTTCTCTTTTCTGCAAGGCGATTTGCTCGGGAAGATCCTGGGAGCCGATGGCGACAGCGGCCCGGAATCCATCTCCCAGATTCGAGCAGGTTATCTCGAACAACTGTCCCAGGTCGTCATCGTACACAGCCGCGAAAAAGCGATCGGCGCCCACGAAACGCGCCGCCTCTTCGGTCCCGTAGGAGATCACGTCCTTGAAATGATCTCCCCGGGCCACCGATTTGCTGAGCCGGTTCAGCGCGACAAACGGCGTATTTTCCGGCAGCGGCCCGAGATCCACGGCCGGCTGTTCGGGGGGGGAGGTCTCTTCCGTCCTGCCGGTTCCCGAGGACTTCCCCAATAAGGCGAAGATTCCCACCAGCAACGCCCAGCCGGCCGCCATGCCTCCGGCCAGGAAACGCTCGGCCCGTTTGAGGGTTGCCACCGCAAGCTCCCGGTCGGCGACGCGGATAAGGCGGAATTTTCTCGTTCCGCCGGGAATTTCCATTTCCACCATCCAGCGCCTCCCCTCGCTGACGATGTTGAATGCCGCGGGATCGCAACAAACGGAAATCCCCAGCCGGGGCCCGAGCTCTTTATCGAAAGAC
>DNYS01000073.1:1815-7288 GCA_003506735.1 Nitrospinota bacterium
GTTTGCTCCGGAACGGTCAGCACAAAAACGCTATCGCCGGGGCCGTTCTCCTCCGGCCCAATGGAAAATAATTTTTCAGCGGCCAGAATAAGGCCCCAATAACCCCTGGTGGACAGCGATGGGGCCACGACAAACAACGCCGGAATTCCCCCGAGGGAACCTACCTCGACATGAAAACGCTCTTCCTGCCGGTTTTTTAAACCGGTCCGCAAGGCCGCCACCGCGCGGCTCCAGCTTCGCCTTTCCAAATTCCCCGGCGGGGGAACCCCTCCCTTTCGCCGGAAAGCGAGAATATTGGCGCGCTCGTCCAACACCACGGCGGCGGAGCTGGCGACGTTTTTATCTGCCCGGTTTACAGCGAAGACAAGCGCCCGGGTGGCGGTCGCCGCGCTGGGGGGTGTGGAGGCTATGAGAAGCTCCGCGCCTTGAATCCGGGACAAAACCACCCGGAACTGGGTATCGATTCTTCCCTTGAAAACACGGAGGAGGTGTAATTCGCTCTTTTCGCTGCTCGACAGATGGGCGGTGCGAATGGCCTCCCTCACCCAGACAAACGCAGCCGAGGCGATCAAGGCGGAAACCAGGGCAAATACAAGAAAACGCAAGCGCAAGGAAGATGAATTGAACATACTCATGACAGCGGCCGGAGCCCCCGCTGAAGTGCAGAGCGATCAGGGCGAAGGGACAGAAGCACTTTACCTGCTAGAGCGAATAGCGGCAATAGGGCGTCATCATCCGATTTTACGGCAAATGCGGCCAGCCGGGGCCAATCATCAACCGGCCGCGGGGGCGCCTGATTTCGACGCGCCGAAAATCTTATCGGCGAAATGGCAGGCGGTGAGATGGCCGCTCGATATGACTTTAAGGGAGGGCGGATCGGTGGAGCATATGTCCTCCTTGTAGGGACAACGCGTATGGAACCGGCACCCCGAAGGCGGATTGACCGGGCTGGGAACATCCCCCCGGAGAATGATCCGTCCCTTTTTCTTCGTGGCAACCGGATCGGGGACAGGAACCGCCGAAAGCAAAGCCTCAGTATATGGGTGGCGCGGCGACATGATCAGCTCGTCCGCATCGGCGATTTCGACGAGTTCCCCCAGATACATCACCGCGATGCGGTCGCAAATGTGCTGGATAACCGACAGGTCATGGGATATGACCATATAGGCGATTCCAAATTCCTTCTGGAGATCCTGGAGAAGGTTTATCACCTGGGCCTGGATGGAAACGTCCAGGGCGCTGACCGGCTCATCGGCGATGATCAGATTGGGATTCAGGGCCAAGGCCCGAGCGATGCCAATGCGCTGGCGCTGGCCGCCGGAGAATTCATGCGGATACCGGCGCATATGCTCCGCTCGAAGGCCCACGCACTCAAGAATCTTGACCACCTGGTCCTCGCGTTCTTTTCCCTTCGAGATCCGGTGAATGGTCAGGGGCTCGCCCACAATGCTTCCAACCGTCATTCGTGGGTTCAGCGAGGCATAGGGGTCCTGGAAGATAATCTGCATCTCCCGGCGCAGTTTCCGCATCTCTTCGCGGTCGATTTCGAGGATATTGGTCCCCTTATAAATCACTTCCCCCGAAGTGGGCTCAATCAAGCGCAGGATCGCCCGGCCGGCCGTGGACTTGCCGCATCCGCTTTCGCCGACGATGCCAAGCGTTTCGCCCTCATCGATGTGGAAACTGATGTCGTCCACGGCGCGGACATAGGAGTGCACCTTGGAAAAAACGCCGCCTCGAAGCGGAAAATGCTTCACCAAATTCTTCACTTCCAATAGCTTTTCAGCCATAGAGAACTTTCCTGGTTGGAGGGATAAGATGAAATTTCTGTCCCTTTTTCTACCAAATTGGCGATTAGAATGCCACCAAGACAATTCTATGAATTTTGAAGATTCGGCTGAAGGAGGAAAATAATGCTCACCTCGGACCTTTTCGGGTAGATCGGAAGGCCCGACCGAAATTGCGGAATTCTCGCAACCGATTGATTTGCAACGCAAATCATCATTTCCCTCATTGCGGCACACTCCTTGCTTTAACCTGTAGTGCACGGTAGGGCGGGAAACGTCCCGCTGGCCCGAATATCTCCTTTGCGGATGGTATGGGGCCCGGTTAGAATTCGCTGAGTATTTTAGAAGCGCAATATACGATGGACGGGAGGCCCCGATCATGTCTGACATTCAATCAATTCAACCCGCTGGCGGCTCCGGCGGCATCGAGCCTGGCCGCACAGGCAAGCCCGACAAATCAAGCGAAGGACCTTCCTTCTCGGATGTCCTCGATAAAACCAAAAAGGTGGACAACGCCGGTCAGGTGGATGGGACCTCGAGGCTCGCCTCGCCGCATCCGCCGGCATACATCGGCCCGGTCGATAAGGCGGAAGGCATCCAGGATACGGTCCAGCGGTCGAGCGAGGAATTTTTCCGGCTTTTCGACAAATTCCAGAACGACCTGGGGAATTCGCAATCCTCCATGAAAGACATCGCGCCCTTGATACTTGACATGGAACGCTATCAGACCCAGGTGGCAAACGATATCAAATCGCTGCCCGAGGGCGATCCGGGCAGAAGTATCCTCGAGGAAATGGCCGTCATGGTGACTGCCGAGGCCGCAAAATTTAATCGGGGCGAATACATTTAACCGGCTGAATCGCTATACCGAGGGCCTCCCGCTTACGGGAGGTCCTTTTTTTTTCTCGCCGTATGGCGATGGGCATTTGATCCGAAATTCCTCTTTTTGCTAAGTTTCTCCAATCGATTTCGCCGCTTCCCGAGGAGGCGGCGCAATATTCGGACAATGAAACCTTTTTTAATGCTTTGGAGGCCGTGATGGCGGAAGAGGAAGAAGCAAAAACAGAAGAAGGCGAGGAAGCACCGCAAGAGAAAGCTCCCGAAGAATCCGGGGATGCCGGGGCCGAGGAGGATTTGCCAACGTTCACCGCCCGTGAAATCGAAAAGATGAACGTCACCAAGCTCAAAGAGGCGGCCCTTCAGTACATGGGGAAGATCGTCGGCGTCCACGGAATGGACAAAGGCCAGATCGTCCAAGCCCTCAAGGAGATCAACGGCATTTCGACCGAAAAATCCCGGAAAAAATCCAATGTCGACCGAAAAGCCATCAAGGCGCGGATCAAAGCCTTGCACAAGGAGCGCGACACCGCCATCGAAGATAAAGACAGGGTCAAGCTCAAGCGTGCCCGCAAGCGCGCCAAGGCCCTGCGCCGGAAACTCATCCGCAGCGCCTGAGTTCACATACAGGGCGGATACGAATTTACAGGCCCCGCCTGGAATAATTCCGTGCAGTGGGGGATTATCCAAATATGACAATCGCATCGGCTATCCCCTCCACCGGTCATGGCTCCGCGGATTTGCACTTTGGCCAGCGCATCCGCCAGGACGCTGTCCGCCTCGACAGGACATCCCTGACCACGCTCCAGATCAATGTCGGAAAATTTTGCAACCAGACCTGCGAGCATTGTCACGTCGGCGCGGGCCCCCACCGCAAGGAGATCATGACCGGAGAGACCGCCGGGCGGGTTATCGAGTGGCTCGCGGCCTCCCGGGTCCCGGCGGTGGACATTACCGGGGGCGCCCCCGAACTCAACCCCAGCTTCCGGAGGATTGTCGAATCCTCCCGCGCGCTCGGGCGGCGCGTTATGGTGCGCAACAATCTCACTGTCATTTTCGAGCCGGGAATGGGGTGGCTCCCCGAATTTTTCCGGGACCAGGGCGTCGAACTCATCTGCTCGCTCCCCTGCTACCTCGAGGAAAACGTCGATACCCAGCGCGGGGAGGGCGTCTACGAGAAGAGCATTCGCGCCCTGAAGATGCTCAACGGCGCCGGGTTCGGCCCGCCGGGGGAGCTCGTTCTCAATCTGGTCTACAACCCGGTGGGCGCTCACCTTCCGCCTCCCCAGAAGGCGCTCGAGGAGGACTACCGGCGCGAACTCGGCGAGCGCCACGGCATTCGCTTCAACGAACTTTTCACCATCACCAACATGCCCATCTCCCGCTACGCCAGTTATCTCAAGGTGATCGGCAAGATGGATTCCTACATGAACCTCCTGCGGTCTTCATACAACCCGGAAACGCTTCCCGGCCTGATGTGCCGGAACCTCATCAGCGTAGGCTGGGATGGAACCATCTACGACTGCGATTTCAATCAGATGCTCGACATGGCGGTCGGAAACGGCAGGCCTCTCAAGCTCTGGGAGGCAGCCCCCGAAGATTTGATCGGCCGAGACATCGCCACCGGGGACCATTGCTACGGGTGCACGGCGGGCACCGGATCTTCTTGCGGCGGGGCGCTGGTGTAAAGGCCAAAGGCTGCTTTCTCCCGCGCGCCCTTCGATCCCCCGCCCCGAAGAGGCGGCACGAGCATGGGCCCTTGTCCCGATTTTCCGGGTCCGGAAAATACGAATCTTTTCAGGATAAAATTTTACAATAACGATTGAACGAACCGGTAAGGCCGGGATACTATCCTTGGGGCCTGTTGCATCATCTCCAGCGGGTTGTATTTTTTTGAAAAGTGAACAGGACACACCGTCTTTTCCGAAAGGCGGTCAAACATGAAAGCGGAATTCATCAATCCTTTCCTCCGGGCGACGGTGAAAGTGCTGAGCACCATGGCTAACATCACCCCCAAGGCGGGCAAGCCCGGTATCAAGAAAGGCGACATCGCGCAGGGCGGCATCACCGGACTCACGGGACATTCGGAAGGATCGATGTCTGTCACTTTTTCAAAGGAATGCGCACTGGCGGTGGTGAATAATATGATTGGAGAGAATTTCACGGAAATGAACGCCGATGTCGCCGATGCGGTCGGAGAGTTGACCAACATGATCTCCGGCGACGCGCGCTCCCAGCTCCAGAAAATCGGCTATAGCTTCTCGGCGGCGACCCCCACCATCATCCGGGGAGAGAACCACTCGATAAAGCATATTTCCACCGGAGGGCCGATCGTTTTTATACCTTTTTCGACCGAAAACGGAAAATTTTGGATGGAGGCCTGCTTCGGCCCACCCTAGTGCACTGCCCGTCTTCGCCGGCGTACTCTTCCGGACAGCGCTCGCCGGGCATGCTATGAACAAACCCCGCTCCGTATTTACTTATTGGACGGACAACTATTGGCGAACATTCTAATTGCATCCAAGGACGAAACGCTACGCGACCTCCTTGAACTGTCCCTGCAGCGCTTCGAGCATTTCGTGCGGCTCGCCGAAGACGGCGAGACCTCGTTCAAGATGGTTCAGGAGGATTTTTTCGACCTGGCGCTTTTCGAGTACGAGATGCCGAACACGACGGCGCTCGAAATTCTCAAGCGTCTGAAGCAGTCCTACAAAACCGTCCCGCTCATCATAATCGTCGTGACGGATTTTTCACCGGAAATTCACAAGGAATGCGTCGCCGCCGGCGCCAAGGATTTCGTCGTCAAGCCCTTTATCCTCCCGGACCTGATCCTGCGGATCGAAAAAATG
>DNYS01000073.1:7397-14436 GCA_003506735.1 Nitrospinota bacterium
ATCTTCAACATCGCCGCCGTCGTCCTCACCCTCGCCTCGGCGTTCGGTTACCTCAATCACCGGTGGCTCAAGCTGCCCCAAACCATCGGCCTGGTCGTCATCGCGTTGCTCGCCTCGCTCGGCGTCATCGCCCTGGACGCGCTGGTCCCCCAGGCCCACTTTCAGGAGACTGTGCGCTCCCTGCTCTCGCGGATCGATTTTCACGAGGCGCTGATGAAAGGGATGCTGAGCTTTCTGCTCTTCGCCGGAGCGCTCCACGTCAACCTCAACGACCTCATCGGCCAGCGCTGGGCAATCATCTCGATGGCCACCGTGGGCCTTCTGCTTTCCACTTTTCTGGTCGGGATCTCGGTCTACTTCGCGGCGGGCGCGCTGGGAATCGGCATCCCGCTGCCCTATTGCCTCGTGTTCGGCTCGCTGATCTCGCCGACTGACCCGGTAGCCGTGCTCGGCATCCTCAAGACCGTCAAGGTCCCCAAATCCCTCGAAGCCATGATCGCGGGCGAGAGCCTCTTCAACGACGGCGTGGGCGTGGTGGTGTTCACCATCCTGGCCACCCTCGTGGCAGGCGCGGGGGGAGACGGCGGAAGCGCCCTCACCGCCGGCGGCGTCGCCAAGCTCTTCGCCTCCGAAGCCATCGGCGGGACGGCCCTCGGGCTGGCAACCGGCGCCCTCGCCTACCGGGCGATGAAATCCATCGACGAGCATAACCTCGAAGTCCTGATCACCCTCGCCCTCGTCATGATGACCTACACGGCCGCCTCCGCCCTCCACGTATCGGGCCCCATCGCCGTCGTCGTCGCCGGCCTGCTCATCGGCAACCACGGCAAACAGTTCGCCATGAGCGAGAACACGCGCGACCATATCCAGAAATTCTGGTCCCTCACCGACGAGATCCTGAACGCGGCCCTCTTCCTCATCATCGGCTTCGAGGTCATCGCCATATCGTTCACGGGCGCCATCGCCTGGCTCATGGTTCTTGCGGTGCCGATCGTTCTCGCCTCGCGCTTCATCAGCGTGGCGGCCCCGCTCAGCCTCCTCGGCCTGCGCCGCAGCTACGCGCGCGGGGCGATCCCCGTCCTCACCTGGGGCGGCCTGCGCGGGGGCATCTCGGTCGCCCTGGCGCTCTCGCTGCCCGACGTGCCCTTCAAGAGCACCATCCTCGCCATCACCTACGGCGTCGTGATCTTCTCCATCATCGTCCAGGGCCTCACCGTCGAGCGCCTCGTCCGCGCTCGGACCGGGTGAACCGCCGGTCCAAGGAATGAAAAGCTGGCTGAATCCCCTGTCCAGGAATAAAAAAACGGGCGAACCGCCCGGCGGATTGTGCGCAGGTGCTTTATTCAGATCAAAGCGTGGATTGATTCAGTGGATGATCTGGGGTTTTGGGGATACGGAAAACCGGTGAAAACCCGCCGGTTCGGGCGCGGCGCGGAGCTTATCTCCCCAGCCTTTTCGGAGGGGTTATTTTCTTCGTCCTGAAATCGTTGATGGCCTTCTCGAGCCGGCCTTCGAGCTCCGGATTGCCGCCCCGCCGCTGTATCTCCTTGAGCACCAATTCGGCGACATTGCTCATATCGCGCTGGCTGGGGTTTTTGGCGGGCGGATTGATCCTGCGGATGCGGGCGAGGAGGCGGGCCTGCCGCTCCGGGGCAAAAAGCGCCTCCTCGACGAGCTTGGCGAGCATCACCGAGGGCGAGAGGCCGTCCATCTTGGCGTGGGCGACGAGCAGTTTGGCCGAATCCGTCGAGAGACGGGTGGTGAAGGTGTTGATCCTTCTCGGGTTGATGGACATTCGCGGGCTCCGGCCGGGATAAAAAAACGCCACATGAAGTGAGTAGCGAAACCGCGGCCTTTTGGCAACCGGGGCGGGATCGCCGGAGGAAAAGGCGAGTGAAACCCTGGAGAGCTCGTGCCGCTAGGCGGAGGCGCTGGCGGGCCGGAAGAGCCGGTAAAGCATGAAAAGGCCAAGGACGGCGAAGGCGAGGCCGGCGAGCTTGAGGACCCCGGGCGATATCCAGAAGGGAATCGAGATGGCGACGGCGCTCGCCGGCAGGAAGAAGGCCGTCCAGGCCTGCTCGCGGAACCGCTGCCAGAAGGGGAAAACCAGCGAGATCAGGGCGAGGATGACGAAGAACAGCGAGATCGGCCGCGTGAAGAAGAGCAGCGGATTGGCGTCGGTCATGTAGGAACGGTTCAGGTTCACCTCGGCGAGATCGCCCAGGATAACGCCCAGGATCATCGGCGCCAGCGGGAAGCCGAATTTCTTCATCAGGTAGCCCAGCACCCCGAACCAGAAGAGCGTCCAAATGTCGAATGTGATGTTGTGCAGCGCGAAAACGCCGGTGGCACAGAAAAAAAGAACCGTCGAGGCGAGGACGTATTTGGGCAAATGCGCCACCTTGAGAAATACCCGCATCCCGATTGCCTGGAGAAGAATCATGACGAAATGCGCCAGAAAAAAGGCGACAAAGATGCCGTAGACGAGGACGGGTTCCTCGGCGATGAACGTCGGGCTCGGGACGACGTTGTGAATCAGCAGCGCCCCCAGCATGACGGCCACCGAGATGTCGCCCGGAATGCCGAGGGCGATCATGGTGATGAGCGCCCCGCCGGCGGTGCCGTTGTTGGCGGCTTCGGCGGCGATGATGCCGTCGGGGATTCCGGTGCCATATTTTTCGGGATGCTTGGAGGCTTTCTTGGCCTGATCGTAGCTCAGGATGTTCGAGATGCTCCCTCCCGCCGCCGGCAGCGCCCCGACGAAAACACCGATTAAGGCCGAGCGGATGAGGTTGACGGGCTGGCTCCAGATGGTCCGGATAGCGCCCCAGTGCTCGAGCTTGACGGCTTCGGCGTCCACGTCCAAGAGGGAGGCCTGCGCCTTCTCCCCGCCCTCCACGTCGGTCATGAGCTGGGCGAAGGCGAACAGCCCGATCAAGACGGGCAGGAAACCGAAGCCCTGCTTGAGCGCATCGATCCCGAAATCGAAGCGGGAGATTCCGGTGATGTCGTCGTCGCCGATAGTGGCGATGAGGAGGCCCATCAACCCGGCAATCCCGCCCTTGAGCATGGACTCGCCCGAGAGGCTGGCGATGATGGTCAGCGCGAAGATGATGAGGGAGAAAAACTCCCAGGGGCCGAACTTGAGGCCGAACAGGGCGATGGGCGGGGCGAACAGGACGAGGAGCACCGCCCCGATGAGGCCCCCGAAGAACGAGGACCAGATCCCCACCCCGAGCGCGAGGCCCGGCTTTCCCTGCCGCGCCATCGGGAAGCCGTCGAAAGTGGTCGCCACCGACGAAGGAGTTCCGGGGATTCCCAAAAGGGTGCCCGATATGAGGCCGCCCGAGTAGCCGCCGACGAAGACGCCCATCATCGTCGCCGAGCCCTGGAGCGGGGTCATTCCGAAGGTGAAGGGGAGCGTCAGGATGACCGCCATGGCGATTGTGAAGCCGGGTATGGCGCCCGCGACGATGCCCGCGAACGTACCCGCAAAGATGAGGAGCACCGTCTTGATTTGAAAGACGGCGGCGAAGGCCAGGCCCAGATTTTCGAGAACCATCCCCACTCCCTCACAGCGGCGCGAACCAGCGCCGCGCTACATCAAACCGATTTCGCCCTCGGGCAAAAGCACAAGAAGAATCACACGAAAAATGAAATACAGCGCGGCCAGTACGCCGATCGTCACGGCCAGGAACTGGGGCACCTTCCCCCAGCCCTTGGGCCCCAGCGCCAGCTGCGCCAGCAGGAGAAAAGCAAACCCCGAGACCATATAGCCCGCCCAGGGCAGCGCCAAAGCGAACAGGAAAAAGAGCACGTAAACCGCGAGGACGTTCTGGTAGTCGTGGAACCACTCGGCGAAGGGGCGTAGCGGCTCCGGCCTCGACCGGAGGTCGTGGATCAGACCTTTCCCGAAAAGCGCGGCACAGAGCGGAAACAGCGCAATGAGAAGAACGCGCGGGAAGAGCGCCGGCCCCATCGTCCCGTAGGGTGCCGAAGGCAATCCGATCGTCATTATGAACAGAGTCGTGACTAAGACCACCAGAATGGCGCCAATCACCGTATCCGCTTGAAAACGCATAAATCTCCCCACGTATCAGGAGGAAAATCAAATTTCACTTGAAAGCGAGGGAGCGGCGACCCTCCCGGACCGCCGCTCCCGTATAGGCTTTGTGTTTAATTCTTGCGTTTGTACAGGCCAACCTTTTTGGCCGCCGCCGTGATAATCCTCTGGCTTTCCTTCAGATAGACCCGGTACGCTTTCCGGCCCTTGAATTGAACGTTGACCCCTTTTCCCTGCTCAAGGTCTTTTTTGACCTTCGGATCGTTCATGGTTTTCCGGAAGGCTTCCTCAAACAACGCCTGAATTTCATCCGACGTACCCTTCGGGAGAAAGACGCCCCGGTTCACGCCAGAGACGACATCGATGCCCTGCTCTCTCAGGGTGGGAATGTTCGGAAGCCGGGGGTCGCGCTTTGGCAGGGCGATGCCGAGTGCTCGGATTGATCCCCCCTTGATGTGCTTCCCGTTGGCCGAGAGGTTGATTTCCATCAGTTGGATATGGCCGCCGAGAAGCGCCGTGGTGCGCTGGCGCGTACCGTCATACCCCACGTATTTGAATTTCCCGCCCGTGGCCGACTCGATCATCACCGGGAAAAAGTGACTCGTAGAACCGAGCGTCGCGCCGAAGAGCGCCTTGTTCGGGCTTTTCTTGATGTAGGCGATCAATTCCTTGGCGCTCTTCCACGGCGCTTTTTGGGGATGGGCGCCAAGGATGGAAGGTGTGTGGGTGACGAGCGCTACGGGCTCAAACGCGAAATAAGAAAAATTCACCCGGCCCTGCACATAAGAGGTGTGCATCGAGTCGTGGCCCGCAAATATTGTGCACCCGTTGGGCTTGGCAGCCTTGGCCACCTTGGCGCCTTTGTTGCCGCCCTGGCCGCTGATGTTTTGGATGATGATGTCCTTGCCGAGGTACCCCTGCGCCGCGCGCGCGACGATGCGGAAAATGACGCCGGTGCCGCCTCCCGCCCCCCAGGGAACGATGAGCTTGACCGCCCGGCAGGGCAAATCGCCCGGGCCGACCGCCAAGGCCCGCGGGGCCGATGCCGCTAGAAGACCCGCGAACAGGGCCAGGGCCGATGCCGTGGAAATCCACCTCGTTTTCATTGTCCGTCCTCCGCTGTGAGTGGGCGGCGAATATTCCGCGCCCGCTGGTGACTTTCATCTTCACCCGGAGCGGGCGAAAAAAGAGTGCCGCCGCAACCTTCCCAGCGACCCGGGATCGCCGCCCCTTCATGAAATTGGTACGGTAGTGTGAATATATGGGCTGCGCCGGGGTTCGTCAAATTGACTCAAACGGAGGTTCGGCCGACAGGGGCGGGCCGGGGAGGCAGGAATTTTCTTCTCATCCATCCTCTCCTCACTTTCCCCAAACGATGGCCCAGGCGCCCGCCACCGAGAGCAGCCCGCCCAGGACCACACGGGAGTTGACCGCCTCCTGCTTCCGGAAAAAGAGCCACGAGAACAGGATGGCCAGGAGAACGGAAAGGCGGTTGACGGGGATCACCTCGACGATCTTTCCTTGGTGGACGGCGGTCCAGAACAAGAGCGCGGCGGCGGCGTTGAAGACGGCCCCCACCGAGATCAGGAGCAGCGGCCGGCGCTCCCAGAACCTGGGATTGCTTTCATCCGAATAGAGAAGGATGGCGAACAGGGAAAGTGTGGCGATCGTGTTCGAAATGCTCATTCCGAGCGGAGCGGAGGCAATCCAGGCGAATCCGAACTTGCGGAACAGATGAGAAAAACCCTGGAACCCGGCCGCCGCCAGCGGAATGAGGTAGTAGAAAAACGGAATATTCTGGGACTCTCCTTCTCTCCGGTGGACGAGCAGGATGGAGCCGAACATGATCCCCGCCGAACCGGCGATCACCGGCAGGGTGGGGTTCTCCCCCAGAAACACGATGGCCAGCAGCGACGACCAGAGGAGGCTCGTTTGCATTAGGACCGAGGTGCGCGCCAGCCCCACCGTTTTCATCGCATAAAAACTCATGTAGCGCCCGGCCAGGCCGCCGAGCAGCCCCACCACCACGAACCAGGCCATGCCGCGCAGGGGCCATTCGTCCACCCTTTCCGAAAAGAAATAAAACGCCCAGGCAAAATGGAGGGTGATCGCGCTCGAGGCCAGGGCCGTCACGCCAGCCCCGAGGCGGAGGAGTGCGCCCCGGTACATCGCCCGCGCCACCGCGATGCAGGCGGCGGCCAACAGCGCCAGTAAATTCGGATCCACTGATTTGAGCAAAATCCGCTACCTTTGAAAGAGCGGCCGCTACCCGCCCGAAATAATTGCGAAGGCGCCAGCCACCGAGAGCAACCCGCCCAGGATCACAACCGCCATCGCCGCCGACCAGACGAGGCGGGTCTGGGTCAATATAGGCGCCCGGGCCAAGCCGACCCGGTTGATCGGCACCAGGCTCAGATACCTCCCCGCGAGGCCGCCCGTCATCCCGGCCACGGTGAACCAGAAGACCCCGCGCGAGGGAATCCGCTGCACCCCGGCGGACAAGAAAATCAATGGTGAAGGCGAAGACAACCGATACGCAATTCGAGACCAGCGTCGTTGCCGAGGGGTTGAGATGTTCAAGCCTCACCCGGTATAGGAGGTGCACGCCACAACCATGAAAATCGCACCGAGAAACGCGAGAAGGTTGGGATGAAACGATTCAAGCGCGGACCTTCACCCAGGGAAAAGAGAAACCGGAATCATGGCATGTCCCCATGCCGGTGGCGACGGCCCTTCCGCCGCGGGGAAATCGCCCCTTACCTGCCCGAGACAATGGCGAAGGCGCCAGCCACCGAGAGCAACCCGCCCAGGATCACGCGGCTCGTCACGGCCTCTTGTTTCCTGAAATAGAGCCACGAGAAGAAAATTACGAAAAGCACCGAAAGCCGGTTGATGGGAACCACCCGGACGATCTCGCCCTCCCGGACAGCCGTCCAGAACATCAGGGCCGCGACGACGTTCACCGCCGCGCCCGCG
>DNYS01000188.1 GCA_003506735.1 Nitrospinota bacterium
TCGAATCCTCGATTTCGGGGCATCTGCCCCTTTCTTCCAAAAATGATGACACGCCATTGGTACTATCAATGCCTGTGCATGGCGAATTTCTAATTGTAAGGAAATAGGAGCCAATCAAATCCAAATTCCCTGTTAATTTTATCCCGGATATCCCATATGAATCCATGATTTATCCACCATTCAGACCGGTGTGCCCCGCAAAAAGTGGATCCCACCTAGATTGAATGTCTTAAGCAAGGTCGCTTGAAAGGGCCAGGCGTGGCAATATTCCCGGCATGCACAGGACGCGCGTGAAGATGTGATGGATTATTCCACCGGTTCTTCGCGGTTGCATTTCTCTCGAACCTGATTTTACCGTGGCCGGTCATGCGCGGTGCGCTCCTGAGCTGGTGAGTACGCCCCGGGCTTTCCGTGCCGTTCCGCTCAAAAGCATGCCGCCCGCGCCGTATTTCATCCAATTGTCCGGTTCACTCAAGCATTGGGGGTAGGTATGACTCAGATGGCTCACGTCGGGAACTCTCCGGCGAAAGAAGACTCACTTGCCAAGGCGATGGGCGACACCATTTACGGCGACGATTTACGATTCGCGAACGAACTGGTGGGCAAGGTGATTCGCCCCCCGGCGGTTCCTGCGCGCATCAAGAATATTGATCCGTCGAAAGCGCTCGCCCTGCCCGGCGTGCACTGCGTTTTGACGGCGAAAGACATTCCCGGAACGAACGCGGGCCGCTATCCCGAGTTCCCAGTCTTGTCCGAGGATTCGGTCTGTTTCGGCGGAGACGCCGTGGCGATTCTCGCCGCCGAGACGCACGACCTCGCCGAGCGGGCGGCCGGGCTCGTCGAAATCGAATATGAGTCCCTGCCGGGGATCTATGCGTTCGAGAACATCGAGGGCGAGGTGCTGATTGAAAGGAATGCAGACAAGGGCGATATTGAGGCCGGCTTTGCTCGGGCCGATGTCATCGTGGAGAACACCTACTTTGCCGCCTCCATAGACCACGCCTTTATCGAGCCTGAGGGTGGCGTTGCCTGGGTGGACGAGCGCGGCATCGTGAACATTCGTGTCCCCACCCAGACAGTAGAGAACTACCAGTTGGTGGCCGCTACGCTGAATTTGCCCGCCAGCCGCGTGCGCTACGATTGTCCGATGATGGGCGGCGCCTTCGGCGGCAAGGAGCATCCCTTGCTCGGCGCTTTTCTCGGGCTTCTTACGATGAAAACTGGGCGACCCGTCCGCATCGTGTACTCGCGTGAAGAATCCATGGCGCAGTGCAGCAAAAAACATCCCTTTCTCATGCGCTACAAGACGGGCGCGACCAAAGACGGCAAACTCACCGCCGTCGATATCGATATTCTCGCCGATGCGGGCGCTTATCCGACGAACAGCAGGGGGATTGTCCTTGGTGGCTTGATTGTGAGCCAGGGCCCCTACGATGTGCCCAACTTGCGCGGCCGATCCCGCGCCATCAATACGAATAATCCCTTTACCGAGTCCATGCGTGGCGTCGGCGCGAACCAGGTTAGTTTCGCTTGCGAGTCTCAGATGGACGAGGTGGCCAAGCAGATTGGGATGGACCCGGTCGAGTTCCGCCGCCGGAATTTCATTAAGAAGGGCGAGACGCTTATTCAAAGCCAACCCATCCCGACCTCGACCATGCTTCCCGAGCTTCTCGAGGAAGCCCAGAGGATTTTCGGCAAGAAGGCCGGGCCCGACTCCTCGAAAAGCCGGGGCCCCTGGCGGCGGGGGGTGGGTTATATCGCAAATATCGCGGGCTACGGACGGCCCGGCCAGGAGGGCGAGACCTATGTCTCGATCGAGGCGGACGGCAGCGTGAACCTGCGTTGCGGGGCCTCGGACGTGGGTGCGGGCCAGACCCAGGCCTACCGGCAAATCGCTGCCGAGGCCCTTGGCGTATCGCTCGAAAAAATTTCGGTGACGATGGCGAACTCCGAGATCACGCCCCATTGCGGCATGACGTCCGGAAGCCGCCAAACGCTGATCACGGGCGGCGCGGCCCAGCGCGGCGGCGAGGAACTCCTCTCGCGCATCTTGAAGGGCGCTGCGGAGCTACTCGAGGCGGCGCCGGAAGACCTTGAGGCCAGGAACGGCGTCATCTCGGTCCGGGGCGCGGCGGATCGCTCGGTGGACTACACCCAGGCCGTGAAAAAGTGCAAGGAGATGGACATCCCCCTCTTCACGACGGGAAAGATGGCGACCAGCTCTCACACCTTCGAGGGCCGTGAGGTTTTCGGCGATGCGGGCGGGTGGGTTGACTACACTTTCGGCATTCATGCGGCCGAGGCCGAGGTGAACATCGAGAC
Organism: Nitrospinota bacterium; assembly: GCA_003506735.1. Taxonomy (GTDB): domain Bacteria; phylum UBA8248; class UBA8248; order UBA8248; family UBA8248; genus UBA8248. The sequence goes on from DNYS01000188.1 coordinate 2,323, forward strand.
CGGCGAGGTGCGCCTCCTCAACTACGCCTCGGGCCACGATGTCGGCCAGGCGATTAACCCCCAGCATGTCGAGGGCCAGTTCGAGGGCGGGACCATGATGGGCATCGGCCACGGGCTCACAGAGGAAATCAAGACCAACCAAGGCATGCTCGCCACCAGCGAGTTTCACAGCTACCTGATACCCACGGCGGCCGAAACGCCCGAGTGGGATTCGTTCTATCTCGAATCCGGCGAGGGGCTCGGACCCTACGGCGCCAAGGGCATCGGCGAGCCTTGTTGTACCGCCGGTGCCGCCGCCGTCGCCTGCGCCGTGAGCCAGGCCATCGGCGCGCGCATCACCCGGATACCCATCACTCCGGATCACGTGCTGGAGGTTTTGGGCAAGCTCAGTCGGGATTAATTTGAATTTTCTAACCTGTGCATGGCGAATTCTTGATTGTACAGAGATGGGAGCCGATCAAAGTCAATTTCCCTGATAATTCTATATTGTTCCCTGTTAATTTTTAAAAATTCCCTGTTCCGATTTCTAGTTAGAATTCCGAAAACTCTTTAATTTGTGGGCACATACAGGGTTGTGCTCCGCAAAAATTGGATC
>DNYS01000020.1:0-10454 GCA_003506735.1 Nitrospinota bacterium
TATTGTTGCACATCCCCCCAACAGCAGGACGGCAAGGGCCAGCAGAATGGGTGCAGCAAATTTTCTCATAGGAAAATACTGTGTTCTCCACCACCGGGCGAGAGGGGGGAATAGGAAGAGTCCATCCCCTAGGGGGGGGATTCGACCGGCAGGGTATAATGATGCTCTCTCACATTTTTTCGCCAAAATGCCGTTGTCTTGAGAGCCATTGAAAATTGAACCAAGAATGTGTGGAGGCCCCTCCCTCTGGAGTCTCTTCACTTAATTGCTGGCCATAATAAACCACAATTAACCGCTCTACCCAGCGCACTGGATGCGGCGGAAATGGTGGGAGCTAGTGAAACAGACCCTAAGAGGACCTCTTCTCTCCCCTTCAAGGGCCGCCTCGCCCCTCCGGCCCTAGCCCACGGGGCGGTTTGGGAGTTCATCGTGAGGGGAGGACCTAGGAGGGCCTCAGGAGGCCACTGGTGTGAGGGTTATTGTGCGGGTATCTGGATAAATAGACCGCAGAGAATACACATAAAATACTGAATATATAAGTCTTACAAAATTATGTTCGAGTCCTATCTTTGGCACCAAAAACGACAAAAGGCTGTGGAGGGCGATTCCCCCCGCAGCCTTTTTCCATGCGTGATCGCCGAGTTTCAAACAGGCCGCCCTAACAGCTCTTCCCGCCCTCTTCTATTTCCTCTTCTTCCTCATCCTCCCCGCCTTCTTTCGGCTCGGGCCGGGGGGCGTGGTAGCGGCGCCACTCATCGCCGTAGGCAAGGGTGGAGAGGTTGGTCATGCGGTCGATGAAGAGAACGCCGTCGAGATGGTCGGCCTCATGCTGGGCGACGCGGGCGGCGAAATTCTCGAACTCGACCGAGTATTTTTCTCCGGAGGCATCCCACGCGTCGAGCCGGATGCGCATGTAGCGGGGCACCATCCCGTGTATATCGGGGAGGGAGAGGCATCCCTCCCAGCTCTCTTCCATCTCCTCCGAAAGCGGGGTGAGGACGGGGTTCACTGCAACGCGGAGGGTGGACTCGTCCCCGGGGTCGGGCTGAATGATAAAGAGGCGAACGCCGAAGTGCACCTGGGGGGCGGCCAGTCCGATACCGGCGTACTCGGACATGGTTTCCACCAGATCATCGACCAACGCCTTGATATCGCTGCTCTTCAGGGCTTTGGCGGGTATCTCCTCGGCGACCTGCCGGAGGACCGGGTGGCCCATCTGCGCCACCTTCAATATGGCCATATCAATATATCCTTTATAAACAACATCTTGCGATCATTACCACGAACCGGACAGGGATGAAAACCAGGCCACCAGCGCATCCGCGCCCGCGATTTCTTCAAGAGAGTCCACCACCCGGTCGGCCTCTCCGAGTTGATCTCTCGGAAAGCTGGTGGTCACCGCCAGAACCCGCATCCCCGCAGCGCGACCCGCACCAACGCCCGCTACCGAATCCTCCAGGACAAGACAGGCGGCGGGGAGGATGGCATCGGCACGGCCACCGTTGAGCCGCTCCAGCGCCGTGAGAAAACTCTCGGGATGGGGCTTTCCCCGCTCGACCATCTCCGCCGATACGATGGTCTCGAAATATTCAAGCAACTCCGCACCCGCGAGCACGGGGCGAATCTCGGCCTCCAGCGCCCCGCTCGCGACCGCCAGCGGCCATCTGGCCGAGGCGGCCCGGATCAGATCGGCCACCCCCGGGAGGATGGGTGGATCCTGTGCCAGATCCTTGTAGTGCGCTTCCTTGACATCGAGAAGGCGCCCGAACCGGTCGGGGGATAGCGCCACATCGCGGTCGTCCAGGAATGTCCGCATCATCATCCTGTCGTCGTAGGCCAGGTACCGATCCCGGTATTGGGCTTCGGTCAGTTCGAGGCCCAACTCCGCCGAGAAGGTCCGCTGGAAGGCGGCCAGATGATAAGGCTCGCTGTCGGCAATCGTGCCATCGAAATCGAAGATGAGGGCCCCGAGCTCCACCATGACGCGCTAGACCCAGCCGCCCCCGTCTTCATAAACGTTCACCCCCGAGATGTAACTTGAGGCGTCCGAGGCAAGAAAAACGCACAGACCGGCGATGTCTTCGGGCTCGCCCATCCGGCCGAGGACGGTCTTCTCGTTCAGCCATTTTTCCGTGTCCGGGTTCGAAAGGGCCGCCGCCATAATGGGCGTGCGGTGCGCGCCGGGCGAGATGCAGTTTACACGCACCCCCATCGGGCCCCACTCGACCGAGAGGGCACGCGTCAAGGAGGCGACCCCGCCCTTGCTCGCGTTGTAGGCGGCCCGCGCGGCGCGTTGGCCTCGTTCGCCGAGGAAGGTCGCCACGTTGACGATGCTCCCCCCGCCTCGGCCGACCATGCCCTCGCCCACCGCCTGGCAGCAGAAAAACGTCCCCGTCAGGTTGATGTCGATGACACGCCGCCATTCCTCTTCGGCGACCTGGAGGGTTTCATCACCGTTGTAGACGCCCGCGCCGTTGACCAGCACATCGATGGGGCCCAGCGCGCGCGAGGTCTCACCGACCACCTTTTTCACCTCCTCCAGCTTCGAGACATCCAACGGGGCGGCGAGCGCCCTCCGGCCCAATCCGGCGATGATTTTTTCGGTCTCCGCAAGAGCATCCGCCCGCCGGCCGGCGAGGGCCACGTCCGCGCCCGCCTCGGCCAGCGCAACGGCCATCGCCTGGCCCAGACCCGAACCCGCCCCGGTAACGAGCGCCACTTTGCCGTCCAGCTTCATTTTGTCCAGAATCATCCATATCTCCTTGCCATATCGATACGGAGCAATTGTTCAGGCTTTCGAATCATATGGACGCCTAAGCTAGGGGAATCCCAGGATGGGTGTCAACCGGAGGGCGGAGGGCGTACGCCCCGCCGGCGGGGGCGAATACATGCAGCGAGACGGGCCGGACCCGGCTTCCGATCAAGAGAGAACCCCTCCATGCCCGCTCTGCGATAGGGCGGATGCTAGGCCGTTCGACGAGGGCGAGGGGCGGACCTATCTCCACTGCCCGGCCTGCCGGCTCATGTTCGTTCCCGAGAAATTCTGGCCCTCGCCCGCCGAGGAGCGCCGCCGCTACGACCAGCACCAAAACGCGCCGGACGATGCCGGCTACCTGTCCCATCTCGAAACGCTCGCCTCCCCCCTGGCCGGGCGGCTACCGCCCGGGGCGCGGGGGCTCGATTTTGGGTGCGGCCCCGAGCCCGTCCTTTGCCGGATCATGGAAGAGCGCGGATTCGCCACCCGGCCCTACGATCCCTTCTACTTTCCCGAGCCGCCCGGCGGCCCATTCGACTTCATCGCATCGACCGAGACGTTCGAGCATTTTCGCCATCCGCGAAAAGAGATCGGGCACCTTCGCGCCATGCTCAGGACGGGCGGGCTCCTCGGCGTGATGACGATGTTCTGGAGCGAGAATGCATTTCGGTCGAACTGGCACTACCGGCGCGATTTCACCCATCTTTGCTTCTACCGGAGGGATACGATGGATTGGATTTGCAGAGCCTTCGGCTTCGAACTCATCTGGTGCGACGGACGGCGGGCCGCGATCCTCCGCCGCCTCTAGCCATACCTGCAGCCCCGATGGCGATCAGGGGGCGTCTATGGCATCCTCATGGCAATGGAATCGATCTGAATCTTCCGGGAGTTCTTCCGCTCCCGCCACGCGGTCCCGCCCGGGCCGCCACACTAACCGGCATCGAGGGGATTTGCAGTGGCCAAAGGCATTGCATGGATTACCACGACATGGCTCGGGGGCCTGGATGACCCGATGCACCTACTCCGCCCGCTGGAGGAGGAGGCGGAACTGGAAATCAATCTGGACGTCCGGGGGGTCCATCTCAGCGAAGAGGAGGTGCTCGAGGGAATCCCCGGCGTCGTCGCCACCCTGCCGAGCGGAGACCTATACACGGCCCGCGTCATGGCCGCCGCCTCCGACCTGAAAATCATCGCGCGAACGGGCGTGGGCCTGAACGCCATCGATATTGACGCCGCCACCGAGAACGGTATTGTCGTCACCCACGCCGCCGGCCAGAACGCCCAGTCGGTGGCCGAACACACCTTCGGCCTCATCCTCGCCGCCGCCCGGAGAATTCCCCTGTCGAACCAGGGCATCCGCGCCGGGGAGTGGGCCAGCCTCCGCCTCCCCGCGGCTGCCCTCAATGGCAGGACCCTCGGCCTCATCGGTCTCGGAAACATCGGAAAACAGGTCGCCCGCCGCGCCGCTGCCTTCGGGATGGAAATCCTCGCCTGCGACATCGTCCAGGACGAGCGGTTCGCCGCCGAGGTGGGCGTCTATTTCCATCCGATCGAAGAGGTCGTGAGCCGGGCCGACTATATTTCGTGCCATGTCCCGCTGACGCCCGACACGCGAGGCATCATCAACCGCGCCCTGCTGAGACTCATGAAGCCCACCGCCTTTGTGTTCAACACCTCGCGGGGGCCTGTCGTGGATATCGACGCGCTCGCGGATGCTCTCTCATCCGGCGGGATTCGTGGGGCCGGGATCGACGTATTCCCCGACGAACCGCCCGACGCCTCCCATCCCCTATTCGCCCTGGACAACGTCGTCGTCACCCCGCACGCGGCGGGGGTGGGCGAGGACGCCTGCAAGAACTGCGTCCGCCATGCGGTCCGGGCGACCGTGGATTGTCTGTCCGGGCGGAGGCCGGGGGACGTGGCCAACCCCGGCGTCCTCGAAAAGGCGGGGATTTTGGGCTAGCCCGCGTTTCGAGAATCCGGGCCAGTGGGGTAGAATTTCTCTCGCCGCTATTTTCGCCCATCGGCATATTTTGGCGAATATCGAGGGATGAAATTTCCTTCCTTTCGCCGTTATGCCCGGTGCGTTCCCTTCTTTATGAAGGATCATTCATGCGAAGAATCGCCGCAGTGTTCATCGTCTTGCTTCTGGCCTCCTATCCCGCCTCCATGGCCCGGGGGGGTGGCGAAATTCCGGGCGGCCCCACGGATTCATCGGGCCTCCTCCGGGTGCCCTGGAAGGTGGCCGAACACCGCCTCGCCAACGGCATGCGGGCGCTCATGCTCCAGGACCGCCGGGCGCCCTCGATCGTTTTTCAGGTCTGGTACGGGGTGGGAAGCCGGGACGAGCCCAAAGGAAAAACCGGCGTCGCCCACATGCTCGAGCACATGATGTTCCGGGGCACGAAAAAATACGGCCCCAAGGTGTTCAACAACATCGTCAAGCGGAACGGGGGCTCTCACAACGCGTTCACGAGCTTCGACTACACGGCCTATTTCGAGCGAATCGCCTCGGACCGCCTTGGTCTCGTCATGGAGCTCGAGGCCGACCGAATGGTCAACCTGGTCCTGAAAAGCAAAGAGCTCGAACCCGAGCGCAAGGTCGTCATGGAGGAGCGTCGTTCGCGAACCGAGGACAGCCCCACCGGCATGCTCTTCGAGCGGCTCCGCGCCTCCTCGTTCACCGAACACGCCTACGGCAACCCTATCATCGGCTGGGCCGAGGACATCAACACCTACTCGCTGGAGGATTTGAAGGCTTTCTACCGGCGCTACTACACGCCGAGCAACGCCACGGCGGTCATCGTCGGCGACTTCAACGTGGCCGAGGCCATCCAGCTCCTGGAAAAACATTTCGGGCCCATCCCCTCGCGGCCGTTTCAGGGCCGGCCCCAGATGACCGAACCGCCCCAGACCGCCGGGCGGAGGCTGGTGGTCCGCAAGGAAGCGCAGCTCCCCTATTTCGCTACAGCGCACCATGCCCCGAACTGGAGGGACGAGGACGGTCCGGCGCTCATCATGCTCGAGTCCATCCTGGGTGGCGGCGAGACCAGCCGTCTCTACCAGCGTCTCGTCCGGAAGGACGCCATCGCGCTGGGGGCCGGGGCAGACTACACCTACGTTTCGGTCGACCCGATGCTCTTCTATCTTTACGGGCAGCCCGCCCCGGGCAAGGATGCCTTCGACGTAGAAGAGGCCATCTTTCAGGAAGTAGACCGCCTCATCCGTAAAGGCGTTCCCAGCGAAGAGCTCGAACGAAACCTCCGCAGCATCGAGGCCCAAACGATTTTTTCGATGGACAGTCATTTCTACCGCGCCATGCAACTCGGCCGGGCCGCGATTGCGGGTGATTGGCGGCTGGTGGACGGCTACCTCCCCTCCCTGGCCAAAGTCACTTCGGCGGACATCGTCCGCGTCGCGAAAAAATACCTCCGCAAGGAAAACCGGACGACTGCGACCCTCATCCCGATTCCGCCCAAGGGCGGACGCCAAGGGAGAAGGGGCGGAGCGAAACGGGGAGAGACCCGCAAATGACCGTGCGATCGATGGGCCGCGCCGCGGCCGCATTCATTTTATGCCTTGCCCTCACCCCGCCCGCCTTCGCCGCCGTTTTGTCCTACGACCGCGAGGAGCTTCCCGGCGGGGCCGTACTCCTCGTCAAGGAATCGCACGAGCTTCCCATCGTCACTATCCGGGTCTCCTTTCAGGGCGGCTCGCGCTACGAGACCCTGGACAAGCAGGGCCTGGCGAGCTTGACCGCCGGAATGCTCCTCCGGGGCACCCGGAACCGAAGTGCATCGGCCATAGAGAGGCTCAACGACGGCCTCGGCGGGGGCGCGAGCGCGAGCGCGGGCCGGGATTTTTCGACCGCCTCGATCCGCCTTCTCACGCGGGACCTGGAGCGGGGGTTTAAGCTGCTCGCTGACATTCTCCGCCGGCCCACCTTCCCCCGGAATGAACTCAAAAAAATGAAAGTACGGTTATTGGGCAGCCTCCAGCGGAAAAAAGATCGTCCTGGCTATCTCGCCAACAAGGCCTTCCGTAAGCGCCTCTTCGGCTCCCACCCCTACGGGCGGCAGGTGGAGGGGTTGCCCGAGACCATCCGGAAGATCGGGCGGCGGGACCTCGTTCAATTTCACCGGAACCGATACGGGATGAAGGGCGCGATTTTCGTGATCGTGGGCGATATCACGCTCGCCCGCGCGCGAGACATGGTCCTCGGCCGCTTTCGGGGCTGGAAAGCCCGGATGGGCCCCTCGCCGGCGATTCCGGCGGACGCGGCGGACACCGGGGGCAAGATGTCCATCATCAAGATCGACCGCCCATTCAAGCAGGTGACCGTCATTCTCGGAAACCGCTCCCTCTCCCGGCGGCACAAGGATTTCTACGCGGCCCGGGTGATGAACTATATCCTCGGTGGGGGCGGCTTCGAGAGCCGGATCACGAATAACATCCGCGAGGAAAAGGGACTGGTCTATTCGGCCTACAGCTATTTTGCCGCGGGAATGGACACGGGACACTGGCGGCTCATGCTCCAGACAAAAAATATCAGCGCCAATCAAGCCATCTCCGAATCCATCGCCGAAATCCGGCTAATGCAGGAGAAAGGGGTGAGCGAGCGCGAACTGGAGGAGGCGAAGGCCTTCATCACCGGAAATTTCGCCACCCGCTTCCAGTCATCCTCCCGCATCGCGGGCTATATGATGTCGGTCGAGCGCCTGGGATTCCCCGCCGACTATGCCGGGAAATATCTGGATCTCATCCGCGCCGTGACGAAAGAGCAGGTGCAGGCGGCGGCGAAAAAGCATATCCGCATGGATGAGGCCATCCTGACCGTCGTGGGAAATCTGGACGAGGCCAAGCTGGAATATTGATCGGGGCGCGCAATTTTGGTTATCCATTGAGGACACCGGCATGAAGAGATCGATCGTCAACCAGCCCGCGGGGATGGCCCCGCCGGGAGGCCATTATTCTCACGGCGTCATCGTCGAGGCGGGGAGAACGCTTTATGTCGCGGGCCAGGTCCCCCTCGACGAGAACGGCAACGTCGCCTCCCCCGGCGACGCCGGAGGTCAGACCCGCCAGGCGCTCGAAAACATGCGCCGGGTGGTCGAGGAGGCGGGCGGCAACATGAGCGACATCGCCAAGACCACCTTTTTTGTCACAAGCCTCGACGCACGCGGCCCGGTCGGCGAGGCGCGAAAGGAATTTTTTGGTGACGACCCACCCGCAAATACGTTTTTGGTGATCTCAAGCCTCGCCAATCCCGAATTTTTGGTGGAAATCGAAGCGATTGTCCCCCTCCCCTGAAACCGCCGGACCTGCGGGCGGCGGCATGGGCAAAGAGCGGCGCCCGGCCCGCGGGGGCTGGGTCATCGCCGGTTTCTATCTCGCGCTCATTCATGCGGCTTCCTCGGCCAGCCCGGGCGAGATGGGGCTGACCATCCCGGCAGGGCTGGACAAACTGGTGCACCTTTGCGAATTTGGAGTCCTGGCGGTCTTGTTCTGGCGCCCCCTGCGAGAAACGGCTGTGGGACGCTCGGAGGTGAGGGCCGCTGCCGTCTTATTCGTTTTCGTGGCGGCCAACGGGCTCATCGACGAGTTTCACCAATCGTTTGTCCCAGGCAGGGAGCCTTCGTTGATGGACTCCGCCGCGGACATGCTGGGCGGCGGATTGGCCATATACTGGCTGCTTCACCGGGAAAAGGGACGGACCCAGTATACTGGCGCTACTCCTGGGCGGAGCACGGGCAACGCGCAATAAGGAAAGAAAATGGCGCAACTTCGCGACCGGCTGTTCGAGGACATGAAGACGGCCATGCGCGAGAAAGCGGCTGAGCACCTCTCCACCATCCGGATGATTCGGGCCGAAATCCTGACCAAGGACAAAGAGGCGGGAAACGAAACTTCCGAGGAGGAGATTCTCAAAATCCTCCAAAGCATGGTAAAAAGACGTGAGGAGGCGGCCGAGCAGTTCGAGAAGGGCGATCGGCCCGAACTGGCCGCCAAGGAGCGCGAGGAAGTCCCTGTTCTGCAGGGATATCTTCCCGCCCAGGTGGACGACGAAGCCATCCGCCTATCGGCCCGGGCGGCCATCGACGAGATGGGGGTCTCCTCGATAAAGGAGATGGGCAAGGTGATGGGTGTATTATCCAAACAGCTTGCCGGCCAGGCGGCCGGTGCGCGGATCAGCCGGATCGTCAAGGAAATTCTCAGCGCCTAGTTATCACGGGGAACGGGAAAAATGTCCAAGCCAGCCTACCGCGTAGAATATGTGGCCGAAGCCTTTAGCTGCGAGCCCGAACAGGATGAGATCGTCTCGGCTTTGGCCGAGCGCGATTTTCGCATCTTCGAGGTCGAACAGCCCAGGGGAGCCATGGTCCCCTACCATACCCACGACGAGGAAGAGAGGCTCATCGTCCTCGAAGGACGGATGCAGTTCAACGTCGAGGAAGAACTCGTCCTCATCGAGGGGGGCGAGATGATCACCATCCGCGAGGGGGCGATTCACGCCGCTGCTCCGGTGGACGACAAACCGGCCAAGATGCTCATCGCCTTCGGCGGCGAGCCGGAAGGCTGGGGCAAAGATGGTGGCGAGCCGGAAGGCTGGGCCGAAGATGAAGACGAGGACTTCGGCCGCGCCACCTGAGGGTCCGATTACCTATTTCGCCTATGGCGCGAACCTTGATGGTGAAGGGATGCGCCGCAGGTGTCCGGGAAGCCGCCCCCTGCGCCTTGCGCGCTTGATGGGCCACGCACTCCGAATCGCACTTCCCCAAGAATTTCCGCCGGGTCCGGGCTGGGCCACCACCGTGCCCGAAAAGGGCGCCTTTGTGCCCGGCGCGCTCTATCTCCTGCACGGGGACGATCTCCCCGCCCTCGACGGCTATGAGGATTATCCCGACCTTTATGGGCGCGAGGAGGTAGAGGTCGAATCGGACCAAGGCCGGGAGAGGGCGATGATCTACCGGATGGCCGGGCCCCTCCGGGATGCCAAGCCCTCGGCGGAATACGCCCAAATCCTCCGGCGGGGCTACCGGGAGAACGGCCTGCCGATGGCGGCTTTAGAGGCCGCGCTGGGAGCGGCGATGGGACAAGAGAATCAGGCCGGATAGCCCCCCTCTTTTTGAATGAGGGGGACCAGCCCACCGGCATCGATCATCTTCATGATCGCAGTCGGGATGGGGGCGAAGGCGATTTCCTCAGCCCCCGCCCGGACGAGGCCGGCCTCGGGGTCCACCTCCACCTCATCCCCCGCCGATATGGAATCCGTGTCGCATTCGATGACGGGCAGGCCCATGTTCAGCGCGTTGCGGTAGAACATGTGCCCGAAACTCTTGGCCAGCACACAGCTCACCCCCAGCTCGCGGAGGACGACCGCCGCGTCCGCCCGGCTGCTCACGAGGCCGAAATTCTCCCCCGCAACCACCAGGTCGCCCTGCCGCACGGAAGATGAAAACGCCGGATCGATCTCCTTAAAGGCGTCCCGCTTGAGCTCATCCAGCCCCGTTTCCGGCGGGCGGTACTTGACCGACAGATGGACGTCGGTGCTGATATTGTCTCCGAATCGGAATACCCGGCCCTTTATCGCCATTCGACCGTCTCCCTCGTTTCGGCCAAAATATCGCGCGGATCGGCGACCCCCCCCGCCAGGGCGGAGGCCGCCACAGTGGCCGGCGAGCCCAGATAGATTTCCGCA